>NZ_JBICYJ010000005.1:0-303513 GCF_043200835.1 Kitasatospora sp. NPDC048365
GGCGGCAGGACAAGACTGTGATGGGACCTTTGGCCGGGCTCCTATGAGGTCACAGGCGCCCGACCGGCCGCGTGCAGAGCGGCACCGCCTGGACGGCCGACGATTCCAGCCAAGGACAGCCCGGGGTGTCAGTCAGTCGGAGGGTCAGACCGCCAAGCGGTGCCATCTACATCCTCACAGTCAGTCGGCGACGAGGGCGCCGACGACGGCTTCGGCGACGCGGGTGACGCGTTCGGGGGTCCAGTAGCCGGGCTCCTCCATCGAGGAGATGTAGTAGCCGCGGGTGAGCAGGGAGAGGACGTCGGCGGCGAGGGCGGCGTCGGGGACGCCTGCGGTGAGCGAGGCGTCGAGGAACTGCTGGCGGGACTCGCGGGGTTCCTGCCGGTCGACGCCGGCCGGGTCGGTGTGGGCGGCGGAGAGCATCTCGACCCAGAGCGACCGCAGGAGCAGGTCCTCGGGGTCGGTGCTGAGGTGCCATTCCACGGTGGCGCGGAGCCGGTCGGCGCCGGTGCGGTCGCCGACGTGGGCCTCCAGGTCCTCGCGCCACCGGGACTCGGCCGCGCGGACGGCGTTGAGGATGAGGGCGGCCCGGGTGGGCACGTAGTTGGTGACCATGGCGGTGGAGCCGCCGAGTTCCTTGGCGACCGCGCGGATGGTGATCGCGCGCGCTCCCTCCCGGGCGGCGACCGCGAGGGTGGCCTGGGCGATTGCCTTGCGGCGCTGGACTTCGTCGACGTCGATCGGCATGGAGGAAACCTAGCTCAGAGGGGGGTTGACGCAGAACACCGCGTGATGAAACATTGTTATATCACGACGTTGTCTCGTCGGGGGGATTTCGCTCCTTGAGGAGAATCCCGATGGACGTCCTGCCGCGCACCGAAAGCCGCCGAGTCGCCGCCCTGTGCCTCCCGGCCACCCTCGAGAACGCGCACCGCGCGCGCTCCTGCTGCGCCGGGCTGCTGGCGGCGTGGGGCGTGCCGGCGGGTGACGCGCTGGTCGTCCTCGCCGAGCTGCTGGCCAACGCGGCCGAGCACGGTGGCGAGGACATGGCCGTCCGCCTGTGCCACCGCGCGGACCACCTGGAGGTCGAGGTGGTCGACACCGGCTCGCCCGGTCGCCCGCTGCCCGCCGTCCCCGGGCCTGCCGCGTGGGGAGATGTCGAAGCGTGGGGTGACGTCGAAGGGCTCCGGGGGCGCGGGCTGCCGATGGTGTCCGTCCTGTCCGAGCGGTTCGCCCTGCGCCGCGGGCCGGACGGGTCCACCCGGGCGCTCGCCCTCGTCCGGACCGGGGTCGCGCGCCGGATCCCTTCGCCGGACCGGGGGTTGACGCTGGTCGGCGCGTGATGCAACGCTGTTGTATCACGTTGTTTTCCAAAGATTCGCTTCCCTGGAGGGCCCCCTATGAGCCTTGCCGTCCAGCGCGTCACCCCGCAGCCCGTCCCCCCGCACGCCCGGCAGCACATGGTGCGCATGCGTGACGGAGTGCTGCTGGCCACCGACGTCTACACCCCGGGCGGGGACGGGCCGGTGCCGACCGTCCTCGCCCGACTGCCCTACGACAAGAACAGCCGGTACGTCTTCTTCGACCGGATCGCCGAGCGGTTCACCGCCCGCGGCTACGCCGTCGTCGTCCAGGACGTCCGCGGCAAGTTCCGCTCGCAGGGCCGGACCCTCGGCTGGACCGGCGAGGTGGACGACGGCTACGACACCATCGAGTGGATCACCCACCAGTCCTGGTCCGACGGGATCGTCGGCATGTTCGGCGACTCCTACTACGGCTTCACCCAGTGGTCGGCGGTCTCCAGCGAGCACCCGGCGCTGCGCGCGATCGTCCCCCGGGTGACCTGCACCGGCAACGGGCCGGGCATCGCCGGCTACGACACCGGATCCGGCCCGCAGCCGCTCTGGCTGGAGGGCGCCACCTACCAGGCGCAGGTGTGGGTGGACAACGACATCCACGAGTTCGACGTCGACCTCACCCGGCGTCCGGTCGCCGCCGCGTACGAGGAGGCGTTCGCCGCCATCGGCAAGCGCTCGGCCGGCTTCGACCTGATCGTCTCGGGCATCCCGCTCGCCCCGTACAACGGGCCGCACCCGTACGACGCGCGGCCGGTGCCGGTGCTGCACTGCGTCGGCTGGTTCGACAACCTCGGCACCGCCCACATGCGGGACTACAGCGAGCTGGACCGGCGCCCCGGATGGTCGGCCGTGCAGTACCTGCTCGCCGACACCATCGACCACGAGAACTACTTCCTGGAGAGCGCCCCCGTCCGGCCGGAGGACGACCACCTGGCCGACGACGCCGCCCTCGATCGCATGATCGACCGCTACACCGGTCCGGCCGCCGACTTCTTCGACGTCTTCCTCAAGGGCACCGCCCGGCCCGAGTCCCTGCCCCGGGTCCGCTGGCGGCTCGGACACGTCGGCTGGCGCACCGCCGAGCGCTGGCCGCCCCCGGAGGCGGTGGAGACCGAACTGCACCTCGCCGACCCGGCCGCCGCGACCGGCCCCGTCCCCGGCGGCCGCCTCGGCGCCGACCCGGCGCCCTCCACGGCGACGGTCGACTGGCGCTACGACCCGGACGACCTGGTCCCCTCCGCCGCCACCGACACCTTCCTGCAACTGCGCGACCACGCCGACGAGCGGGCCACCCTCGACCGCGACGACGTGCTGGTCTTCACCACCCCCGCCGCCGAGACCCCGCTCGACCTCGCCGGCCCCGCGCACGCCGTGCTGCACGTGGAGAGCACCGCGCCCACCTACGACGTGTTCGTCCGGCTGCTCGACCTCGCCCCCGACGGCACCGCCCGCCTGGTGCTGCGCGGCTGCGCCCAGGCCGACCGGCCCGGCGAGCTGGAGATCGCCCTCGGCCACACCGGCTACCGGCTCCGCCCCGGCCACCGCCTCGCGCTGCTGGTCGCCTCCAGCGACTTCCCGAACCACCTCCCCAACTCCGGTACGGCGGAGAGCCCGTGGACCACGACGGCACCCAGGGCGAGCGTCCAGACGCTGCGCACCGGGCCCGCCCACCCCTCCCGGCTGCGCCTGACCGTCCTGCCCGGAAGCGGGGAGCCCCGATGACCCTCCGGTACGTCGCCACCCGGCTCGGCATGCTGCTGGTGACCGTGTTCGCCTCCAGCCTGGCCATCCACGGCGCCATGTTCCTCACCCCCGGCGACCCGGCCACCCTGCTGGTCGGCGGCAGCCGCAACCCCGACCCGGCCGTGCTGGCGCAGATCCACCGCGAGTACCACCTCGACGACCCGTTCCTCCAGGGCTACTGGCACTGGCTCAGCGACTGCCTGCACGGCGACTTCGGCCGCTCCCTGGTCTACCGCGACTCCGTCGCCGACCTGATCGGCGCCCGCGCGGGCGACACCCTCGCCCTGGTCGGCTACGCCTCCGTGCTGGTGCTGGCCGCCGGCATCGCCGTCGGCACCGTCTCGGCGCTGCGCGGCGGCCGGACGGAGACGCTGGCCACCGGCCTCACCGCCGGCGCGATGGCGGTGCCGACCTTCGTCCTCGCGGTCCTGCTGATCTGGCTGTTCGCCGTCCGCCTCCCGTGGTTCCCGGTGTACGGGTCCGGCGAGGGCCTCGCCGGCACCCTCTCCCACCTGACGCTGCCCGCCGTCGCCCTGGCGATGACCTGGATCGGCTACGTCGCCCAGGTCACCCGCACCGCCGTCCGCGCCGAGCTGCGCGGCGAGCACGTGGAGACCGCGCGCAGCCGCGGCGTCCCCGAGTGGACGGTGATCCGGCGGCACGTCCTGCACAACGCCTCCGGCCCGGTGTTCGCCGTCTCCGGCGTCGCCGTCGCCGGACTGATCGCCACCGCCGCCGTCGCCGAGCAGGCGTTCGGCACCGGAGGGCTGGGAGCCCTGATGATCGAAGCCGCGTCCAAGCAGGACATGGCCGTGGTCCAGGCCGTCTCGCTGATCTTCGTGGTGGTGTTCGTCGTCCTGAACACCGCCGTCGACCTGGTCAGCGCCGCCCTCGACCCCCGAGCCGCCCAGAAGGGGGCGAGATGACCACCACCCGGTCCACCCGCACCACCGCCCGGTCCACCCTGCCCACGCGCACCGCCGCCGCGCCGAAGCCCCGCGCCCCGCGCGACCGCCTCACCCTCGGCGCCGGCTGTGTGGTCGCGCTGTTCGTCCTGCTGGCCGTCCTCGGGCCGCTGATCGCCCCGCACGACCCCAACGCCGTCGACCCGCTCGGCGTCAACGCCGGGCCGTCCCCGGCCCACCCGCTCGGCACCGACGACACCGGACGCGACCTGCTCTCCCGGCTCATCACCGGCGCCCGGGCCAGCCTCGCCGCCCCCACCGTGGTGATCCTGGTGTCCACCACGCTCGGCACCCTGCTCGCCCTGGCCGCCGCCTGGTCCGGCGGCCTGCTCGACCGGATCGTCTCCGGCGCCCTGGACATCGTCCTCGGCTTCCCCGGCCTGATCATGGCCGTCCTCGCCGCCGCCGTCTTCGGCGCCGGCCTCGCCGCGCCGGTCGCCGCCCTGTCCGTCGCCTACCTACCGCTGATCACCCGCGTGGTGCGCTCCGCCGCGATCCGCGAACGCAACCTGCCGTACGTGTCGGCGCTCCAACTGCTCGGCGCCCCGACCGCCCGGATCTGGCTGCGGCACCTGCTGCCCAACCTGCTGCCGCTCGTCCTCGTCCAGGCCACCATCGGCTTCGGCTACGCGCTGCTCGACGTCGCCGCGATCTCCTTCCTCGGCCTCGGCAGCCGGCCCCCCGCCCCCGAGTGGGGACTGATGGTGTCCAACGGGGCGCCCTCCATCCTCGCCGGCCAGCCGCAGCAGTCGCTCTACGCCGGCCTCGCCGTCCTGGTCGTCGTCGTCGCGTTCAACCTGCTGGGCACCGGCCTGTCCCGACGCCTGCTCGGAGCCAACGCATGAGCCCCCGACCCCTGCTGGAGATCCGCGAACTGCGGATCGACCTGCCGCTCGACGGCGCGCTGCGCACCGTCGTCCACCGCGCCGACCTGACCGTCCCCGAGGGCGCCGCCCTCGCCCTGGTCGGCGAGTCCGGATCCGGCAAGTCGCTCACCGCCCGCTCGGTGCTGCGCCTGCTGCCCGCGGCCGCCCGGATCCACGGCGAACTGCTGTTCGCGGGCGAGTCCGTCCCCGCGATGACCCCCGAACGCCTGCGGGCCTTCCGCGCTGGCGACGTCGCCATGGTCTTCCAGGACCCGCGGGCCCACATCAACCCGGCCCGCAGCATCGGCGACTTCCTGATCGAAGGGCTCACCACCGCCCGTCGCCTCCCGGCCGCCGACGCGGTCGCCAGGGTCACCCGGATCCTGCGCGAGGTCGGCATCGCGGACGCCGAACGGCGGATGCGCCAACGCCCCCACGAGCTCTCCGGCGGCCTGCTGCAACGCGTCATGATCGCCGCCGCGCTCGCCGCCGAGCCCCGCCTGCTGCTCGCCGACGAACCGACCACCGCCCTCGACGTCACCACCCAGGAGGAGGTGATGGCCATCGTCGCCGAGGCCCGCGAGGCCCGCGGACTGGCCATGCTGTTCATCACCCACGACCTGGAACTCGCCGCCGCCGTCTGCGACCGGGTCGCCGTCATGTACGCCGGCTCGACCGTCGAGGAGCTCCCCGCCGGCCGGCTGCGCGGCGGCGCCGCCCACCCTTACACGCGGGCGCTGCTCGCCTCCCGCCCCTCGGTCGACGACGCCGGCGCCGCGCTGCGCACCATCGACGGCCGACCCCTCTCCGGCTTCGAGGCGCCCGACGGATGCGCCTTCGCCGACCGCTGCCCGCGCGTGGTCGACCGCTGCCGCGCGGAGCGGCCGCGGCCGACCGCCGTCGGCGCGTCCACGGCGTCCTGCCACGTCCCGCACCCGCTCCCGCACACGCCCTCGCCCGAGGAGGCCGGCAGCCATGCTTGAGGTCCGCAACCTGCGCAAGGAGTACGGCGAGTTCGTCGCCGTCGACGAAGTCGCCTTCGCGCTCCCCGCCCGGGGCTCGCTGGCGATCGTCGGCGAGTCCGGCTCCGGCAAGACCACCACCGCCCGCATGATCGCCGGACTCGAGACGCCCACCGCCGGCCGGATCACCGTCGCCGGCGAGGAACGCCGGCCCGGCCGGATCGGCTCGCGCGAGCGCCGGGCCCGCGGCCGGCAGATCCAGCTGGTCTTCCAGGACCCGTACTCCTCGCTCGACCGCCGCCAGCGCATCGGCGACGCCGTGGCCGAGGCCGTCCGCCTGCACCACCCGCTGCCCGCCGACGCGCTGCGCACCCGGGTCGCCGACCTGCTCGACATGGTGGGCCTGGACGAACGCCAGGCCCGCTCCCTGCCCCGGGCGCTCTCCGGCGGGCAGCGCCAGCGCGCGGCGATCGCCCGCGCGCTCGCCGCCGAGCCGCAGGTGCTGATCCTGGACGAGGCGATCGCCGCCCTGGACGTCTCCATCCAGGCGCAGATCCTCGGCCTGCTGGCCCGCATCCGCGCCGACACCGGCACGGCGCTGCTGTTCATCACCCACGACCTCGGCGCCGTCCGGCACATCAGCGACGACGTCCTGGTGATGCAGGCCGGCCGGGTCGTCGAACGCGGCCCGGTCGCCGACGTCCTCGGCACCCCGCAGGACCCGTACACGCAGCGCCTGATCGCCTCCGTCCCCAAGCCCGGCTGGAAGCCGCAGCGCAGGACCGCCTGACCCCACATCACGAGAACGCCCGCCCCGGATCCGCCCGTCCGAGGCGGGCGTTCTCTGCACTACCGGCGTCGTGCCGAATGGCAGGACACGGGTCGCAGCCGCTCCTCCGCCGGCGCGCATGTGCATCAACCGCCGCCGGCCGGAGCCCCCGGCGGATCACTCGCGGGCCGGGGTGACCGTGTGTGCGAGTTGGACGCGTGAGTGCAGGCCGAGCTTGCGGTAGATGCGGGTGAGGGTTGCTTCGACCGTTTTCACGCTGACGGTGAGGGCGGTGGCGATGTCGCGGTTGCTCGCCCCGGCGGCGGCGAGTTCGGCGCAGCGCTGTTCGGCGGAGGTGAGGCGGGGGCCGGTGCCGGTGTCCGCGGGGGCGGTTTCCAGTCGGTGGAGGACGTGTGCGGCGGTTTCGGCCCAGGGGAGTGCGCGGTGGGCGGCGAAGAGGTCGGCGGCGTTCTGTGCGGCGGTGCGGGCGCTGGCGCGGCGGCGTCCGCGCCGCTCGGTGTGGCTGAGTGCCAGCAGGGTCCGGCCGCGTTCGAGGGGGAGGTGGGTCAGGCGGTCGGCCGCTTCGGTGAGGCGGTGGGCGGCGGTGTCGTAGTCGCCGTGGGCGGCGTCCGCGAGTGCCTGGGCGCGTTCGAGGGAGAGGAGGACGGAGCTTTTGCCGAGGTCGGTCGCGGTGCGGCGGGTGTCGTCCAGCAGGTTCTGGGCCTGGTCGAGACTGCCCAGGGCGATGAGGGCCTCGGCGAGGTCGGAGTGCCAGCGCAGCACGGACGGGTCGTGGACCTGCTGCGACTCCTCCAGGGCCCGGACCTCCTGCAGCGCGTCCAGGGACTCCCGGTGGCGGCCGGCGGCCAGGAGGACGTGGCCGAGGGCGAAGAGGTTGCGGGAGAGGAAGACCCGGTTGCCCTCCTGCCTGGAGGCGTCGGCTCCGCGGCGTGCGTGGGCGAGGGCGGTGTCGGTGCGCGAGGCGGTGCCCTCGACGAGAGCGGAGGTGTAGCAGGCCGGCGCGGGCGGCAGGTCTGCCCGCTCGGTCAACGCCCGGGCGCGGTCGGCGTAGTCGAGCGCTCGGGCGCACTGTCCGGCGCGGAGCTCCACTTCGGCGAGGCTGCGCAGGATGTCCACGGTGCCCTCGGCGTCCCCGTCCCGCTGGGCCCGGACGAGCAGGGGCAGCAGCGTGGTCCGGGCCTCGTCCAGGCGGTCGTCGAAGAGGGAGTGCCGGGCGGCGAGGTGTTCGGGGGTGGCGTTGACGGGGACGGACGCGGTGCGCGGCAGGGACAGGGCCCGGCGGAGCGTGGCTTCGTTCTCGGGGCGGCCGATGATGCGCTGGACGCGTGCCTGCATCGTCAGGGCGAGCGCGGTGGCGGTGGTGTCGCCGGCCGCCTGGGCGAGGGCGGCGGACTGGGCGGCCAGGGCTGCGGCCTGGTCGGGGGCGCCTTCGTTGACGTTGGCCCGGACGGCTTGGCGGAGCAGGATCTGGGCGATCAGGTCCGTTCGGCCGGCCGCCTCGTGGACCGCCTCGGCGAACAGTTCGTCCGCGCCGTTGAGGCGCTGTCCACTGGCATCGAGCAGGGCCACGAGGGCGCTGACGCGCTGGGCGGGGCTGCTGTCGTGTTCGAGGACGAGGCGGGCGGCTGCTCGGCCGCGGGGGAGGTCGCCGCAGTGCGCGGCGTCCCGGGTGGCGGTCAGCGCCCGCTCGGTGCGCAGCCCGGTGTCCTCGTGCGGGGTGCGTTCGGCGGCGAGGAGGGAGAGTTCGGCGGCCAGCGGGTGCTCGCCGCGCAGCCTGGCATGGCCGGCGGCCCGGGCGGCGTCGTGGGCGGTGTGCCGGGCCGCCCGAGGGTCGGCGGTGTCGGCCGCCAATGTGCTGTGCCGCTCGCGGCGGACGCTGTCGCCGCTGGCCTCGGCCAGGCGTGCGTGCAGGAGCCTGCGCGTGGTGTCCGGCAGCCGGGTCGCAAGTTCCGTGCCGATCGCGGGGGCGGTGAACCGCACTTCCCCGTCCTCCTGAGCGAGGTCGACCAGCCCGGCGGCCTCGGCCTCGGCGAGGAGGTTCTCGGCGGCCGGGCCGGCTAGACGGCCGAGCAGTGCGAGGTCGGGCCGGTCGTCCAGTGCGGCGAACGTCAGCAGTTCCCGCACCTGCACCGGTACCTCGTCCAGCCACTCGCCCAGCAGCCGGCGGGCGTTGGGCGGAAGGACCGGCTCGTCCCCGCCGTCCCGGCCCGCGGGCGGGGCCGAGGCTTCGGCGAGCGCCAGGGCCAGGGCCGGATTCCCCCCACTGCGGGCGTGGATCCGCGCGACCTCGCAGGGAGTGCGCCGGTAAGGGGACAACAGCGTCTCGACCTGGTGGACCGTCAGCGGCGGGACGCGCACCGCGTACGCGTCCTCCCCGCTCCAGTGGCCGCCGGCCGCCGGCCGCCAGGTGCGCTCGGCCACGACGACGGGGAGGTCCGGGGCCAGGCGCAGGGCCCAGCCCAGGACGGCGGCACTGGCCGGGTCCAGCCACTGGGCGTTGTCCACCACCAGCGTCATGGGCGGTGCATCGCGCAGCACGTCGGCGGTCAGCCGGCGCAGCCGCAGGGCCGAACCGGCACGATCAGGGGACTCCGACTCGCCGGCGGTCTCGTCCAGAACCGTCGCGAGTTCCCGTGCGGCCGGGAGCGGCTGCAGGGCCAGCGCGAGTTCGAGCAGCCCGGTGCAGGGGACTTGAGTGTCCTGCGGGCCCGGGGCCAGCCGCAGGACCGGCAGGCCCAGCCGCTGCCCCAGGACAACGGCCGCGGTGGTCTTGCCGATCCCCGGCGGCCCGAACAGCACCACCCGTCGGGTGCTGTGTGCCTCGTCCGGCATCACCGGCAGCACGGTGCCGACCGTCTCCTGAACCACGTTCACCCCCATCGGAGCATCTTGCATCGGGCCATGGTGCGCCCGCGGGGCCCCTGCGCGCCAGGACAAGGGATTGCCCCGATGTAGGCCACCCCCCGCCTTCCCTAACGTCATCGCCACAGTCGAGCTGTCACCGGCCGCAGGACGTTCCCCTACCCCCTGATGGCGTCCTGCGGCCTTTCCCCCTCAACCCCAGCTCGACGGGAGGATTGAGATGTCCCGAAAGAACGCCCTGGCAGCCGCTGTCGCGGCCACCCTGACCCTGGGCACCGTGACCGCGGTGGCCTCCCAGTCGACCGCGGCCGCCAGCAGCCCGTCCGCCCGACCGGGCGCCGGATTCCAGGCCATGACGGCCGACGCACGCGGCGAGGCGATGCGCTCGGCCGACCGGGAGGCGGCCGCGACGGCCCGCACCCTCGGCCTCGGCCCGGACGAGCGCCTGGTGGCGAAGGACGTGCTGATGGACACCGACGGTGCCCGGCACGTGCGCTACGACCGCACCTACCGCGGACTGCCGGTGATCGGCGGCGACTTGGTGGTGCACTACGGCAAGGACGGCAAGGTCACCGGATCCGACCTGGCGCACCAGGGCGCGATCTCGGTGGCCGGCGTCGCGCCGAAGCTGACGGCGGCCGACGCCTCGGCCGCCGCGGTGAAGCACGCCAAGCACGTGAGAAACGCGAAGACCGACAGCTCGGACCACAACACCCTGGTGGTGTACGCGGTCGGCAAGGTTCCGGTCCTCGCCTACCGTTCGACGGTCACGGGCGCCGGCGAGGCCGGCCCGGCCTCGCAAGAGGCGGTGATCGTGGACGCCGGCAGCGGCGCACTGCTCGACCAGTACGAGCTGCACCAGGGCGCCACCGGCACCGGCAACGGCATCCACGTCGGCCAGGTCTCCATCGAGACCACCCAGTCCGGCAGCGGCTACACCCTCACCGATGCGGCGCACGGCGGCACCGTCGTCTACGACTCCTACGGCAGCCCGGACACGGCGCCCAAGCAGAACGCCCGAGCATTCACCAAGTCCACGAACACGTGGGGCACCGGTACCTCCTCCAGCCGGGAGAGCGCCGCTGTGGACGCCTCCTACGGCCTGGCGAAGACCTGGGACTACTACAAGAACACCTTCAACCGCAGCGGCATACGCAACGACGGCCGCGGCGCCCCCGCCTACGTGCACGTCGGCACCAACCTGGTGAACGCCTTCTACGACGATTCCTGCTTCTGCATGGCCTTCGGCGACGGCTCCTCGTCGAACAGCAACACCCCGCTCACCTCCCTGGACGTGGCCGGCCACGAGATGAGCCACGGCGTCACCGCCGCCACCGCGAACCTCACCTACTCCGGCGAGTCCGGGGGCCTCAACGAGGCCACCAGCGACATCTTCGGCACCATGGTCGAGTTCTACGCGGGCAACAGTGCCGACCCCGGCGACTACTACATCGGCGAGAAGCTCAACATGGGCAGCAACGGCTTCATGCGCCGCATGGACAAGCCGAACGCCGACGGCGCTTCCCTGTCCTGCTACAGCAGCCAGGCCGGCACCGTCGACGTCCACAACTCCTCCGGCATCGCCAACCACTTCTTCTACCTCACCGCCGAAGGCACCGGCGCCAAGACCATCGGCGGCCTCGCGCACAACGGCAGCCCCTGCAACGGCGACAGCTTCAGCGGCATCGGCAAGGACAAGGCCGCGGCGATCTGGTACCGCGCCCTGTCCACCTACATGACCTCCACCACCAACTACTCCTCGGCCCGCACCGCCACCCTGAACGCCGCCGCCGACCTGTACGGCACCAACTCCCAGGAGCGGTACATCGTCTCCAAGGCCTGGGCCGCCGTCTCCATCGGCACCGCCCTGCCCGACCCCGGCACCTCAACCCCGACCCCCACGCCGTCCCCGTCCTCGCCGGGCAGCCCCTCGCCCTCCCCCACCACCGGAAACGCCCTGGTCAACGGCTCGTTCGAGCAGGGCGCCACGGGCTGGACCCAGAGCGCCGACATCATCGGTACCTCCACCGCGGCGCCGGCCCGCAGCGGATCCTGGTACGCCTCGATGATGGGCTACGGCAGCGCAGCCACCGAGTCGCTGTCCCAGCGCAACATCGCGGTACCGTCCACCGGCAGCCCCAGGCTTTCGTTCTGGCTCCAGGTCGCCACCCAGGAGTCCGGCGCCACGGCCTACGACACGCTGAAGGTGAAGGTCAACGGCACCACCGCCGCCACCTACTCCAACGCCAACGCCGGCACCGGGTACGTCCAGAGGACGATCGACCTGACCGCCTACCGCGGCACGACGATCACCCTGGAGTTCGCCGGCCAGGAGGACGCCTACCTGACCACGAACTTCCTCATCGACGACGTCGCCATCGGCTGACCCGTCCCGCTCCACGCCCAGTACTCCTGTCGCCGGAACCGTTGTGGGACGGGCCCGGCGACAGGAGCTGCCGCGTTCTCGCGGGGTTGAAAGAAGGCGGCAGCCCTGCGGTCCGGCCCCGCCGGGGAGGGGCCGGACCGCATCCCCCTCGCACGGGAACAACGGAGGCGGCACCCCGATCGCTCGATCAGCGCTCCGCGGTGGCGCCGCTCGCGAGGGACCGCGTCCTGTGGCCGACGAGCATGATGGTCTCCGCGTCGGTGTGGGCCGCGCGTTCGGCGGTGGTCGGGGGCCGCAGGCGGCTGCCGGCCCAGCCGAGGAGGAAGCCTATGGGGACCGTCACCACGGCGATGTTCTGCAGGGGGAACCAGTGGAAGTCGACGTGCGGCAGGAGTGAGTACGGCCGGCCCGAGACGGTCGGGCCGAAGAGTTGAAGCAGGAAGCAGCAGACCAGCGAGCCGTGGAGCGTCCAGAGCATGCCGAGCCGGGAGAAGCCCGGCCAGAAGAGGGTGTAGACGAGGGCGGGCAGGATCACGGACGCCGCGGCGGCGGCCGCGAAGGACGCCAGGAAGAGGATGCTCCAGCCGCGCAGCAGGACGGCCAGCCCCACCGCGACCACGCCCATCGCGACGATCGACCACTGGGCGGCGGCGAGTTCCCGCCGGTCGGTGGAGCGGCCGCGGCGCAGGACCCCGGTGTGCAGGTCGTGGGAGAGGGCGGCGGCGCCGGCGAGAGTGAGCCCGGCGACCGAGGCGAGTGCGGTGACGAAGACGGCGCAGGCGACCGCGGTGAACAGCACCCGGCCGCCGGCGCCGTGGGCGAGGGTGTCGGTGAGCAGGAGCAGCGCGGAGTTGCCCTGCGGGTCGTCGGTGGCGATCCCGCGGACGCCGACGACCGCGGCGGCGGCCAGGCCGAGCAGGACCACGATGCCGTAGAAGGCGCTGATCACGGCGGCGGCGTACCCGGTGGCGCGCCGGGCGGTGCGGCCGTCGAGGGAGGCGCCGACGCGCATCAGCAGGGGCGGGACGACGGCGGAGCCGAGTGCCACGGTCAGGCAGAGCGAGAACTGTTCGAGCGGGCCGGGCGCGGCGGGCCCGAAGAGCAGGCCGGGGGCGTGGAAGACCGCCGCGCCGCCGCCGCCGATCGCCGAGCGGTCCATCAGTGCGCCGAGGTCCCAGTGCAGCGCGCCGCCGGCGGCCACTGCGACGGCGACGACCACGCCGAGCACCAGCAGGGTCTTGCCGGTCTGGATCATGCCGGTGCCGCGCATGCCGCCGAAGGCCGCGAAGGTGGTGATCAGCAGTCCGCTGAGGACCGTGCAGACCAGTGCCGCCCCGGGGGTGCGCGACCCGAGGACGTACGCGGTGGCCTCGCCCGCGACCCTGAGCTGGACGACGGTCAGCGGGACGCAGACCGCCACCGTGGTGACCGCGCCCGCGATCCGGGCGGCCCGCCCGGTGTGCCCGTTCGTCCGGGTGGCGAGCACCGACCCCAGGGTGAACCGGCCGGTGTTGCGCAGCGGTTCGGCGAGGACCAGCAGCACGGCCATGCTCGCGGCGGCGCTCGCGGCGGTCGCCATGCCGTCGTACCCGGCGAGGGCGACGGTGCCGATCGGGCTGAGCAGGGCGGTCGCGGGGAGGTAGTCGCCGCACAGTGCGAGGGCGTTGCGCAGTGCGGGCATCGAGCGCTCGGCCGTCCAGAAGTCGGCGGCGGTGTCGTTGGCGACGCCGGCGACCAGGCAGAGCAGGAAGCAGAGGCAGATGACCACCAGGAAGGCGGTCAGCGGCGAGAGCAGCGAGCCCTGGCCGGCGGCGAGGAGGACGACGGGGGAGCCGGTCACGGTCGGACCCCTCTCCCGTGGCCGTGCGCGGCCGCCGCGAGGGCGTCGGCGTGCGGGTCGCCGTGGGTGCGGCAGGCGCGTTCGTACCAGGCGGCGGAGCCCAGCAGGGTGGCGACCTGGAGGCTGAGCAGCAGCATGCCGACGGTGTAGCCGCCCAGCAGCGGGGTGGCGAGGCCGCCGCCGGCCAGTGGGGCGAGGGCGGCCAGGAGTGCGGCGGCGGCGTTGGCGGCCAGCAGCCGGCGCCGGAGCCGGCGGGTGGTGCGGCGCAGCCGGGTGAGGGAGGGGTGGGCGGCGGCGTCGAACCTCGGTGGCGGTTCGTGCAGTGCCTGGTCGAACAGGGACATCGGGGGGCCTCCGGGAGCGGGGGAAGGGCGGGCGCGCCGCGCCCCCGGCGGTCGGCAGGACCGCCGGGGGCGCGGGTGTTCGTACGGGCGGGCTACTTGCCGGTGCCGCCGAGGGCGGCGGCCCACGGCATGCCCATGTAGGCGAAGGAGGTCGGCGCGCCGGAGAGGCGCTTGTTCATGAACATCCGCTCGTGCGTGGTGGCCAGGTAGACCGCCGGGGCGGTGGGGGTGAACAGCGCCTGGGCGGCGGCGTACGCGGTGGCGGAGGCGGTCGGGTCGGTGGCGGTGCGGGCCCGGTCGAGCAGGCGGGTCACCTCGGCGTTGTCGTAGCCGGTCCAGTTGAAGATGCCGCGCGGGGTGACCATCTCGGCGACGTACGAGGCCGGGTCGGGCATGGTGACGTAGCCGAAGGTGAGCACCAGGTCGAGGCTCTTGCGGACGGACGGGTCGTAGAACAGCGAGGACATCTCGGTGGGCTGCAGCTGCTTGATCTCGATGTCGATGCCGATCTTCTTGCCCGCGGCCTGGATGAAGGTCATCGCCTGGAGCGAGCGCTGGTCGCCCGCCGGGATGGCGGCGGTCAGCGGGCGGGTGAGCGGGCCGGCCTGCTGGGCGAGCTCCTTGGCCCTGGCGGTGTCCGGCGTCGGTACGGCGGGCAGCGCCTGGTAGGCGGCGTCGAAGGTGGCGGCGGCCTGGTCGCCGCCCCAGGTGGCCGGGGGGACGAGCGACTTCAGCGGGGTGGCGTCGCCGCCGAAGACGTTCTTGATCAGTGCCTCGCGGTCGATCACCTGGGAGAGCGCGTCCAGGCGCCGGTGGTCGGTGGCGGGGGAGTCGGCGTTGGCCGGGATGAGCAACACGTTCTGGGTGGACGGGCCGAGGTGGATCGCGCCGTTGCCGGTCCGGGCGAGCGCGGTGGCGCTGCTCGGCGGGAGCTCGTAGGTGCCGTCCACCTCGCCGGAGAGCAGGGCGCCGGTCAGCGTGTTGCTGTTGGTGATGAACCGGAAGAGGACCTGGTGCGCCTTGGGCTTCAGCGCGGCGTCCCAGTAGGCGGTGTTGCGTTCCAGGGTGATGCCGCTGCCGGACTCCCAGGAGCCCAGCTTGAACGGCCCGGTGCACATCAGGCCGCCCTTGGCGGTGCCGTAGGCGGCGCCGGCCTTCTCGGTGTACGCGCGCTGGTTCACCGCGCCGAAGGAGGTGGAGAGCGCCTTGGGGAGCGTCTGGTCGTAGCTCCTGGTGGTGAGCGTCACCTGGTGCGGGCCGGTGGCGGTGATCGCGGTGACGGCGGCGAGGTAGTTGCCGTACAGCGCCTGGGTCTTCGGGTCGCGCTGGCGTTCCAGGCTGTACACGACGTCCTGCGGGGTCATCGGGGAGCCGTCCCAGAAGGTCACGTCGGAGCGCAGGTCGAGGACCAGGGTGTGCTCGTCGGTCCAGGTGACCTTCTGTGCGAGGCCGGGGCTCAGTGAGAAGTCCGCGTTCGTCCGGGTCAGGGTGTCGCAGAGGTTGGCCTCGACGGTCTGCGGGGAGTAGTCGCCGATCTTCGCCGGGTCCAGGGTGGTCGGCTCGCCGTAGGGGAGTGCCCAGGTGACCTTGTCGAGGTCGGCGTCGCCCGCCGTCGTGGTGGTGGTGAGGTGCGCGGCCCCGGGGGCGGCGTCGCCGCCGGTGGGGGTGGAGGTGCAGGCGGTGGCGGCCAGCAGGGCGAGGCCCGTGAGCAGCGTCAGCACCGACTTCTTCGCAGCCATGGCTGTGCTCCTGTCAAGGAGGAGTGAGGGGGAGGGGCGCTCGTGAGAAGGGGGGAGCGCGGACGACGAGACGTCGTAAACTAACGTCATATAACGTTGTTGCATGTCACGCTCGCATCTGGTGAGCCGGCGAGTCAAGAGCCGGCACCGAGGCATTGGAGAACCCTCATGTCCTTCACCCCGGCCCTGCGTTTCGCCTTCGAGATCCGGGCGGAGGTGGCCGAGACGCTGCACATCGGCCACGGCGACGGCGAGGTCACCGAATTCACCCCGATCACCGGCGGCAGCGTCGACGGGCCCCTGCTGCGCGGGGAGGTGCTGCCCGGCGGGGGCGACTGGAGCAGCACCCGCGGGGAGGTCTGCGAGCTCGACGCGCGCTACCTGCTGCGCGCCGAGGACGGCGCGGTGATCGACATCGTCAACCGCGGCTTCTATGTGCCGAAGGCCGACAGTCCGGACCAGTTCGACGGGGAGCTCCAGGTCAGCGAGGCCGGGCACTACTACCGGACGTCACCGGTCTTCCGGACGGACGCCCCGGCCCACCGCTGGCTCGCCGAGACCGTCTTCGTCGGCCTCGCCCGCCCGGACGGCGACAGTGCGGTCGTCATCCGGATGTACGCGCTGGACTGACCCCCTTCGTAGGTGGCCCCGGGTGGGGAGGGGCCACCTACGGCTCAGGACAGGGCGCGCCAGGCCGCGTTCAGGGCCTCGCGGAAGCCGTCGACCTGTTCGGCGGTGAGGTCGGCGACCATCCGCGCCTCCAGCTCCCGGGCCGGTCCGGCGTACTCGGCGAGCAGCCGCCGGCCGGGCTCGGCGAGCAGGACCAGGCGCTCGCGGCGGTTGCCGGGGTTGGGCTCGCGGCGGATCAGCCCGCGGGTCTCCAGGGCGCGGACCATGTCGGCCATCGACTGGGCCGTGACGAAGGAGTCGCGGGCCAGCTGGGCGGCCGAGATGCCGTCGTGGCGCTCCAGCACGGTGAGCGCGGTGTACTGCAGCGCCGTGATGCCGGCGGGCTTGAACAGCTCGTCGAGCCGGGCGCGCACCGCCAGCTCGGTCCTCTTGACCAGGTACAGCAGCGAGGTGCCGGTCACTGCAGGTCGGTCCATCTCGTTCCCTTCGCCGTCCGCCGCCGGTGCGGCGGCGAGGCCAAGCCTAGGGCATTGACAGGAATCCTGATGATTGACCACACTGCCGTTCATCAGGATTCCTGTCGATCCTGACCCTCCCCCACCCCATCACCCCCTACGAGAGGTGCACCCTCATGGATCTCCAGGGCAAGGTCGCCGTCGTCACCGGCAGCGGCCGCGGACTCGGACTCGCGTACGCCCAGGCCCTCGCCGCGGCCGGCGCCGCCGTCGTCGTCAACGACGTCGACCGCGCCACCGTCGACGCCGCCGTCGCCACCATCACCGCCGCCGGCGGCCGCGCCACCGGCGCCGTCGCCGCGGTCGGCGACAGCGCGGCCGCCCGGCTGCTGGTCGACACCGCCGTGACCGAGTTCGGCAGCCTCGACGTCCTGGTCACCAATGCCGGCATCCTGCGCGACCGGGTGCTGTGGAAGATGACCGACGAGGACTTCGACGACGTCGTCCGCGTCCACCTGCGCGGCACCTTCACCTGCGCCCGCGCCGCCGCCGTCCGGATGCGCGAGCAGGGCACCGGCGGACGCCTCGTCCTGATCTCCTCCCCGGCCGGCCAGCGCGGCAACTTCGGCCAGACCAACTACGCCGCCGCCAAGGCCGGCATCGTCGCGATGGCCCGCACCTGGGCCATGGAGCTCTCCCGCGCCGACATCACCGTCAACGCCGTCGTCCCGGTCGCCGCCACCGAGATGACCCGCACCATCCCGGCCTTCGCCCCCGTCATCGAGGAGGCCGAGCGCACCGGCAACCCGCTGCCCGACTGGCTGCGCAAGGAGGAGGGCCTCGGCACCGTCGAGGACGTCGCCGCCCTGATCACCTTCCTCGCCTCCGACGCCGCCAAGGACGTCACCGGCCAGGCCATCGGCATCGGCGGCGACCGCCTCGCGCTGTGGGCCCACCCGAAGGAGAAGGCCGTCGCCCTCGCCGACGGCGGCTGGAGCGCCGAGACCATCGCCGCCCAGTGGCAGGACGGCGTCGGCGCCGAGCCCGAGACCTACGGCATCCCCGCCCCCAAGGCCCCGGAGGCCTGACATGCCCGACCGCACCCCCGCGCCCGCACCGGCCCCCGCGCTGGACGTCGACCGGCTCACCGCCATCGACATGCACACCCACGCCGAGATCTCCAAGGACGGCCACGGCGCGCTCAGCCCCGAGCTGTTCGGCGCCTCCGAGGCCTACTTCAAGGCCCACGGCCACCGGCAGCCCACCATCGACGAGATGGCCGAGCACTACCGCGAGCGGCGGATGGCCGCCGTTGTCTTCACCGTCGACGCCGAACACGCCACCGGCCACCCCCGGATCGCCAACGAGGAGATCGCCGAGAGCTGCGCCGCCCACCCCGACGCGCTGATCCCGTTCGCCGGCATCGACCCGCACAAGGGCCGCGCGGGCGTCCGGGAGGCCCGGCGGCTGGTCGAGGAGCACGGCGTCCGCGGCTTCAAGTTCCACCCCAGCATCCAGGCCTTCGCCCCCAACGACCCACTGGCCTACCCGCTGTACGAGGCCATCGAGGAACTCGGCGTGCCCGCCCTGTTCCACACCGGGCAGACCGGCATCGGCGCCGGCGTGCCCGGCGGCGGCGGCATCCGGCTGAAGTACTCCAACCCGATGCTGGTCGACGACGTCGCCGTGGACTTCCCCGAGCTGCGGATCATCCTGGCCCACCCGTCCTTCCCCTGGCAGGACGAGGCGCTCGCGGTCGCCACCCACAAGCCGCAGGTGTACATCGACCTGTCCGGCTGGTCGCCGAAGTACTTCCCGCCGCAGCTGGTGCGCTACGCCAACACCCTGCTCAAGGACAAGGTGCTCTTCGGCTCCGACTACCCCGTCATCACCCCCGACCGGTGGCTGGCCGACTTCGCGCAGCTCGACATCAAGCCCGAGGTGCGGCCGAAGATCCTCAAGGAGAACGCCGCCCGGCTGCTCGGGCTGCTCACGGACTGAAGGAGTCCCCGTGCTGAACCAAGGCATCGGCTCGTGGCCGGCCCGCCGGGCCCGCAAGACCCCCGACCGGGTCGCCGTCGTCCACGAGGAAGGATCCCTGACCTACCGCGAACTGCACCGCCGCGTGCTGCGCCTGGCCCACGGCCTGCGCGCGCTGGGCGTGGCGCAGGGCGACCGGGTCGCCTACCTGGGCCCCAACCACCCGGCCTTCCTGGAGGCGCTGTTCGCCGCCGGGGCGCTCGGGGCGGTCTTCGTGCCGCTCAACACCCGGCTCGCCGCACCGGAGCTGGCGTACAACCTCGCCGACTCGGGCAGCGTCGTGCTGGTCCACGCGCCGGAGCAGGCCGAGGCCGCCCTGGCCGCGGCCGACCGGGCGGGCGTCCGGCTGCGGATCGCGCTCGCCGGCCCCGGCGAGGGCATCCTCGGGTACGAGGAGCTGCTCGCCGGCGCGTCAGAGGAGCCGTTGGACGTCGCCGTCGCCCCGGACGACCCGTGCATGATCATGTACACCTCGGGGACCACCGGCCGCCCCAAGGGCGCGGTGCTCTCCCACGCCAACATCACCTGGAACAGCGTCAACGTCCTCGTCGACACCGACCTGGCCGGCGACGAGGTGACCCTGGTCGTCGCCCCGCTGTTCCACACCGGCGGCCTCAACATGACCTGCCTGCCCACCCTGCTCAAGGGCGGCCGGGTGGTGCTGCACGGCGCCTTCGACGCCGAGCGGGTGCTGGAGACCGTCGAACGCCTCGGCGTCACCTCCATGTTCGGCGTCCCGACCATGTACGACGCGATGGCTGCCCTGCCGCGGTGGGCCGGCACCGACCTCTCCAGCCTGCGCAGCCTCAACTGTGGCGGCGCCCCGGTGCCCGCCCGCACCATCGCCGCCTACCTCGCGCGCGGCCTGGCCTTCAGCCAGGGCTACGGCATGACCGAGGCGTCCCCCGGCGTCCTCTTCCTGGACAAGGAACAGGCCGCCGCCAAGGCCGGCTCCACCGGGGTGCCGCACTTCTTCACCGACACCCGCGTCGTGCTGCCCGACGGCCGCGACGCCGGGCCCGGCGAGCGCGGCGAGGTCCTGGTCCAGGGCCCCAACGTGATGACCGGCTACTGGGGACGGCCCGAGGACACCGCCGCCGCGTTCGCCGACGGGGACTGGCTGCGCACCGGCGACATCGCCCGCACCGACGCGGACGGCTACGCGTACATCGTCGACCGGGTGAAGGACATGTACGTCTCCGGCGGCGAGAACGTCTACCCGGCCGAGGTCGAGGACGCGATCCTCGCCCACCCCGCCGTCGCGGAGTGCGCCGTCATCGGCGTGCCCGACCCGCGCTGGGGCGAGGTCGGCCGGGCCGTCGTCGTCCTGCGGCCGGGCGCCGACGCCGGCGAGCAGGACATCCTCGACCACCTGCGGGGGCGGCTCGCCAAGTACAAGATCCCGAAGTCCGTGGTGCTCGCGGACACCCTGCCGCGGACGGCCTCCGGGAAGATCGTCAAGCCCGCCGTCCGCGACCTGCATTCTTCCTGACAGTTCGTCAGATCCCTTACCAGTGAACAGGAACCACCCATGACCACCACCGCCCACGGCATCGACGGACTCAAGGCCCTGACCGGCACCGACCTCGGCCGTACCGAGTGGCGCGAGATCACCCAGGACCGGGTGGACACCTTCGCCGACGCCACCGACGACCACCAGTGGATCCACACCGACCCGGAGAAGGCCAAGGACGGCCCGTTCGGCGGCCCGATCGCGCACGGCTACCTCACCCTGTCGCTGATCATCCCGCTCTTCGGCGAGCTGCTGGAGATCACCGGCATCGGGATGAGCGTCAACTACGGCCTGGAGAAGGTCCGTTTCCCGAGCCCCGTGCCGGTCGGCGCGAAGATCCGGCTGCACGGCACCGTCGGCGAGGTGGCGGAGGTCAAGGGCAACGGCGTGCAGATGCCGCTGACCTTCACCGTCGAGGTCGAGGGCAGCGCGAAGCCGGCCTGCGTCGCCGAGGCCGTCTACCGCCACTACAGCTGAACCGAAAGGGCTCCCGGAACCGTCACTCGACCGTCCGGGAGCCCTCCGTGCCGCCTACAGCCGCGGGGTGCGCGGGGGGACCGTCCGGCGGCTGCCCGTCGCCTCGAAGGCCGCGGCGAGGGTCAGCAGGACGTTGTCCTCGTAGGCGCGGCCCGCGAAGGTCAGGCCGACCGGCATGCCGGTGTCGGCCATGGTGCCCATGGGCACGGTCACCGTCGGGATGCCGAGGTGGCGGGGCACCAGGTTGCCGTTGGCGACCCAGACGCCGTTGCGCCAGCCGAGCTCGGCAGACGCCTCGGAGACGTCCATGTCGGCCGGGCCGACGTCGGCGACGGCGGGGAACACCACCGCGTCCAGGCCCAGTTCGTCCATCCACTGCTCCAGGTCGACCCGGCGGGTCTCCTCCAGCCCGCGCAGCCCCGCTTCGAGGTGCGGCATCTCGGTGAACGACGCGTACGGGCGCTCCCGCACGAAGCGCGGGTACTCGCCGATCGTGTCGTCGAAACCGGCGTAGCGGTCGGGGAGTTCGCCCTCGTGCTTGGGGAAGATGCGCTCGCCGTCGACCTCCGTGAGGGTGGCCAGCGCCGGGTCGCCGTTGGCGCGCAGGAAGTCGTCCCACGCCCAGGCGGACAGGTCCTCGATCTCGACGGTGAGGAAGTCCCGGCCGACCAGGCCGCGGGTGAACAGCGAAGGGGCTCCGGGGCGGTCGGCCTCGTAGTTCGACACCACGGGGAAGTCGACCTCGACCACCTCGGCGCCGGCCGCCTCCAGGTCGCGACGGGCCGCCTCCCACAGGGCGATCACCGAGGGCCGGGTGTCGATCCGCTGCCCGGTCTGGCCGCCGATCCCGCCCTCGGGGTTGGTGCCGGCCTCCGGGTCGGCGTTGATGTACATCCGGGGGACGCCCACCCGCTTGCCGGCGAGCGCGGCCCGCGCGGCACCGAGGTCCGCGGGGGCGAGCGCCGGGTAGGAGGCGGGGCGCACCTGCGACACCGCCGGGAGCGCTATCCAGGGCTGCGCGCGCCACAGGTCGCCGCGGGTCTGCGGGTCCTCCGCCACGACGACGTCGAGCAGTTCGAGCAGGTCGGCCATGGTGCGGGTGTGCGGCACCACGACGTCCATGGTCGGCACCAGCGGCCAGTTGCCGCGCACCGAGATCACGCCGCGGCTGGGCGTGTAGGCGCACAGCGCATTGTTCGACGCGGGCGCCCGGCCGGACGACCAGGTCTCCTCGCCGAGACCGAACGCGCCGAACGAGGCCGCGGTCGCGGTGCCGGAGCCGTTGGAGGATCCGGAGCCGTAGGCGCTGGTCAGCCACTCGGCGCTGTACGGGCTCTCCGCCCGGCCGTAGACGCCGCGCTGCATGCCGCCGTTGGCCATCGGCGGCATGTTGGTCAGGCCGATCAGCACGGCGCCGCCCGCGCGCAGCCGCTCGATCGCGAAGGCGTCGCGCTGGGCGACCAGGTGCTCGAACGCGGGCGAGCCGGACGCGGCCGTCAGGCCCTTCGCGAGGTAGCTGTCCTTCGCGGTGTACGGGATGCCGTCCAGCGGGCCGAGCGTCTCGCCGCGGGCGCGGCGCGCGTCGGAGGCCTCCGCCTCGGCGCGGGCGTCGGGGTTCATCACGACCATCGCGTTGAGCGCGGTGGCGGTGCCCGGCCGGTCGTAGGCGTCGATCCGTGCGAGGTAGGCGTCGAGCAGGTCGACCGCGGTGGTCTCGCCCTTCTCCAGCGCCGCGCGCAGGTCGGCGATACAGGTCTCCACAACATCGAATCCGCGCGTCATGCGGATACCTCCGGGGGTGCAGTCGTCACTGACTAGATTTTCAGTCTAGACTACAGATCTAGACTCCCAGGACGGAGGTGCGCCGATGCCGACGCCGACGCCGGACGCCGGGCCCGAGAAGCGGTCCGAGGCACGCGCCGCGGGCGAGGCCGTCCGGGCCCCGCTGGACCGGAAGCGCCAGCCCAGCGGCGACGAGGCGCGGGGGCGGGCCATGCTGGCTGCGATCGGTGCCATCGCGGAGAAGGGCGCCGGGGCCGTGCGGATGTCGGACATCGCCGCACGGGCCGGCATGAGCACCGGGCACATCCTGTACCACTTCGGGAAGAAGGACCGGCTGCTCCTGGAGGTCCTCGCCTGGAGCGAAGCGGACCTCGGCGCCCGGTACCAGCAGGCCGCGGACGAGGCCGCGACCCCCGCCGAGAAACTGGCGCTGTTCGTCCGCTTCTACCTGCCCCGCCACCCGGGCGACGAACGCTACGCGCTGTGGACGCAGGTACTGGCCCAGCCCCACGACGACGCCGGCCGGCAGATCCTCACGGACCTGTCCGACGCCTGGGAGCAGCGCCTGGAGGCCGTCGTGGTCGAGGGCCGCGCGACGGGGCAGTTCGCCGACGTGTACCTCCCCGATTTCGTCATCAGGGCGGTGGCCATGCTCAACGGTCTCTCCGGAGACGTGATGTTCGGACGCACGCGCTGGCAGAACGCCTCCGCGAACGCGTTCGCCCTGACCGCCCTCGAACGCGAACTCCGCCCGACCGACCGGCCCTGACCGCGGCCGGGCGACTGGTTGCGGGTCCGACTGTCCGAAACGGTGCATTTTCTGGCGTTCATGCACCCGAAATGCTACTTGTTCGTATGCCGCTGCGGACGGAATTGTCAGTTCCGTATTTACTGTCGGCTCGTGTGACTCGTGGGGTCATTGTGGTCTAGACAACGTCTCTGTACGTCCTATAGCCTCTGTGTCGCGAGACCTCGCCAGGACTGGAACTACCGATGAGTTCCGAATTCCCGCCAGTGAACCTCTTTCATCCTGAGTCTTCGCAGGTGAGAAGGGTGTGGACGGCGGAGACGAGGAGGCCGATGCGGTTGGTCGAGCAGCGGGCTTTTCGGAAGATTCGCCAGGACTTGAGTCGGGCGAAGGCGCGTTCACCCGGCGCTCGGAGGCGGGCGTGGTCGCGGTTGTACTGCTGGTAGTGCTCGGGGAGTTCGTGATGCCGGTAGTAGGGAGTGCGGACGGTGGCGCCGGCACCCTGGTAGGCGCGGTCCGCCAGGACCAGGATCTCGCGGGTCAGGCAGGCCTGGACGATCCCGTGGGCGCGGGCCGCGGTCAGGTCGTGGGTGCGGCCGGGCAGAGCGCGGGAGAACCACAGCGGCGTGCCGTCCCGCCTGGCGATGACCTGCACGTTCATCCCGTGCTTCCGGTGCTTCTGCGAGTAGTACGGCTCGTCCGCCTTGATCCGGTCGGTCGGGATCAGTGTCCCGTCGACGATCACGAAGTCGCCCTCGCCCAGGCCGACCAGCGCCTCGCGCAGGCCCGGCGCCCACGCGGCCAGGAGCTCGACGGTCTCGTCGACGTACCGCCAGGCGGTCGCCTCCGACACCCCGAAGCCTGCTGCGACCTGCGCGAGGGTCTCGTTCTTCCGCAGATGCGCCAGGGTGAGCAGGGCCTGGTTGAAGCAGCTCAAGCGCCGCCAACGCGAACGCAGTTCACGCCTTCGGGCGTAGATCAGCCATGAGACGTGCTCAACGAGCTCGTGCGGGACATCGAGCATGGCAGGATACGGGACCAAGCGAGGCTCCTCGGGCGAAGCGCGGTGCGTAGAGAACACCAGCGCAACGACCAGGAGCCTCGCCTGTTACCCCACCCCTCCTGACCAGCCATTTCACCCTGCCGGGACAGGATGAAAGACGTTCAGTGGGGGTTGGAATGGTTCAGGAAATGAAGGTCGCGGCCGATCGGGTGCTCGGAATGCTGCTCAGGGAAGAGACGGCCGAGGCCAGCTCCGGCTGCCTCCAGTGCACCGGCGGAGAGGGTTGCACCGGCGGGTGGCGCTGCCGCTATGCGTGGTACTCGTGGAACTGGGCCGCGCAGCCGCAGCTCGTGTGCGTCCAGTACAGCATCCCCTGCTAGCAGGCGGCATCGGTCGCTGACGGCCGGCCGCTCCCGGCGCCATCCTCGGATGGCGCCGGGAGCGGGTGCGCGAATGGGGGAGATCATGAACGACCAGTTCCTGCTGGTCTGCCGCACTATCTCCGATCCGGGCGGCTCGCGTTACGCCCCGGACGGATCGTGGTCGCCAGGGTGTCCGCCGACCTCAGGGGTGGAAACCACGGCCTGGTGGTGAAGCGGGTCGCCGCGACCCAGGGGCAGCCCATGCCGGCCGAGGTCTGCGCCGCAGCGGGGCTGCCCGCCGGGTCCGCGGTGCCGCGTGGGCAGGTCGTCCTGCTCGGTGACAACACCGCTGCCAGCCACGACTCCCGGTCCTGGGGCCCGGTCCCGGTGTCCGGAGTGGTCGGCGCGGTCCTCCGCGGCACTGGGCCGCGGGATTGAGGGAACGGTGAGGGGAATGGGGCGGTCGGCGTGTTGGTGATGGTGCGGTCGCAGGTGCGGCACCGGTTGGGGCGGGCGGTCGCCCTGATGGCGGGGATCGCGGTGGCGACGTCGGCGTTCACGGTGCTGACGGGTGCGGCGCGGACGCAGGAGCTGCAGGTGAAGGAGACGGTGGAGGACAATTCCCGTTCCTCGTACGACATCCTGGTCCGGCCGGTGAAGGGGCGCAGTGCCACCGAGGAGGGGCAGGGGGTGGTGCAGGCGGGGTTCCTGTCCGGGATCTTCGGCGGCATCACCCTCGACCAGTGGCACCGGATCCAGCAGATCCCGGGCGTGCAGGTCGCCGCGCCGCTGGCGCTGGCGGGCTACATCACGCCGCAGGTGTCCGTCCCGATCGAGCTGGCGTCGCAGATCCCGGCGGGGCAGGACAGCGCGCTGTTCCGGGTCACGACCACCACCACGACGGACGGCGGCCTCAGCAGGTTCCCGGCCGCCACCGCCTACCAGTACGTCACCCGCAACGGCCTGATCTGGCGTACGGGGAACACGGATCGGCCCTTGCCGGCGCTGGAGGAACGGCCCGACGGGACGCGGGTCGAGGCGTGCCTGGTGACCGATCCCGGTGTCGGCAGAGGACCGTTCGACCGGGCGGACCAGCTGTCCTGCGCCTCCACCGCCGATCGGCGGTGGGAGGTGAACGGGGCGCAGGTCTCCCGCGGCACGGCGCAGACCGGCCCGGTCGGCTACCGGGCGGCGATCCCGACATCGCTGTTGATCGGTGCGATCGACCCGGCGTCGGAGGCGGCGCTGGACGGCCTGGACGGCACCGTGGTCTCCGGCCGCTACCTCGCCGACCACCAGGCGCCAGGTACCCGCGACATGTCCGGAACTGTGACGAGCGGGGACTCCACCACGGTCCAGAGCTTCACGATGCCGACCTTCCCGGTGCTGGCGGCGGCCCGCAGCGACCTGGACAGCACGGTCGAGATCAGCGTCCAGCGCCTGGACGGGACCGGCGGCCGCACCCCGCTCCAACTCGGGCCGGACAACTTCCGCAGCCTGACCGGCCCCCAGGTGGTCGCACGGAAGGTCACCGCGGGCGAGGCGTACGACCGGGCGCTGGCGGACGCCGTGAACGGTACGGAAGGTTCGATCAACAACACGAGCTTCGGCGCGGTGTTCACCGCCGGTCCGACCGACTGGAGGGCCGGCCCCGACGGGTCGCTGGTGCCCGCCGAGGTGAGCAACCCCGACGGCACATGGTCGCGGGTGGACCAGGGCACGACCTGGATGGACGTCCCGCGGAGCAACGCGGACAGCGCGCTGCGCGAGGTCCGGACCCACCGGCTGGCGTCCTTGGCCCACCCGCTGCCCGACATCGTGGGCGTCTACGACCCGGCGAAGCTGCCCGCCGTCAACGCGCTGACGGCCGTCCCGCTCGGCGCGTTCGACGCCCCCGTCACCACCGGCGCCGACGACGCCTCCCGGAAGGCCCTCGGCGGGCAGCCGATGCGGCCCGACGGGAACATGGCCGGGCTGCTCGCCCAGCCGCCGCAGCTGCTCACCACGATCGACGCGCTCTACACGATCACCGGCGGCGCGTACCAGGGCAACATGCACCTCGCCGATCCGATCAGCTCGATCCGGGTGAAGGTCGCGGGCGTCACCGGCACCGACCCGGTCAGTCGGGAGCGGGTGCGGCTGGCCGCCGAGCAGATCCAGCAGGCGACCGGGCTGCTGGTGGACGTCACCTACGGCTCCTCGCCCCGGCCGGTCACGATCGCACTTCCGGCAGGGCAGTTCGGGCGGCCCGCCCTGGCGGTGAGTCAGAACTGGGTGAAGCTCGGCGTCGCGTTCACCGTGCTGGACGCCCTCGACCGCAAGAGCTTCACCCTGTTCGTGCTGATCCTCGCCGTGTGCACGCTGTTCGTCGCCAACTCCGTCGCGGCGGCCGTCCGTTCACGGCGCACCGAGCTGGGTGTGCTGTCCTGCCTGGGCTGGTCGGCGGGCCGGATCGGCGCGACGCTGCTGGGCGAGGTGGCGCTGCTCGGGCTGGTCGCCGGTCTGGCGGGCGCCGCCCTGGCCTGGCCGGTGGCCGAACTGTTCGGGTTGCACGCGACCCTGCTGCGGGCCGGACTCGCCGTGCCCGGCGCGGTGGTACTGGCACTGCTCGCGGGTGCCGTCCCGGTGCTGCGAGCCGCCCGCGCCGTCCCGGCGGAGGCCGTCCGCCCGGCCGTCTCGGACCCGCGCCGGGCCCGGCGCAGCCGCGGCCTGCTGGGCCTGGCCGCCGGCAACCTGCGCCGAACCCCGGGCCGTAGCCTGCTCGGCGTGCTGAGCGTCGCCATCGGCAGCACCGCGCTGACGGTGCTGCTCGGCATCACCTGGACGTTCCGCAACTCGCTGGTCGGCTCGCTGCTCGGGCAGGCGGTGTCGTTCCGGATCCGCGGCATCGACTACGCCGCCGTCGGCACCGTGCTCGTGCTCGGCGCGCTCGCCGTCGCCGACGTGCTCTACCTCGGAATCCGGGAACGGGCAGGGGAGTTGGCCGCACTGGCCGCGTCCGGCTGGCGGGACGGCGAGCTCGGCCGGCTGGTCCTCGCCGAGGGCATCCTGCTCGGCCTGGCCGGGGCGCTCGGCGGCGCGGCCGCCGGTACGGCCGTCACCGCCGTCCTGGCCGGGCAGCTGCCCTCCCCCCTGCTCGCCACCGCCGCCGCCGTCGCCACCGGAGCCGTCCTGGTCACCGTGCTGGCCTCGCTCGTCCCGGCCGCCCTGCTGCGGCGCATCCCGCTCGGCCGACTGCTCACGGAGGACTGACCCACCATGACCGAGACCCCGCTCCCGCAGGGCGCCGAGGTGCTCGTCACCGACGTCCGCAAGGCGTTCCGGACCGGCGGCGACCAGCAGTTGCGCGCCGTCGACGGCGTGAGCCTGCGGATCGGACCCGGCCGACTGGTCGCGCTGACCGGCCCGTCCGGGTCCGGCAAGTCGACGCTGCTGCACCTGCTCGGCGCGATCGAACGCCCCGACAGTGGCAGCATCGAGGTCGCCGGGACGGACATCACCGCGCTCGGCCGCCGCGCCCTCGCCGACTACCGGCGCGGCATCGGGATCGTCTTCCAGCGCTTCCACCTGCTGCCCGCGCTCACCGCGCTGGACAACGTGATCGCCCCCGTCCTGCCCGTCCGCACCGCCTTCGACAAGCGTGCCCGGGCCCGCGAACTGCTCGCCGCCGTCGGCCTGGCCGGGCGGGAGGACGCGCTGCCGTCCAAGCTGTCCGGCGGCCAGCAGCAGCGGGTGGCGATCGCCCGGGCGCTGGTCAACTCGCCGTCGCTGCTGCTCGCCGACGAACCCACCGGCAACCTGGACAGCCGGACCGGCGCTGAGGTGTTCGAGCTGCTGACGGAGCTGCGCGCCACCTACGGCACCACGATGGTCGTCGCCACGCACGACCCCGGGCTGGCGGAGGCCTGCGAGGAGCAGGTCCGCCTGCACGACGGCCGCCTGCAGGCCGCGGAGTAGCCGCGCAGGCGTGGGCGCGGTCGGCGCCCCGCGCCCACGTCCGCCCGGTGTGCTCGCGCCGAACCGGTCAGAGCGCCGGGGCCAGGCGCGGGGTCCGGTCCTCGACGGCCTGGGCGGCGTTCAGGACCATCTCCTCCTCGAAGCGGCCGCCGATCAGCTGAACGCTCATCGGCAGCCCGTCGACCAGGGCGCTGGGCACCGTCACTGCGGGGAAGCCGAGGATCGGCACGGCGGCCATCGGCCACATCGCGGCGACCAGTTGGGCGGCCCGCTCGGGGCTCGCCAGGTCGGCGTCCTGCTCGAACGGCGGCTCCGCGGAGACCGGGGTGAGCAGCAGGGCGTCGCGGCCGAGCAGCTGCTGGAGCTCCGTGACCAGGGCGCCGCGCCGGGACCAGCCGTGGATGTACTGCGCCAGGGTGGGGGCCTCGCCCCACTGGCCGGCCGCGGCGGCGAAGGAGTACTTCAGGGACGTGCGGATGTCCGCGTCGCCGAGCAGCTCGACGGTCGGCATGGTGGGGCGGAAGTCCTCGTAGATGAGCAGGGACCACAGTCGGGCCGCCTCGGCGAGCAGCGGGAGCCCGTCCAGCTCCTCCACGGCGTAGCCCGCGTCGGTGAGCTTGGCGACGGCCTCGTCGACGGCTTTCTCCACGGCGGGGTGGTTCGCGACGGTGCCGATGGAGCGCACCACGGCGATCCGGGGGAGGGCGTCCGGGGCCGGGCGGGTGGGTAGGGCGGGGACGCCGACCGGGTCGCGCAGGTCGGGGGTGGTCATCACCCGCAGCGCGAGGCGGGCGTCGGCGACGGTGCGGGCGAGCGGGCCCTCGACGGCGCAGTTGAGCACGGTCGGCGGCATGACGAGCTGCTCGCGGCCGCCCGGGGTGTCGACGAACACCGGCTCCGCCCAGTTGGAGATCCGGCCCACGGTCGGGCGGATGCCGACCACGCCGCAGCAGGCGGCCGGGTAGCGGATCGAGCCGCCGATGTCGTTGCCCTGGGCGATCGGGGTCATGCCGGCGGCCAGGCTCGCCGAGGCGCCGCCGCTGGAGCCGCCGGGGGTGCGGTCGGTGTCCCAGGGGTTGAGGGTGCGCCCGTGCAGGTCGTTGGTGGAGAACCAGCGGTAGGAGAACGCCGGGGCGTTGCTGCGGCCGACCAGGACCGCGCCGGCCCCGCGCAGCGCGGTGACGCAGGCGGCGTCCTCGGCGGCGGGGGTGGCGGCGAGGGCGACGACGCCGTGGCTGGAGGCGTACCCGCACTGGTCCGTGTTGATCTTCGTGGAGACCGGTATGCCGTGCAGCGGGCCGAGTTCGGCGCCGGAGGCGGTGAGCCGGTCGGCGGCGCGGGCCTGGTCGAGGGCCTCCTCGGGGCGGAGGTCGGCGAGGGCGTTGATGCGGGGGTTGACGGCGTCGATGCGGTCCAGGCAGGACCGCACGATGTCCACCGAGGACAGCGTGCGGTTGCGGATCGCGGCCGCGAGCTCGACGGCCGACAGCTGCCACGGTTCGGTGGTGGGGGAGTCGTGTTCCATGATCGCCTCTGCGAGGGCGCGCCCGCGGCGGAGCGCGCGGAGGGAGTGGAAGGCGGCGCGGAGGCCGCTCCGGGATGTACAACGTCGTTATAGGACGACGTTTGATTCAGTCATCGTGACTCCCGGTGCCGGAGCTGTCAAGGTCGCCCCCGCTGCCCACGCTACGGACCGGCCGCCCGGCCCGCATGCGCGCCGGGTGGCCGGACGAGGGCATCAGCCCAGGTCGCGGGCGGCCCGCAGGCCCGCGGCGCGGGCGGTCGCCCAGGTGTCCTCCGCGCCGAACAGGTCGAGGACGGCGGCGGCGCGGTCCGGCTCCGTCGAGGCGGCGAGCACGGCCCCGCCGAAGACGGTGCTGATCGCCGTGTCGCCGGGCAGCGGACCGACGACCACTACGCCGGGCAGGTCCATCAGCTCACTCTGCTGCTGGAAGGCGAGGTCGGCGTCGCCGGAGGCCAGCAGGCTCCCGGCCGGCACCCCCGGCGGCGCCTGGACCAGCCGCGGCGCCAGCTCGTCCGCGAGCCCCAGCCGGGCGATCAGCGCGACCAGGGCGGTGCCGCTCGGCCCGGTGGAGTACGCGATCCGCCGGGCGGCCGACAGGGCGGCCCGCAGGTCCGCCGCGGACGCCAGGGCGGGCAGCGGCGAGCCGTCCGGCACGGCCGCGACCACCTGCGAGACCCACAGCGGGCGCAGCGTCCCGGCGGCCAGCAGCCCGGCCGCCTCCAGCCCCGCCATCGCGTCGGCGGCGAGCACCAGCAGGTCGCCCCCGGCGCCCTCGCGCACCCGCCGCGCCACCTCGACCCCGCCCGCCGACTCGAAGCGCACCGCGGCGCCGTGGACGCGCCCGACGTACCCGGACAGCTCGGCCAGGAGCTGCCTGGTCGCCATCGAGGACAGGCCGGTGAGCTCTCGGTTCATCACATCTCCTTGTGGGCGGCCGATGCTGCGACGGGCGCACGGTCGGCCCAGTGCCTGTCTGCGACACTGGCCGCGTGAGCGCAACCCGGAGCACGGCGGCTGGAAAAGTTCTCGAAGTCCTCTCGACCTTCGGCCGCGACTGCCCGTCGCAGACCCTGTCGGAGATCGCACAGCGTACGGGCCTCGCCCTGAGCACCGCACACCGGGTGGTCGCGGAACTGGCGGCCTGGGGCGCCCTGGAGCGCGGCGAGGACGGCTCCTGGCACGTCGGGCTGCGGCTGTGGGAGATCGCCTCGGGCTGCCCGCGCAGCCAGATCCTGCGCGACGTGGCGCTGCCGTTCATGCAGGACCTGTACGAGGCCACCCACGAGAACATCCAGCTCGCCGTCCGGGAGGGCACCGAACTCGTCTTCGTCGAACGGATCGCCGGACACCGCTCGGTGGAGCTGGTGACCATGGTCGGCTCGCGCTTCCCGATCGGCTCCACCGGAATGGGCCGGGTGCTGCTGGCGCACGCCCCCGCCGACATCCAGGAGGCGGTCCTGGACGCGCCGCTGCGCGCCTGGACCAGCCACACCGTCACCGACCCGAGGACGCTGCGCGCCCAACTGGACGGGATCCGCCGCGAGCAGGTCTTCGTGAGCGACCGCCAGCTCTCGGACACCACGGTCGCGGTGGCCGCGCCCGTCCGGATCGGCCGCACCGGCCCGGTCGGCGCCGCGCTCGGGATCGTCATCGCGGCGAGCAGCGCCGGCCGGGCCCGCGGGCTGCGCGAACCGCTGCTGCGGGCCGTGCACGGCATCTCCGAGGAGCTCGGCCGGCGGGCCCGCGCGGCGGTCTGACCCGGCGGCTGCCGCGCGGGTGATTCCGGCGGCGACTTCCGCCTGACGGAAGTGGTGCTGACCGGCCGAGGCGGCGGATGCCAGCGTTCGGGGTGTTCCGAACCCTTGCCGTCGCACAGGAGATCCCCCATGGCCGAGGCCATCGTCGACACCGTCACCTCGGTCCCCGTCGCCGTCGTCGGCGCCGGTCCCGCCGGGCTCATGCTGGCCCACCGGCTCGGCCGCGCCGGCATCGACACGGTCGTCATCGACACCCGCACCCGCCACGAGATCGCCACCACCCAGCGGGCCGGCATCCTGGAGGCCGACGCCGCCCGGGACCTGGTGGAGACCGGCGTGTCCGACCGCGTACTGCGCGAGGGCCACGAGCACGAGGGCATCGAGCTGCGCTTCGGCGGCCGCCCGCACCGCATCCACTTCAAGGAACTGGTGGGCGCCTCGGCGTGGCTCTACCCGCAGACCGACGTGTTCCTCGACCTGGCCGACGCCCGGATGCGCGACGGCGGCACCGTCCTGTTCGGCGTCCGCGACACCGAGGTCCTCGACATCACCACCGACGCGCCCCGGGTCCGCTGCACCCTGCCCGACGGGACCAGGCACGAGATCCGGGCCCGCTACGTGGTCGGCGCCGACGGCTCCCGCAGCATGTGCCGCGACCTGGTGCCGGAGGACCGGCGGGTCCGGTACGGCAAGGAGTACCCGTTCGCCTGGTTCGGCATCATGGCCGAGGCCCCGGCCAGCGCGCCCGAACTGGTCTACGCCCACTCCGAGCACGGCTTCGCGCTGATCAGCCGGCGCACCGAGAGCGTCCAGCGGATGTACTTCCAGTGCGCCGCCGACGAGTCGGTGGACGCCTGGAGCGACGAGCGGATCTGGGAGACCCTGCAGGCCCGGGTCGCGGGCGAGGACGGCTTCCGGCTGAACGAGGGGCCGGTGCTGGAGAAGACCGTGCTGCGCTTCCGCTCCTTCGTCCAGGAGCCGATGCGCTGGGGCTCGCTCGCCCTCGCCGGCGACGCCGCGCACACCGTGCCGCCCACCGGCGCCCGCGGGCTCAACCTCGCGCTGCACGACGTGAAGGTACTCGCCGAGGTCCTGGTGCGCGCCCTCGGCGGCGAGGGCGACCGGGCGCTCGACGACTACCAGCCGCGGGCCCTGCAGCGGATCTGGCGGGCCCAGAACTTCTCCTCCTGGATGACCCGGCTGCTGCACACCGAGCCCGGCGGCACCCCCTTCGACCTGCGCCGCCAGCTCGGCGAGCTCGACAGCGTCGCGGGCACCCGGGCCGGCCGGACCTACCTCGCCGAGCAGTACACCGGCTGGCCCACCGGCGCCTGACCCCGCCCCCGACCTCCGCACCACCCCCAGGAGAGCACCCGTGATCATCGACTGCCACGGCCACTTCACCACCGCCCCACCGCAGTTGGCCGCCTGGCGGGACCGGCAGGTGGCCGCCGCCGGCGGCACCGGCGAGGCGCCCGACCCCGCCGAGCTGGTCATCACCGACGACGACCTGCGCGCCGCGATCGAGGGCAACCAGCTGCGCCTGATGGACGAGCGCGGCATCGACCTGACCGTCTTCTCCCCGCGGGCCAGCTTCATGGCCCACCACATCGGCGACTTCGAGGTCTCCTCGGTGTGGGCGCGGATCTGCAACGACCTGGTCCACCGGGTCGGCGGGCTCTACCCCGACCGCTTCGCGACGGGCGCGATGCTCCCGCAGTCGCCGGGCGTCGACCCCGCCACCTGCCTGCCCGAACTGCGCCGCGCGGTCGAGGAGTTGGGCGCGGTCAGCGTCAACCTCAACCCCGACCCCTCGGGCGGGCACTGGACGGCCCCGCCGCTCACCGACCGCAGCTGGTACCCGCTGTACGAGGCGCTGGTCGACTACGACGTGCCCGCGATGATCCACGTCAGCACCTCCTGCAACCCGGCCTTCCACACCACCGGCGCGCACTACCTCAACGCCGACACCACCGCGTTCATGCAGCTGGTCCAGGGCGACCTGTTCGCCGACTTCCCGACCCTGCGGTTCGTCATCCCGCACGGCGGCGGCGCGGTGCCCTACCACTGGGGCCGCTTCCGCGGCCTGGCCATGGCCCTCGGCCGGCCGGACCCGGTGGAGCTGCTGGAGAACGTCCTCTTCGACACCTGCGTCTACCACCAGCCCGGCATCGACCTGCTCACCCGGGTGATCCCCAGCCGGTCCGTGCTGTTCGCCAGCGAGATGATCGGCGCCGTCCGCGGCATCGACCCCGACACCGGCCACCACTTCGACGACACCCGCAGGTACGTCGACGCCACCCCGTACCTGACCGCCGAGGAGCGGGCCGCCGTCCACTCCGGCAACGCCCTGCGCGTCCACCCCCGGCTCGCCGCCCGCCTCGCCGCGGCCGACCGCTGACCCCAGGAGAACTGCCATGGAACACACCGAGATCGGGGTCGTCCGCACGGCGATCACCCGCGCCGACCCGGAGGCCGTCGCCGCCCTGTCGGAGTTCGGCGTCGCCACCGTCCACGAGGCGATGGGCCGGGTCGGCCTGGCCCGCCCGTACCTGCGCCCCGCCTACCCCGGCGCCCGCCTGTGCGGGACGGCGGTCACCGTGCTGCTGCAGCCCGGCGACAACTGGATGCTGCACGTCGCCGCCGAGCAGATCCGCGAGGGCGACGTGGTGGTCGCCGCCTGCACCACCGAGAGCGAGGACGGCTTCTTCGGCGAGCTGCTCGCCACCTCCTTCCGCGCCCGCGGGGCCCGCGGCCTGGTCATCGACGGCGGCGTGCGCGACGTGGCCGACCTGGAGCGGATGGACTTCCCCGTCTTCGCCCGGGCCGTCAACGCCAAGGGCACGGTCAAGGCCACCCTCGGCTCGGTCAACGTGCCGGTGGTCTGCGCCAACGCCCTGGTCCGGCCCGGCGACGTGGTGGTGGCCGACGCCGACGGCGTCGTGGTGGTGCCCCGCGAGCGGGCCGCCGAGGTCGCCGCCGCCTCCGCGAAGCGCGAGGCCGCCGAGGAGGGCAAACGCGCCCGCTTCCGGGCCGGCGAACTCGGCCTGGACATCTACGGCATGCGCGGCCCGCTGGCCGAGCTCGGACTGCGCTACCAGGACCGGTGACCATGGACTTCGAGAAGACCCCCGGCTGGCTGGACTGGTACGCCGGCCCGAGCCGCCCCGCCTTCGAACTGCCCGCGGGCGCCGTCGACGCGCACTGCCACGTCTTCGGCCCCGGCGCCGCGTTCCCGTACGCCCCTGAACGCAAGTACACCCCCTGCGACGCGTCCAAGGACCAGCTCTTCGCGCTGCGCGACCACCTGGGCTTCGCCCGCAACGTCGTGGTGCAGGCCACCTGCCACGGCGCCGACAACCGCGCCATGGTCGACGCGCTGCGGGCCTCCGGCGGGCGCGCCCGGGGCGTGGCCACCGTCCGGCCCACGGTCACCGACGCGGAGCTGCGCGAGCTGCACCAGGCGGGGGTGCGCGGCGTGCGGTTCAACTTCGTCAAGCGGCTGGTCGACGCCGCCCCGCAGCAGGACCTGCTGGACGTCGCCGAGCGGATCGCACCGTTGGGCTGGCACGTCGTCGTCTACTTCGAGGCCGCCGACCTCGCCGAGCTGCGCGACTTCCTGCTGTCGATCCCGGTGCCGGTGGTCGTCGACCACATGGGCCGCCCCGACGTCACCGCCGACCCGCACGGCCCCGCGTTCGAGGCCTTCCTCGACCTGATGCGGGCCCGGGACGACATCTGGTGCAAGGTCACCTGCCCGGAACGGCTCTCCGCCGACGGCCCGCCCGCCCTCGACGGCGAGCGGCACGCCTACCGCGACGTCGTCCCGTTCGCCCGCCGCGTGGTCGAGGAGTTCCCCGACCGGGTGCTGTGGGGCACCGACTGGCCGCACCCCAACCTCACCGACCACATGCCCGACGACGGCCTGCTGGTCGACTTCGTCCCGCACATCGCCCCGACCGCCGAACTGCAGCACCGGCTGCTGGTCGCCAACCCGACGCGCCTGTACTGGCCGGACGCCGACTGAACCGCCCGCACCGCCCGCTTACCGCACGATTGGAGACCGGCATGGCGCTGGACAAGACCTACAGGCTGGTGCCGGGGACGACCATCTTCGACGCCGAGCAGTCCGCCAAGGGCTACCACCTCAACCAGTTCTGCATGTCGCTGATGACCGCCGAGAACCGCGCCGCCTACCTCGCCGACGAACGCGCCTACCTCGACGCCTGGCCGCTGCGCGAGGAGCAGAAGCAGGCCCTGCTCGACCGCGACCTCAACGCCGCGATGCGCGAGGGCGGGAACATCTACTTCCTCGCCAAGTGGGGCGCCACGCTCGGGCTCTCCTTCCAGCAGATGGCGGGCTCGATGACCGGCATGACCGAGCAGGAGTACCGCGCCATGATGGTCGCCGGCGGCCGCTCCGTCGAGGGCAACCGGATCGACCACGCCGTCCTGGAGGCCGCCTACGCCGACCCGGCGCAGCCCGCCGAGCACGCCGTGATCACCGGCGCGGTCTTCACCTCGCACGTCCCCGCGATCGGCGCCGCGATGGACCACCACAAGACCGAAGAGCCGTACTGGAAGCCGGTGTTCGACGGCTACGCGTACAGCCGGCAGTGGCAGCGGGAGAACCTCCCCGACGTGATCTTCCTGGTCTACAACGACCACGCCTCCACCTTCGACCTGTCGCTGATCCCGACCTTCGTGCTCGGCACCGGCGCGGCCTACGCCACCGCCGACGAGGGCTACGGCCCGCGCCCCGTGCCCGGCATCGAGGGCGACCCCGACCTCGCCGCGCACATCGCGCACTCCCTCATCCGCGACGACTTCGACCTCACCCTGGTCAACGAGATGACTGTCGACCACGGCCTGACCGTCCCGCTGTCGCTGATGTTCGGCGACGTCGAGCGCTGGCCGTGCAAGGTCATCCCGTTCCACGTCAACGTGGTGCAGTACCCGGTGCCCTCCGGCGCCCGCTGCTTCGAACTCGGCCGGGCACTGCGCCGGGCCGTCGAGTCCTACGACCGCCCGCTGAACGTCCAGGTCTGGGGCACCGGCGGCATGAGCCACCAACTGCAGGGCCCCCGAGCCGGGTTGATCAACCGGGAGTGGGACAACGCCTTCCTCGACCGGCTGATCGACGACCCCGCCGGCCTCGCCCGGCTGCCGCACCTGGACTACGTCGAACAGGCCGGCAGCGAGGGCATCGAACTCGTCATGTGGCTGATCGCCCGCGGCGCGATGAGCGACGTCGACGGCGGCGGAACGGTCGAGACCAAGCACCGCTTCTACCACGTGCCGGCGTCCAACACCGCCGTCGGCCACCTGATCCTGGAGAACCACCCGCGGGCCCAGACGCCCGGTACGGAGGAATGACATGACCGACCAGCAGCCCGTCCGCATCGCCCTCGCCGGAGGCGGCGCCTTCGGCGCCAAGCACGCCGCCGCCCTGCGCCGGATCGACGGCGTCGAGCTGACCGCCGTCGTCAGCAGCTCGCTCGACAGCGCCCGGAAGTTCGCCGCCGAGCAGGGCATCGGCCGCGCCGCCGCCTCCCTCGACGAGGTGCTCGCGATGGACGACGTCGACGCCGTCATTCTCGCCACGCCCACCCCGCTGCACGCCGCCCAGACCCTCGCCTGCCTGGAGGCCGGCAAGCACGTCCAGGTCGAGATCCCGCTCGCCGACGCGCTGCCCGACGCCGAGGCCTGCCACGCCGCGCAGCAGCGCACCGGCCTGGTCGCGATGGTCGGCCACACCCGGCGCTTCAACCCCAGCCACCAGTGGGTCCGCCGCCGGATCGAGGCCGGCGAGTACCGGATCCAGCAGATGGACGTGCAGACCTACTTCTTCCGCCGCAGCAACCTCAACGCCCTCGGCCAGGCCCGCTCCTGGACCGACCACCTGCTGTGGCACCACGCCGCGCACACCGTCGACCTGTTCGCGTACCAGACCGGGTCGCCGATCGTGCAGGCCAACGCGATCCAGGGCCCGATCCACCCCGAACTCGGCATCGCGATGGACATGTCGATCCAGCTGCGCGCCGAGAACGGCGCCCTCTGCACCCTCTCGCTGTCCTTCAACAACGACGGGCCGCTCGGCACCTTCTTCCGCTACATCGGCGACACCGGCACCTACCTCGCCCGCTACGACGACCTGCTCACCGGCAAGGACGAGCCGATCGACGTCAGCACCGTCGACGTCTCCACCGACGGCATCGAACTGCAGGACCGCGAGTTCGTCGCTGCCATCCGCGAGGGCCGCGAACCGAACTCCTCCGTCGCCCAGGTCCTCGACTGCTACCGGACGCTCGCCGACCTGGAGCGGCAGCTCGACGCCGCCCGCACCGCATGAACGCCGCGACCGGCGGGGCGGCTCTGCCCGCCCCGGCCGGCGGGACCGCCCCGGCCGCCGGGACCGCCGTGCCTGCCGCGGCCGCGCGCCGGATCGGGCCGTTCGAGGTCCCGGCGCTCGGCCTCGGCTGCATGAACCTCAGCCACGCCTACGGCGTCCCGCCCACCCCGGAGGCCGCCGAACACCTGCTCCGCACCGCGCTCGACGAAGGCGTCACCCACCTCGACACCGCCGCCCTCTACGGCTTCGGCGCCAACGAGGAACTCCTCGGCCGGGTGCTCGCCGGCCACCGCGACCGCGTCCTGCTGGCCAGCAAGTGCGGCATGACCGGCGTCGACGGCCGGCGCGTCGTCGACGGACGGCCCGAGACCCTGCGGCGCACCGCCGACCGGGCGCTCGCCCGGCTGCGCACCGACACCATCGACCTCTACTACCTGCACCGCCTCGACCCGCAGGTGCCGGTCGAGGAGAGCATCGGGGCGATGGCCGACCTGGTCACCGCCGGCAAGGTGCGGGCCCTCGGACTGTCCGAGGTGTCCGCCGCCACGCTGCGCCGCGCCCACGCCGTGCACCCGATCGCCGCCCTGCAGAACGAGTACAGCCTCTGGACGCGCAACCCCGAGGAAGGCACCCTGGCCGCCACCCGGGAACTCGGCGTCGCCCTGGTCGCGTTCAGCCCGCTCGCCCGCGGCTTCCTCACCTCGGCGCCGCCCGCCCCGGACGGCCTGCCCGCCGGCGACATCCGCCGGGCCATGCCCCGCTTCGGCGCCGACCACTACCCCGCCAACCTGGCCCTGCGGCACCGGCTGGCCGGCATCGCCCGGGACACCGGCTGCACCCTCGCACAGCTGGCCCTGGCCTGGGTCCTCTCCCGGGCACCGCACGTGGTCGCCGTCCCCGGCACGCGCTCCGTCGCCCACCTGAAGGAGAACCTGGCCGTGCTCGGCCTCGCCGTCCCCGCCGAGGCCCTGGAGGCGGCCGGTGCGGTACTGAACGCCACCACCGTCCACGGCCCTCGCTACAACGAGGCCACCCTCGCCGAGATCGACACCGAACGCTGCGGGCCGGCCGGCTGACCTGCCGGCCGTGGGGCGCCCGGCAGCGCGCCGGGAGCCGCCGCAGCGCCCACGGACCACGGCGATCCCGTATGGTCGGCCAATGGCGAAGTACTTCGACGTGCACCCGCAGACCCCGCAACCGCGCACCATCGGCACCGTGGCCGACAGCCTCCGCTCCGGCGCCCTGATCGCGTACCCGACCGACTCCTGTTTCGCCCTGGGCTGCCGCCTGGACAACCGCGACGGCCTCGACCGGATCCGGTCGATCCGGCGCCTGGACGACCGGCACCACTTCACCCTGATGTGCGAGGACTTCGCACAGCTCGGACAGTTCGTCCAGCTCGACAACAACGTCTTCCGGGCCGTGAAGGCCGCGACGCCGGGCAGCTACACCTTCATCCTCCCCGCCACCAAGGAGGTGCCGCGCCGCCTGCTGCACCCCAAGAAGAAGACCGTCGGCGTCCGGATCCCCGACCACGCCGTCACCCGCGCGCTGCTCGCCGAGCTCGGCGAGCCCCTGGTCTCCAGCACCCTGCTGCTCCCCGACGAGGACGAGCCGATGACCCAGGGCTGGGAGATCAAGGAGCGCCTCGACCACGTGCTCGACGCCGTGGTGGACTCCGGCGACTGCGGGACCGTACCGACCACGGTCGTCGACTTCTCCAGCGGCGAGGCGGAGATCGTGCGGCGCGGCGCAGGGGACACCACCCGCTTCGAGTGACCGGGCCCGCCGTGCGGGCAGGGGTACCTCGGACCTCAGTCGACCTCGACGTACGCGACCAGGACGATCGTGCCGAGCACCGTCGCCACGTACGCGACGCGCACGCCGTCCTTCGCGTACTCCCGCACCGGGCTGTCCGGCCGCAGCTGGACACCGGCGCCCGCCGGGTCCTCCGCGATCACGCCGAGGTGCGGATCGAGCCGGGCCAGCGCCGCGTCGTCCAGCTCCGCGAGCTGCCGCTCCGCGACCTCGTGGAAGGTGATGACGGCGCGGCGCATCTCGACCTCCAGGACGTCCGGGTGACGGTGCATCGAGGCTAACGCAGCACCGGGGCGCGCAGCGAACCGCCTCCGCGGGCCGCGGCGGTCCCCCGTGGGCAGCGGCGGGCCTCCGTGGGCAGCGGCGGTCCGCCGCACCCGGCGGAGAAGCGGAGGTTTCGGTTCCGAAGGCCGGGGCAGACGAGGCTGCGGCAGGTCGCCGAGAGATCGGAGGAACCGCATGACCATGGTCCAGGAATCCGTTGACGTGGACGTCCCGCTGCACACCGCCTACAACCAGTGGACGCAGTTCGAGGACTTCCCCCGCTTCATGGAAGGCGTCGAGGAGGTCACCCAGCTCGACGAGCGGCACAACCACTGGCGCACCACCGTCGCCGGGGTCACCCGCGAGTTCGACACCGAGATCGTCGACCAGCTGCCGGACCAGAGGATCGCCTGGCGCACCGTCGGCGGCGACGTCCAGCAGATGGGCGTGGTGACCTTCGAGCGCGTCGACGACCGGCACACCACCGTCCGCCTGGCGATGGACTTCGAGCCCGAGGGCATCGCCGAGAAGGCCGCGGGCATGACCGGCATGGTCGACCGGCGGGTCAAGGGCGACCTGCGGCGCTTCAAGTCCTTCGTGGAGGAGCGGGGCGTCGAGACCGGCGGCTGGCGCGGCCGGATCACCCCCGGCTGACCGCCCGGCACCGACCGTGAACGAACGCCGGGCCCCGCCGTGTGCGGTGGGGCCCGGCCTCGTGCGACGGCCCGGGCGGTCCGATTTGCTCATGCAGGTCCCTTATTATGCAGTGATGGGAAGTAGCAGCGGCTTGTCAGTTTTTGACATGCCATGGGCGGCATCGGAACGGGTCAAGGCGGCGGCGGTGAGGTACTGGCCGGCCGGCGCCTCGGCGGTCACGGTGCTGCTGGTGGGGCTGTGGCGGATCGGCTCCCCGCAGTTGTGGCGGGACGAGGTGTCGAGCTGGAGCGCCGCGAGCCGCAGCCTCGGCGACCTGTTCGCGATGCTGGGGAACGTGGACGCCAGCAACGGCGCGTACTACCTGCTGCTGCACGGCTGGACGGCACTCGCCGGCGACTCGCCGACCGCGCTGCGGCTGCCCTCGGCGATCGCCATGGCCGGCACCGCGTGGTTCACCGCGATGACGGCGCAGTGGCTCTTCCACAGCCGGGTGGCCGGCCTGGCGGCCGGGATGCTGCTGGCGGTCGCGCCCAGCGTCTCGCGCTACGCGCAGGAGGCCCGGTCGTACGCGCTGGTGGCCTGCGCGGTGACGGCCGCGCTGTGGTGCCTGGTCCGGGCGCTGGACCTGTCGGTGGACCGCTCGCTCGACCGGTCGCTCGACCGGGCCCCGTGGCGGTGGTGGGTCGGCTTCACGGTGTGCACGGCCCTGGGCGGCATCCTGCACCTGGTGTCGCTGGTCGCCGTGGTCGGCCAACTGCCCCTGGTCCTGGCCGCCGGGCGGCGGGTCCTGAAACCGTACGCGGCATCGGTCGCGGTGGCCGTGCTGCCGGTGGTCCCGCTGGTGGTGCTCGGCACGGTGCAGGTCGGCCGGCAACTGTCCTGGATCGACCGGCCGGACTCCGAGGACCTGCAGTTCTTCTGGCAGGGCCTGATCGGCGCCCACCAGGTGATGTACGCGCTCCTCGGCCTGGTCGCGCTCGGACTCCTCCTCCCCGGCGCGGCCGCCGGCACCCGCGCGGTGACCGCGCGACTGGTCCTGCTGGCCGCACTCCCCGTGCTGCTGGTCTGGCTCGTCTCCCAGGGCACCACCTCCTACTTCGCCGACCGCTACCTGCTGTTCACGGTCCCGGTCTGGGCGATCGCGGCCGGCGGCGGGGTCGCGGCGGCCCACGGAGCGGTACGCGCGGCCGACGCCCGGCACACCGCCCTGTCCGGCGCCGTCGCCACCGTCCTCGCCGTCGGCCTGGTGGCCTACCCCGCCTACCTCGCGGTACCCCGCGAACGCGGCGTGCGCGGCACGACCGCCCACTCGCCGAACGACTACAGCGGCGCCGCCGAACTCATCGCCCGCGGCTACCGCAGCGGCGACGAACTGATCGCCGCCGGCGGGCTCGAAGCCTGGCTCATGATCGGCCCGGCCCTCGACTACTACCTGCCGGAAGGCGTCGAACCCGCCCAGCCCTACGTGGCGCGCTCCGCCGAGGACGCGGACGACCTCTACCCCGTCGAGTCCCGCGTCCCGGCGGGCGGCCTGCGCACGGCACACCGGATCTGGGTCGTCACCAACGGAACCAGCGGCGACCCCTACCAGAAGCTCACCGCCGAACAGACGTCCGCGCTGCGCGCCGACTTCACCCCCGCCGAGGTCCGGCGGGTCGCCGGCCTCACCGTGTCGCTGCTGGTCCGCAACCAGCAGTAGCCCCGGCCGCCGAACATCACTTCTAAGCAGGACAGCTGATCCAGGCGCGCTGGTGCAGCGGGCTGCGGATCCGCGGTGCCGTTGTCGCGATCACCATGCCCGAATCCGGGCCCGGACGTTCTGGTTGAGCTGTTTCGTTGGGTTGACAGCCGTCATGGGCGCAAGTCGAGTCGGCGGGTGGACTACCCGTGTTGCAGCGCGCCGCATGTGGCTGCGTTCATGCAAGGGCAGGCCTACGCTGGGATTATCAGCCCTGCCGTGACGCTATGTTGCCTTCGGAGGTCGGCATGGCAACCTCTCCAGACCCTAAGAAGGTATTCGTGGTCCATGGGAGAGATCACGATGCCCGTGAAGAGCTTCACAAGTTTCTCAAGAAGCTCGGACTTGAGCCAATAAAATGGTCCGATGCCCGCGCATTGGCGGTCAAGGACGTTGGTTTGGCGCCAACGATCATGCAGATCATCAGGGCAGGCATGGAGGCATGTCAGACTATCATCGTCCTGATGACGCCGGATGAGAGGATCAGCCTCAAGTCGGAATTTCGAGAGAAGCCGGCCGAGGACGCCGACGAGGAACAGTCGAGGCCGAACGTAATCTTTGAGGCCGGCATAGCTTTCGGGAAATACCCGGACAGGTCTCTGATTGTCTCCACGTCTCCGAGCCGTGTTCTGTCGGATCTGGCCGGCGTGCACGTCGTGAATCTGTCGAGCCGCGCAGGGCTGGTGGAGGTCAAGGAGTCGCTGGCGGCCAGGGCCATTCCGATCACAGCGCGTACAGGCTGGGAGCGCGCAGGGAAGTTCGGGTCGTCCGCCGAGGAGCGGTATGCACTGTGGCAGGAGCACAGGCAGCGTTACAAGTACCTGTTGAGCCCGCCGCAGTTGATAGATCTGCGGCGGCGGGCGCGTAACTCTCAGATACCGCCCCATCTGCTCGGCTATGCCCTGACGTCGGCAGTCCAACATGGCCGGGAAGGGGATGTTCCCTACTGGATTTCCGAGTCCCGGGACGACAGGGAGGCGGTGCTGGCGATGCTTGATGTGATTCAGCACTCGAGGCATCTCCGTCCCAGATTTCGCGCGGCCCGAGCTCTGGAGTGCATGAATCCGCAGATTGTTCCCGTAGTCCTCAGCGAATATCTGAGTCGAGTTCCTCACGGGGGCTCGGAGAAAATGAGCATCGCCTTCAAGGTCCAGGAGCAGAAGGTCATATCTGAGGTCGCATCATATCCGGTCAGCGACGAAGTGGACGTACTGACCGAAGCGAAGAGGCAAGCACTTCTGGAGGAGCTTTCGGACTATCCGCCCTACCGAAGCAGAGGGTTCCCATCCGCTGCATGAGGGCCCCGCGCCGACCCCGGGTCCGCTCCGTACCGTCGGACGGAGTCAGTCCGAGACGTGGGTCGGTGCGTCGGGCGTGGTCGGAGAGGACTGTGAATGCAGGAAGGCCTCCCCGTCTTCGTGGAGCGTGTATCGGTGCCGCCGCGGTCCGGATACGCCGGCCGGGCCGGCACTCCACAGCAGGCGTCCGCCGCCGAATTCGACGGGCGGTGCGCCCAGGATGCCGGGTTCGCGGGTCGTGGCACGGCCGCTCGCGTGCGCGCAGACGACGAACCCGTCGGGTTGGTCGGAGGCCAGGACCAGGCACAGCGGCGGTTTGCCGATCGGGTCGCGGATGCCACTCGCGGCGTGCGCGAACAGACGCGCGCGCTCGTCGGGGTGGGCCGTCCGGATGGTTCGGCCGGGGGAAGCGGACGCGGGAGAGCTACTCGACGTACGCCTGCACCGGCTCGTACCCCCGGCAGCAGACAGAATCCTCGTCGGGGAGCACCGTCCGGCAGTTCTCGCAGACCCACACCGACTCGGGCTCCACCGGCTCCGACGCGGACACCTCGTTGTCACGCACCGACAACTGCCAGCTGTCCCAGGACTCCTCGCCCTGCGCGTCGACCACCCCGCCCAGCACATGGTCGAACGTGAACCCCTCGAACCCCGGCCCGCCCCGGGCGTGGGCGCCCGGCCGCAGGAAGTGGTCGATCAGGTACGCCATCCACTCCGGCGCGTTGTAGAACTTCTCGTGCCCGTTCCACTCCAGCGCCGCGCCGTCCGCCGTCGGCACCCACATGCACCACAACCCCGGCTGCCCCGCCGGCGGCTTGTTGTACTCCCGGATGTCCGCGTCCCGGCCTTGCCCGAAAGGACCGGTGCCGTCCACGAAGTACGGGCCCTGGTCCCGATCCATCCGCCGACTGCCGGCGAACTTCCGCAGATAGGCGATTTCCCGCTCGCTGAGCGGCGGCTCGACGGCGATCCGCCCGATAAAGGTCGTGGTGTAGCCCATGCGCCGCATCGTAACCACGCCCGCCGACACCCCAGCCGGTACGGCCTGCTGATCGGTGGTGGTCGTCAAGGCGCTGTCCGTGCGATGCGGTTGACTTCTGGGGATGAAGACCACCGCCGCACAATTCGCTGCGATCGAGAACCTGCTGGTCGAGCCGTCGACGGCAGACGACACCGGATTCCGCCTGACCTGCCTCGGGGCCTACGACCCGACCCCGGCCGCCGGTGACGGTGCTGCTGCCGAACTGGCCGACCTGGTGGCGGATCTGTGGCCGAAGTTCGGCCAGCCCCGGACCGTGGCCATGGACGGGTTCCTCGACCCCGGCCTGAAACTGCACGCCGGACCGGCACTCGGCGAGGCACTCGCCGGGGTCGCCGTGGAGATGTACGGCTGGCAGGTCGGAGAGAGGTGGCTCGGGCTCGGCCTGGTCAAGGGCCCAGAGGCCGAGCCGCTGCGGCTGGTAGCCGTCGCGAGCACGTCGACGCGCGCTGAATCGGCACAGGCGAAGCTCTCACCGACCGAGTGGGCCGAGAAGCTCATCTCCGTTGCGGGCCGCGGCGAGACGCGACGAACAGTCGACTGGGAGTCGGTGGAGAAGCGCCTCGGCCTTCCCCTGCCCGCGGACTACAAGCTGCTGGTGGAGCACTTCGGTGCCGGCGCATTCGACGGCTCGGTCGTACTCCTTGCCCCGGACTCGCCGGCCGGGCACCTCGACCTGATCTCGGAGGCTGTGAAGCTCGCTGCCCTTCTCGGTTCCTTTCCGGAGTACCGCGAGGTCTACCGTCCCTATCCTGTCCATCCCGCACCCAAGGGACTGCTCCAGTGGGGGGCGACGTCCGCGGAGCACGAGTTCTACTGGCTCACCGAAAGCCCCGACCCGGAGGGGTGGCCCATCCTCGCCCGCATGGACTCAGCCGACTCGTGGGAGCGCTTCGACTGCTCGGTGAGCGAGTTCGTGTGCCGCACGCTCACCGACAGCGGTCACCGATACTCCATCGCCGACCGCTTCGAGACCCACTGGTTCGACTCCTACGAACGGAGCGACGGTTGCGACCCGCTCCGGGGAGACGAGTAGCGCCAACGACAGGCGTCAGCCGGCCCTGCCGGTCGTCCAGGGCTCGAACACGTCCACGGCCGGGTCGATCGGGCGCCGGGCGGGGCCGCGTGGCTCGTCGTCCGTCGGGGGGTCAGGCGGTGGGTGGGGCGACGGAGTCGCCCTCGGTGTCGATGTGGGGGAGGATCTTGTCGAGCCAGCGGGGGGTCCACCAGGCGGCGGGCCCGAGGAGGGTCATGACGGCGGGGACCATCAGGAGGCGGACGATGGTGGCGTCGATCAGGACGCTGACGGCCAGGCCGAGGCCCATCATCTTGATGACGATGTTGTCGCTGACGATGAAGGCGGCGAAGACGCTGACCATGATGAGGGCGGCGGAGCTGATGACGCGTGCGGTGATCTCCAGGGAGTGGGCGACGGCGGCCTTGGCGTCGCCGGTGGCGAGCCAGGCCTCGTGGACGCGGGAGAGCAGGAAGATCTCGTAGTCCATGCTGAGGCCGAAGACGATGGCGAACATCATCATCGGCACGTAGCTCTCGATCGGGACCTTGCCGGCGACGCCGAGGGCCGGACCGCCCCAGCCCCACTGGAAGACGGCGACGAGCACGCCGTACGAGGCGGCGATGGAGATCAGGTTGAGGACCGCGGCCTTGAGGGCGATCAGCGGCGAGCGGAACACGCCGAGGATGATCAGGAAGGCGAGTCCGACGACGACGGCGATGATGGGGACGAGTCGGCTGGCGACGATGTCGAGGAAGTCGACCTGGGCGGCGGTGGTGCCGGTGACGTAGGTCTGGGCGCCGGTGCCGGTGGTGGCCTGGGGGAGGACGGTGTCGGAGAGGTGGTTGACCAGGTCGGTGGTCTCCTGCTCCTGCGGGGCCTGGGCGGGGACGACGGTGTTGAAGAGGACCTGGCCGTCGCTGCTGGTCTGGAGGGGGCTGACGCTGGCGGTGTCGGGCAGTCCGGTGAGTGACTGCTGGACGCTGCTCGCGAGGGCCGCGCGGTTGGCTTCGGGGACGTTGGTCTGGTCGACGACGACGGTGAGCGGGCCGTTGGAGCCGGGGCCGAAGGCGTCGGACATCAGGTCGAAGGCGCGCCGGTCGGTGAAGGTGGTGGGGTCGGCGCCGTCGCCGATGTGGCCGAGCTGGATGGAGAACAGCGGGATGGCCAGGATCGCGACGATGACCAGGCCGGAGGTGAGGTAGGTCCAGGGGCGGCGTTCGACGCGCAGCGCGTAGCGGTGCCACATGCCGGTGACTTCCTCGCCGTCGCCCTCGCCCTTCTCGGCGACCGGGGTGCGGACCTTCCAGCGGTCCATGTTGCGGCCGATCAGGCCCATCATGGCGGGCATCAGGGTGAGGGCGCCGCAGACGGCGGAGATGACGGTGACGGCGGCGGCGATGCCGAGGCGGGAGATGAAGGTGACGCCGGAGACGGAGAGGCCGCCGAGGGCGATGCAGACGGTGCAGCCGGAGATCAGGACGGCGCGGCCGCTGGTGGCGACGGCGTGGGCGGCGGCTCTGGGTACGTCGACGCCGTCCATCAGGTTCTGTCGATGGCGGGTCAGCAGGAAGAGCGCGTAGTCGATGCCGACGCCGAGGCCGATCATGGTGGCGAGGGTGGGCGCGACGGTGGCGAAGGTGGCGAGCGCGGCGAGCAGGCCGAGCAGCCCGAGGCCGACGATGGCGGCGATGAGGGCGGTGACCAGGGGGAGTCCGGCCGCGATGACGCTGCCGAAGGCGACGAGCAGGACGACGATGGCGACGGCGAAGCCGATGAGTTCGCTGGTGCGGTCGTCGGCGGCGGGCCGGGCGAGTTCGCCGAGCGGGCCGCCGTACTCGACCTGGACGCCGGCTTCGCGCAGCGGCTGGACGGCGGTGTCGACCTGGTCGAGGTACTCGTCGCCGAGCGTGGTCGGGTTGGTGTCGAACCGTACGGTGATGTAGCCGGTCTGGCCGTCCGCGGAGAGCGGTCCGCCGGGCGGGGCGGGCTGGCCGGGCGGCGGCAGGGGGTTCTGCGCGGACAGGACGTGCGGCAGGTGCTGGAGCGAGGTGACGGCCTGGTCGACCTGGCTCTGGAACTGCTCCAGGGACTGCCCGTCGTGCAGCACGACCTGCGCGCTCGTCCCGCCGACCGAGGGCTCGTGCGCCTGCAGGACGTTCTTGCCGTTCGTGGCCTGGGTGCCGGGCAGCGAGAAGTCGTCCGAGTACTCGCCGCCGACCGTCCGGTTGGCGACCTGGACGCCGACCAGCAGGACCAGCCAGACGGCGATCACCATCGCCCAGTGCCGGGCGCACCAGTTGCCGATCCGCCAGAGCAGGCCGGGTCGGCGGTCGGCCGCTCGGGGCGCCGTGATGGTTGGTGACGACGAGGACGACTTGGACATGGGCGGCTCCCGGAGGTGGCCCGACGCCGGGCAATGGGTCGACCGTCACTGTACGTGCGGATATGGTCGCGGATCGTCCCGCAACACTGGTCCATTCCGGGCGAATCGGAACATCCGTCAGGGGTGGCGGCGGCTACCGGGTGCGGGGGAGCCGGACGGTGACGAGGAGTCCGCCCGCGGGGCGCGGTGCGAGGTCGAGCGTGCCGTTGTGCGCGCGGACGACGCTCCGCACGATGGCCAGGCCGAGCCCGGCGCCGGCGTGCTCGTCGGTGCGGACCCGGGCCGATCCGCGCTGGAAGGGTTCGGTGAGGGTCGGCACCAGCTCGGGCGGGAGCGGGCGGCCGGTGTTCTCGACCCGCAGGACGCTCGTCCCGCCGTCCTCCTCCTCCGTGTGGACCGTCACCGTGCCGCCGGCGGGCAGGTTGTGGACCACCGCGTTCTGGACCAGGTTGGTCGCCAGCCGCAGCAGCAGCTCCGCGGAGCCCCGGGTCCGGGCCGCCCCGCCGGTGACGTCGAGGGCGATCCCGCGCCGTTCGGCGAGCGGCAGCAGCGTCTCGGCGGCCTCCTCGGCGAGCAGGGAGAGGTCGACGTCCTCGCGGGGGAAGTCCGCACGGTCGCCGCGGCCGAGGAGCAGGAGGGCCTCGGTCAGCTCGATCGCCCGTGCGTTGACGGCGTGCAGGCGCTCGATCACCTCGCCCCGGTCCCGGTCGGGGTCGCGGCGGGCGACGTCGAGGAGGGTCCGCGAGATCGCGAGCGGGGTGCGCAGCTCGTGCGAGGCGTTCGCGGCGAACCGCCGGTGTTCGGCGACGTGGGACTCCAGCTGCTCCAGCATCGAGTCGAACGCGTCGGAGAGCTCGCGGAACTCGTCCCGCCGGCCCGTCATCCGGATCCGGTGGGACAGCGACCCGCTCCCGGCGCGCCGGGCGGCGTCCGTGATCCGGGTGAGCGGCGCCAGCATCCGGCCCGCCAGGAGCCAGCCGCCCAGCAGCCCGAACACCAGCAGGAAGGCCATCGCCGCGGCCGCGGCGGGCGCGAACATGTGGACCAGGAGGTAGCGGTTGGGCGAGATCCTGAGCAGGCCCTGGGAGTTGTCGGGCACGTACCGCAGGATGAACGCCCACACCACCGTCAGCAGCAGGGCGCCCGCCACGGCGAGGAACCCGGCGTAGCTGAGCGCGAGCTTCAGCCGGGCGCTGAGGCCACCGCGACCGCCGTGACCGCCGCGGCTACGCATGCGCGCCGCCGGGGCCAGGGGCCGGAGCGGGTTCGATCCGGTAGCCGACACCGGGCACGGTCGCGATGATCGACGGTTCGCCGAGCCGCTTGCGCAGCGCGGAGACGGTGATGCGGACGGCGTTGGTGAGCGGGTCGGCGTGCTCGTCCCACGCCCGTTCCAGCAGCTGCTCGGCGCTGACCAGCCCGCCCTCGGCGGCCACCAGGACCTCCAGCACGGCGAACTGCTTGCGGGTGAGCGCCACATAGCGTCCGTCCCGGAAGACCTCGCGGCGGAACGGGTCCAGCCGAAGGCCCGCGATCTCCCGGACCGGCGGCCGGGCGTGCGCCCGCCGGCGGTCGAGCGCCCGCAGCCGCAGCACCAGCTCCCGCAGGTCGAACGGCTTGGTCAGGTAGTCGTCGGCGCCGAGCCCGAACCCCGAGGCCTTGTCGTCGATCCGGTCGGCGGCGGTCAGCATCAGGATCGGGATCCCGCTGCCGGACGCGACGATCCGCCGGGCCACCTCGTCACCGGACGGCCCGGGGATGTCGCGGTCGAGGACCGCCAGATCGTAGGAGTTGACGGCCAGCAGCTCCAGTGCCGTGTCGCCGTCCCCGGCGATGTCGGCGGCGATCGCCTCCAGCCGCAGCCCGTCCCGGACGGCCTCGGCCAGGAAGGGCTCGTCCTCCACGATCAGTACACGCATGGCCGAAGCCTAAGCAGCCTGGCATATCGCCCGCGTATGCGGGGAGGGAACCGGCCCGGCCCCGGCCGGGAAAGCGGGGGCGGGGCCGGTGGTGCGACTACTTCAGATGCCGGGCGAAGAAGCGGGCCCCCGGCTCCAGCTCGAACGCCGGGACGCCGGTGTGCCCGCCCATGTTGGCGTGCAGCGTCTTCTCCGTGCTGCCGAAGGCGTCGAACAGGTCCAGGGCCGCCTGCCGGTCATTGCCCTCGTCGTCCCACTGCAGCAGGACGTGCAGCGGAACGGTGACCCGGCGGGCCTCCTCGAACATCGCGGCCGGCACGAAGCTCCCGGCGAAGAGACCCGCGGCGCGGATGCGGGGCTCGACCAGCGCCAGCCGGATGCCGATGGAGATCACGCCGCCCTCGTACCCGACCGGGCCGTCGATCCCCGGCAGCGCGAGGAGGGCGTCCAGGACGGCCCGCCACTCCGGGACGGCCTGCTCGACCAGCGGCAGGATCAGCGCGTCGACGATCCCGCCGGTGACCGGCTCACCCGCCGCCAACGCCCGGCGCAGCTCGGCGCGGGCCTCCTCCAGTTCGGGCCGGCTCGGCCGGTCACCGCTGCCGGGCAGCTCGACGGTGGCGGCGGCGAAGCCGAACTCCGCCGCGTAGTACCGGGCCCGGCCCGCCAGGCGGGGGTACATCCGGCGCAGGCCGAGCGGGGGGTGGCCGATCAGGATCAGCGGCGTCGGCGCCGAGCCGGACGCGGGCGTCCAGAGGATGCCGGGGATCTCGCCGAGGGTGAATTCGCGCTCGAGGACACCGTCGTCGAAGCGCTGTTCGGAAGTGAAGTGCACGGTCGTGCCTTTCGGGAGTGCTGATGGACGGCGCTCCCGGGACGACCTATCGCCCGACCGTGACCCCGGAGGGGAGCACCCATGTCGAAACTGCGTTCACGGGTACCACCTCCTTGTTCTGACGCACGGCTTCCGGAAACGTAGCAGTGGTCACCGCGGACCGGCAAACGGCTTCCCGCGCCACCGGCGGCGCGACGCCAGCCCCGCCAGCACCGCGCCGACCGCGTTCACCAGGACGTCGTCCACCGAGGACACCCGGTCCAGGCGCAGCACGTACTGCGCGGTCTCCACCAGCACCGAGCAGCCCGCCCCCAGCGCCAGCACCCGCGGCACCGACGCCAGCGCCGCGAACCGCATCGGGGCGAAGAACCCCAGCGCCGCGAAGACCAGCAGGTTGCCGGCGATCCCGAGGGCCCCCATGGTGACCAGGTCCCGCAGCGGCACCAGGCTGACCCGCTCCGGCAGCACGCCGGCCCCCTCACCCGGCATCAGCGTCAGCCACAGGAACGGCACCGTCCCGTACACCATGCCCACCTCGGCCAGCGACAGCCGCCACGCCACCCCGCCCCCGACACCGGCGGCCCGCCGACGGTACGCCAGCGCCCCCGCCACCAGCAGCGCAAACGGCACCGCGACCAGCGTCATCAGCACCACGCCGTTGAACGTGTCGAAGCAGCCGTGCCACCGCCCGGCCAGGCACCGGGGAGCCGACATCACCAACGGCCGCCGCAGGACGAACAGCCCGCCCGCCACCCCGAGGACCACCAGGCCCGCGACCACCGTCCTGCGCACTGCGTAGAAGTTCACGCCCCCATTGCAGCCGCCGGCCCGTTGCACCGGCGTACCCGTTTTCCGATACGCCCACGACAGGCCGGAGCGGCCCCCGGGGCGGGCCGCCGCGATGTGAGAATGATCGGATGAGCGGGGTGGACGAGGACCTGAAGAAGGCCGGGCAGACGGACGGCGTCGTCGACGACTGGTTGTGCGGGTTGGCCGACAACCCCGCGCTGCCGGGGTCGGTCCTCAAGCGCCTGCTGGAGTTCGACGAGCTGCCGACGACGACCTCGTGGCTGGACCGGCGCCCGCTCGACATCGAGGCGACCGGGATCGCCGTGTCGGCGCGACAGACGGAGTACCGGCTCGATGCCGTCTCCAACCCGACCGCGGACGTCGACGTGCTGGCCCGGCTGGCACACGACCCGGTGCCGCGCGTGCGGTACGTGTACGCCGCGCTGCTCACCGACTTCGGGCGGAGGATCCCCGAGGGCGTGGCGGAGACGCTGGCCGCGGACCCGACCCCCGGCGTCCGACGGATGACCGCCGACTGCCCGCAGGTGCCGCTCGCCGTGCGGGAACGCCTCGCCGCGGACGAGCACCCCGACGTGCGGGCCGTGGCACTCACCCCGGTGCTGTGGGAGGTGCTCCCTCCGGCGGCCCGCGAGCGGCTGCTCGACGACCCGTCACCGCGGGTGCGGGAGAAGGCCGCCGAGCTGTCGCGTCCGCCGGAGCAGCCGGCGGCGCTGACGGCAGCGGAGCGCGTCGCGCATCCCGACCGCTGGACCCGCCAGGCCGCGGCCGCCGACCCGGACGTGCCCCGCGCGCTGGCCGTGCGGCTGGCCGGCGACCCCGAGAACGGGGTCCGGCTGGCCCTGTCCATGCGGGAGGACCTGTCCGAGGAGGAGCGCCTGGCGATCCCGTGCGAGGTGGTGGCGCATGAGCTCCAGCAGCCCACCTGGATCGCCGAGCGCGCAACGGACCCGGAGGCGGCCCTGCGGATCGCCGGGTCGGCGCACGTCGGCCTGCGGCGGGTGCTCGCCCGGCAACCGCGCCTGCCGGACGCCGTGGTCGCACGGCTCGCCGCAGACCCGGATCCGTGGGTGCGGAACACCCTGTGCCACTTCTGCGAGGACGCCCCGCACGAGCTCCTGCTGGAGGAGTACGCCGCAGCACGGGACCGGCACTGGCTCGCGCTGCGTGCCCACCGCAACTTCGCCCGGCCCGGGTTGGCCCGGTTCGCGGACGACCCCGATCCTCGGCTGCGGCACCTCGCGCTCGCCGACCCGCAGGCGGACCGGCTGCTGCTGTTGCGGCTCGCCGACGACCCCGCGGTGGCGGGCCGGGCGATCGGCGATCCCCGGTTCCCCGTCGACGAACTGCTCAGGCGGCTCGCCCGTCCGGAGAGCGCGCGGGCCGCGGCGCGCAACCCGGTGCTGCCGCAGGCGACGATGCATCGGCTGGTCGACCTGGCGCAGCACCGCTGACGGCACCGGTCAGCCGAAGTCGGGGATGGGGTGGTCGGGGGTGATCGTGGCGGCGATGCGCTGGGCGATGGTGTGGGCGCTGTGGCCGCCCGGGGCGTTGGGGCCGTCGGTGGTGGAGACGGCGATCGACAGGTGCTCGCACGGCAGGTAGTCCTGCGAGGCGGAGTAGCCGAAGAACAGCGGGTGCTGGGAGATCCAGCCGCCGATCACCAGGACGCCCATGCCGTAGTGGGTGGCCTCGGTCTGCGGGATGCACACCTTGTCGGAGCACGTGCCGGTCGCCCCGCCGAGTCCGACCGTCCCCGGGTCGAGCAGCTCCTGGTACGAGGCGGGGGAGAGCAGTTCGCCGGAGCCGATGGCCGCCGCCGAGCGGGCGAGGTCGCAGATGTCGGTGGTCTGCACGGCGCCGGGGGCGGTGGTCCAGGAGGGGTTCCAGAAGGTGGACTCCTCGTAGGTGCCGCGGTCGGCGGTGAAGGCGTGCAGGACCGGCGTCGGGATGTCCGGGGTGAAGCTGTTGGTGGTCTCGGTCAGTCCGAGCGGTCCGAGGAGCTTCTGCTGGAGCAGCTCGTCCAGCCGGGTGTGGGTGATCTTCTCCAGGGCGGCGCCCAGCAGCACGAAGTTGGCGTGCGAGTAGCTCCAGCTCTTGCCCGGCTCGTACCAGGGGTCCTGCTTCAGCGAGACGCCGACCAGCTCCTCGGGTGTCCAGTGCTTGAACGGGTCGGCGTAGAGGGTCTCGCCGAAGCCGGGACTGGTGACGTAGTCGACCAGGCCGGAGGTGGAGTCGCCGAGCATCCGCAGCGTGATCCGGTCGCCGTCCCGCAGGTCCGGCAGCCAGCGCGACACCGGGTCGTCGAGGCCGACCACGCCCTCGTCGACCAGCTGGAGCAGCACCGTCCCGAGGTAGCTGATCGCGATGTTGCCGTTGCGGAAGTGCATGTCCGGCTGCGCCGGTACCCCCGTCATCGATTCGCCGAGCGCCGCGGTCAGCACCTCGCGGCCGTCGGCGGTGACCCGCAGGATCACCGACTTCAGGCCCATCTCGGTCTTCGCCTGCTCGGCCACCTTCAGGATGTCGAGTGCCCGGCCGTCCCGGGGGGTGGGCGAGCTGACGCAGGGCCGGTGCCGGCCGCCGTCGCCGTGGTCGCCCGCCGCGCTGCCGGTGGCGGTGACCGGGATGCCGAGGCCGACCAGTGCGGTGACGGCGGCGAGGCGCAGCAGGGACGTCCTGGGGGTGGGTCGCATAGCCGGAGTATCGGCCGGTCCCGCCCGGGCCCCGGTCCTGCCGTGGGCAACCCGCGCAAAGATCACCCGTCAGGCCGCCGACCCGTCGTCGGGGCGGGTCAGGGGCGCCGGGTGCCGATCACGGTGGAGAGGTCGGGTGCGAGCCGTACCTCGGTCGCGAGCAGGGCGGGGTGCTCCAGCCACGCGGAGCGGGCGGTGTCGGGCCGCCCCTGGAAGACCGGCGGCCAGCCGGTGAGCGGGGTGAAGTCGTCGACGACGATCGAGCCGCCCGGGGTGAGCAGCACCTCCGGATCGGCCGCGGCGGTCTGCTTGCCGTTGCCGCCGCCGTCGACCACCAGCAGGTCGAACGGGCCGTGCTCGTGGATCCGCGTCCAGTCGCCGTGGACGATCTCCACGTCCGGCACGTCCTGGAACAGCTCGGTGGCGATCTCGACCAGGCACAGCTCGCGTTCGATGCTCACCACCCGTACGCCCGGCTGCCGGCCGGACACCAGCCACGCCAGGCCGACCCCGCAGCCGGTGCCGGTCTCGCCGATGCTCCCGCGCGCCCCGGACGCCAACGCGTGCAGCAGCCGGCCCTGTTCGACGCGGCAGGACTGCGCGAAGCCGGACTCCCGGGCGACCTCGACGGCGCGGGCGACCAGGTAGGGCAGCGGAATCCCGCTGCGGTAGCTGTCGGTTCCCTGAACGGACACGGTGCCAACCCCTCGGTGTGTCGGGTTCCGGAGCGTTGCCCGGCGACCGGGCGAGCCTACCGGCCCTTCACACCAACGGACTTGGGGGGTCCGGCGGTTCATCGACCGCGGAAACGCGGACGGGCCGTCACCGTGGTGTTCGGTGACGGCCCGTCGTGGTGCGGGTGCTCATACGCCCAGGGTGGACATGACCTGCCGGGCGCGGCGGGCGGTGGCCTCGGCGCGGTCCCGCAGACGGATGGCGCGGGCGAGGCGGTACTCCGAGGCCTCGCGCAGGCGTTCGTCGATGGTGGCCCGGGCGGTGTCGAGGTGGTACGTCATGGTGGTTTCCCCCAGCTGTCGGACGGTCTGCCGGTGCCACTGTGGCTCCGGACCCGAAGGCCGCCCTCGTGCTAACGATTCTACACCAAGTTGCGCCGATCCACTTTCATTTTCCAGGCGGTCTCCCGTGATTCACCTTCGATTGATGGATCAACGGTGAGGTGGCGGCGCGATGTCGTCGAGACGGTCGAGGCGATCGAGGCGGTCGAGGACGGCCGCCCAGGCGGCCGCGCCGAGCAGCGCGTCGCCCTCCGGCGTACCGCCGTAGTCGAAGGTCGGCGAGGGCGCGGCAGGGCTCTCGCCGGGAAGGACCGGCCGGTGCCCGGCGTCCTCCCGGGTGATCACCTCGACCGGGGTGCCGGCCGCCTCCCGCCGTGCGGCCAGCCGGTGCGCGTACGGGAGGGAGGGCCACATCGCGTCGCCGCCGCCGGCCACCAGCAGGAGATCGGCGCGGGCCTGCTCCACCGGGATGGCGGCGGCGTCCAGCCGCGAGGCGAAGGTCCGCTCGCTCTGCTCGTACCAACCCCGGATCGCCACCGGGCCGTTGCCCTCCCCGCCGTCCTGCCTGCCGTCCTGCCCGTGGCCCGTCCCGTGGCCCTCGGGCTGCCATGATTGGTCCACCGGGACGAACGGCAGCGGCTGCCCGCGCCACGTCCACGAGGAGCGGAGCGGGAGCTGCCGCCCGTCCGAGCCCGGTCCGACGTTGGACCACACCACGGACGTCGGCGCGAGCGCGACCACCAGGTCGACCCGGGGGTCGCGCACCGCGGTCAGCAGCGCCGCCTCGGCACCCTTGGACAGGCCCAGCAGGGCGATCCGGCGCGCCCCGCGGGAGCGCAGCAGGTCCACGGCGGCGACGAACGTCTCCAGCGGCACCTCGCAGATCCCCGGCGGCTGCCCGGCACCGCCGAACCACCGCACCGCCAGGGCGAGGAACCCCCGCTCGACGAACAGCCGGGCGCGCTGCCGGTCCACCCGGCCGCTGGACCCCGACAGCACCACGACACCCGTGCTGCTGCCCGCCGCGGGCTCCATCAGCACCGCCTCCCACGGCGACGTCACCTCGTGCTCCACGACCGTCATCGCATCCCCCTCACTCCGTTCCGTCCCGACCACCGTAGGCGGCGTGCCGGGCAGTGCCGGGGCAGGGCCTGCCTCCCCGATGCCACCGGGGAGGCAGGCCCTGCCCGCTACCTAGCCGCGCGCCGTCGCCCGGCGTGCGAGCTCCCGGCCGGGTGCCGGCGGCAGCCCGATCCGGGCCAGGTCGGAGCCTTCGGCGGCCGACCCGTCGGGGGCCTTCGCGTGCTTGGCCGCATCGACGGAACCCGGCCCGTGGAGGGTGAGTTCGAAGTCCCGGTGCGCCTTGGCGTCCGGCGCGAACGGCAGACGGATCCGTCCCTCCGCGACCAGACGGCGCACCTCGGCCCGGCTCAGGCCGAGACCCAGCTGCAGCAGCCGCTCCACCCGGACCGGCGCGGGCAGCTCGAACCCCACCCGCACCGTGAGCGGGCTCGGGTCGTCGAGCGCGTACAACGGCATGCGGGTCTCCAACTCCCAGGTGCCGGCCCAGTCGAGCCGGTACCGGTTCTTCGCCGCGAGCGACGCGCTCATCACCAACTCCCGTACTGCTGCAGGGTCGTTGATCTCGTACGCCACCAGCCGGGCCGGCTCCAGCGTCGAGACGTGGACGCGCTCGTGGACGGGCACCTTCGAGGTCCGGTCGCACGCCGCGCAGCTCAGCAGCAGCCAGACATCGAGCAGCTTGCCGTTGGCGTTGACGCGGATCTTCCCCGAGGCGCGGTGCCGCATGCTCGGGCAGTCCGGGCAGGACCGGACGACAGTGGGCAGGGCGGACTGACGCACGGCCCACAGGGCCTTGCGGTCGGTATTCATGTGTGGTGGGTGCTTTCAGGACTCAGCGGGAGCGCATGCCGAACTCACTCGGCGGCTCCGCTATCTGACGGATGCTCACGAGAAGGGCGCGACCCATCGCCCCGGGGCCGGATCGTCAGGCTCCGAGGTCGATCGCGCGACAGGTACGTACTACGTGGCAGTGATCAAAAGTCCATGCGGGCGATCATGATCGACGCGGCCGCCCGCGGCAACCGAATTTCCCCGAGCCCTCGGCCGACGCCGGTCGGCTGCTCCCGCGGACGCACCGCCGACCCCGTTCCGGCCGAGAGGCCGGGCAGCCGGGCAGACCCTGTACGGTCGCATCGCCGGCACCGGCGACTGCAGGGGGCGACTGGGATGCATGCGAGTGGCGATTTCGGAGCTGTGCTGAACCGGCTCCTCCGGCACCGTCGGGTCGGGGCGGCGGAGGTCTCCGCGTCCTCCGGCCTGGCCGTCGCGGAGGTCGAGGCGGTGCTGTCGGGCGCCCCGGCGTCCGGTGAGCAGGTGGACGCCCTGGCGCGCGCCTTCGGCCTGTATCCGGATGATCTCCGGGTGATCGCCAAAGTGCCGGCGGGGGATGCGCCGGTCGCCGCAGACCTGCGCGTCGGCCGGGAAGTCGTCGAGATGATCACTGTGGCCGGGGCCCTGTCGGGGGAGGAGCGGGCTCGGCTCGTTCGACTGGCGCACGCGCAGCCGCGCGTGCCGCAGGCCGGGCCGGCGGAGCCCCCGCCGCGCTCCCGACCCCGGCCGGAGGGCTTCGGGGCGGTGCTCGTCGAGCTGGCCCGCGTCAATCGGGGACTCGGCGGCGTGCTCGCCGTGAATCGGGCCTTGAGATACCTGATCGGCGGTCGGATCTTCCTCTCGCATTCCACGATTCACGGAATCGAGGTGGGGAACGTCGCGTTGAGGACGGACCTCGTGACGGGTTTCGCGGCACTCCTGGGAATCGACCCCGGTGATCTCGCCGCCATGGCCGGGGTCGCTCCCGGTGACACCCCACTGCTCGACCTGGAGCTTGCAGGTGAGATCGCCGAGCTGCTCCGTAGCTGCCGAGGCCTGACGCTCGAACAGGTGGAGCATGTGCAGGACGAGGCGTGGTCGATGCTCACACCGCTGCCCGCGGACTTCTCACGGTCGGAGTGGCACCTGGTCGGCAAGCGCGACGGGCAGTTGTGGGGCGTGCCGAACAGCTGACGTGGTCACCGGCGGCCGCGGAGGGTGGCGGAGGGTGGGTGGCCGTAGGCGCGGCGGTAGTCGGCGCTGAAGCGGCCGAGGTGGGTGAAGCCCCAGCGGCAGGCGATGTCGGTGACGGTGCCGGTGGCGTGTCCGGCGGCGACGGCGGTGAGGTCGTGGTGGGCGCGGTCGAGCCGGACGCGGCGGAGGTAGGCGAGCGGGGTGGTGTCCAGGTGGGTGCGGAACCCTTCGCGGAGGGTGCGCGGGCTGACCCGGGCGGCCTGCGCGATGTCGGAGACCGAGACGGGCTCGTGGGCGTGCTCGGCGCAGTAGGTGGTGGCCCTGCGCAGGGCGCTCGGCAGGAGGGCGGTGCGGCCGCGGTCCGTCAGGGCGTCGGTGTAGGAGTGCGGTTGGGCGTCGAGCAGGGCGTCGACCAGCAGCCGCTCGAAGTGCTGAACCCCGAGGGCCGAGCTGCGGGCGAGCGGGGAGGCGACGAACTGCCGGAAGGACTGTGCGAGTTCCAGCCAGGATCGGGCGGCGGGGTTCGCCGCGTCGAGTGCGTGGTGGCGGAAGCGCAGCGGATGCTGCGGGACGTCCTCCAGCCGTACGGCGAGGGCCTGTTCGACGGTCTGGCGGGACATGGCGAGCGCCGAGTTGACGGCCCGGACGTCCCAGTCCATCGTGACCTCGTCCCCCGGTCCGGCGACGGAGAGCGGGGACGGCATCGCGGTGCCGTTCACGACCACGTCCCCGCCGCCGGCGCGCGGCAGGATGACGTTGTAGAAGTCGAGCAGCTCGCCCGTCTCCAGATGCACGGGGGCGCCGTACGCCAGCTCGTACAGGCCCAGTCGGCCCTCGTGGAAAGCCCGGAACCGGCCGGGGAGCACCTGCGCGCCGAGGATGGTGAGCCGGTGCGGCGACAGGCGTCCGCTGACGACCTGGCGCAACTCCTCGATGTCGCCGCCTTCGTACAGCGAGACCGGGCCCGCCTCGTGCTCGACCTGATCCAGCACCCTGACCCCCAAGCACTCTCCCCGACCCGAACCGGGCCCGCCGACCCGAACCGGGCCCGCCGACCCGAACCGGGCCCGCCGGCCCGGCACCGCCGCCGGTGTGGCGACGGAACCCACTCTGATGGTGTGTCATGCCGCCCGGCAACCAAGATCGCGAAGATGGGGGAGGAAGGGTGGCCGAGGATCGGATCGGCTCGGCAGCGGGTGCGCCTGACGACGATTCGGGGGAGCGCCGGCGGTGGGCGCTCAGGAGGGCCGCTCCGGTGACAGCCGCTCCAGGCGGGTCTGCGCCCGGTCGAGCTCCTGCCGGGCCCGCTCGGTGGTGCGTGCCGCCGAGGAGGCCTGGCGCAGGGCGGTCCGGTGCTCGTCGAGGCCGACCTGCTCGGCCCGGCGGGCGCGCGCCAGGTGCTGTTCGGCCTGGGCCAGGGACTCCCGGGCCCGTTCGGCGAGCTCGGTCGCCGCGGTGGTCTCGGCGGCCAGCTGCTCGACCTGATCCCCCAGCAGGGTGGCGTCCCGGTCGGCGGTGAGCTGCGCCTGTTCGGCGGCGGCCAGCGCCGCTCGGGTCTCGGTGACGCGCGCGAGGGCCTCCCGGCGGGCCGCCTCGTCGGGTGCCGCTGCCGCAGTGCCCGACTGCCGTGACGCCGCGGGCGCCTTCTTCCGCGGCGTCGTCGGACCGCCACCGGCGGAACGCCCGCGGACGGGGTGGTCCGTGGGCGCCGGAGAAAGGGCGGCCGACTCGTCCAGTGCGCCGGTGAGGCGGCCCGCCACCACCGCCTCCGCCGCCCGTTCGTCCGCCAGGGCGGCCCGGAGCGTCTGCTCGACCTCCCGCAGGTGGGCCTCGCCCAGCCGCTCGCCCGCGTCGGCGGCCGCCAGGCGGGCCTGGCCGGTCAGTGCGGCGACCAGCCGGTGGCGCTGCGCGGACAGGTCGCGCAGGGTCGGTCCGGCGAGCTGCTCCTGGGCCTCCCGCAGGGCCCGGCCCAGCTCCAGCAGCGGCCCGACCTCCTCCCGGTGACGGCGGACCAGCAGGTTGACCGCGAACGCCGCGAGGGTGGGCCGGCGCAGGGCCTTGAGCCGGCCGGCGAGCTCCCGGTCCCCGGCCTTTCGCGCCTCGGCGGCCGCGGCGTCGCGCGCGGCGGTGAACCCGCCCGGCGGCAGCGCGTACAGCCCGTCGGCGATCGTCTCGAAGTCCTGCACCGTTCGCCTCCACCGCCCGCCGTCGCCGCTACGGCGATTCGCTCACCTCCGGCGGCGTGCTGCACGCGGGGCTGCGCCGCTCGGCGCAGGGCGCAAGGGCAGGTCGCCGGGGCAGGGCGCAGGGGTCAGGGCTGGTGGGGCCACTGGGCCGGGCCGCCGTACCAGCCGGGCGGCATGGCGGGGTGGGCGGCGTGCCAGGCGTCGATCCGTCGCTGCAGCCGGGCCGGGTCCATGGCCCGGCGCCGGACCACCCGCACGATCGCGGCGGTGGTGGCGACCGCGACGGCGGCCCACGAGAGGAGGGCGCCGAGCAGGTAGACGGCGGGGTCGTCGGCGAGCAGCCACCACAGCGAGGCGGCGACCGCGAGCGCGGCGAGGACGATGCGCGCCGGCATGCGGAGGTGGCGGGTCAGCTCGCTGGTGGCCCAGGCGGCGGCGAACGGCGCCGCGACGGTGAGGGCCAGTCCGATGAGCAGTAGCGGAATCACCAGGATCATGTCGTCCCCTCCGATGTCCGCCCGGGGCTTTGGGCCCGGCGCGGGTACTCCGATCCGTCCGACAGCTGTGGCGTCGGCGGGGAGGCCCGGGCCTGCGGCCGGTGCCTCTCCGATCATGGTGGCAGATATTTTGAACGCGTTCAACATTGCTTCGGCGGGTCGGCGGTGTGGGAGCATGCCCGCATGGCAGACGATGCGACCCGTCAGCTCCTGGACCGGTTCGTGGGTCTGCTGCGGCCGATGCCGTCGGTCATCGCGGTCTGGGCGCACGGCTCGCTGGCCGGGGGCGACTACCGGCCGGGCCGCAGCGACCTCGACCTGATCGCCGCCGTGGCGCAGCGGCCCTCCCCGGAGCAGGAGGCGCGGCTGGTCCGGCTCCACGAGTCGCTCGCGGCGGAGCTCCCGCAGGCGTCGGCGCTGCACTGCAGCTACGTCGCCGCCGGCGACTGGGACGACGCCGCCGCGCGGCACCTCACCTGGGCCCACCAGGAGCTGATGCGCCGTCCGGTCACCCCGGTGACCCGCGCGGAGCTCCACCGCTTCGGGGTGGTGCTGTACGGGCCGCCGCCGGCCGGCCTGGTACCGCCGGTGACCGGGCGCGAGCTCGCCCGGTTCGTCGCGGACGACCTGCGGGAGTACTGGCGGCCCGCGCTCGACCACCCCGAACGGTGGCTCCGGGACATCTGGGTGGACCTCGGCCTGCTCACCCTGGCACGGGCGGCGAGGACGCTGGAGAGCGGACGGCTGATCACCAAGGGCGAGGCGCTGGAGGTCCTGGTGGAGCTCGGCGCCCCGGCGGAGGTCGTGGAGGACGTCCGGCAGCGGCGGTACGGCAGTCCGGCTCCGGCGTCCCCGCAGTGGGCCGAGCGCCGGGCGGAGCTGACGCGGGGCTACCTCGGCCCGGCCATCGACGGCCTGCTGGCGGGCCGCCCGGCCTGACACCGGGCGGCCCGGTCCACCGGCGCGCGAGGCCCGGTCCGCCGGCGCGCGAGGCGGTGGCGGGCCGTCAGGGCGGCTTGTCGAGCGCCGAGGTGCCGTCCTCCGCCGCGGCCCGGAGGGCCTCCATGACGCTCCCGGCCGTCCAGTGGCCGGCCGCCCCGGGACGGGTCGCGAGGTACACGGCGGAGCGGTCGAGCCGCCAGCCGTGGGCGTCGGCGAGACCGGCGGCGAAGTTGGCGAGGTACCCGGCGGACGGCGGGTTGAGGTCGGCGTCGGCGAGGCTCCACGGCGCGGTGAGGGTGTACACGGGCCGACCGTCGAGCATGCCCGGGCAGACCAGGGTCTCGTACCGTCCCGGGCCGAGCCGGTCGGTGCCGCGGGCGAGGGCCAGGCTCAGCGGGAGGTCGGCGCCGGGTGCCCGGTGCATCTCCTGGGCGGCGATGTCGGCGAGCTGCTGGGGTGTGACGAGGTAGGCCCGGGCGGGCATCTCGCCTGGCTGGGCGGGGTCGTAGAAGCCGAGGCCGCCGGTCCAGACGCGCGACTCCAGCGCGAAGTACAGCAGCCCGGGGAGCAGCAGCGGTACGGCCCGGTCGGGCAGCCGGCGGTCGCGGCAGCCGGGGTAGCTGCGGCTGCCACCGGGCGGACGCCCGCCGGCGATGTAGGTGGCGAGCCGGCGCGCGTCCATGTTGGAGCCGTACGCCGCGTACCAGACCATGCCCTCGTCGCGGTCGCGGTCGCGGTCGCGGTCCCGACCCCGGTCGGCGTCGCGGTCGCGGTCCCGGTCGGCGTCGTCCATGTCGGCCGACGCTAGCCGTCGGCGCCCTCCGTGCCGGGTGGCCGCCCGGGTGGTGTCACGCGCTCGGGGGACAGCCGTGGTTCCTTCGGCGGCGTGAAGGCGAGGACGACGCGGTCGCGGGGCCGGCGCGCGGTCAGTTCGTGGCGACCGCGGCGGGTCCGGGGGAGGGGAGCGGCGCCGGGTCGTCGATGGCGCGGCCGAACGGGCGCCAGGCGAAGACGGTCAGCCCGGCCATCACCACCGCGGAGAACCAGAACGGGCCGGTGAGGCCGAACGCCCGGGCCAGCGGACCGCCGATCACCGCGCCCAGCGCCGACCCGCCCACCGCCAGCGCCATGAAGACGCTGGTCACCCGTCCGCGCAGCTCGTCCGGCACCGCCCGCTGCACCAGCGTCCGGTCGACACCCATCCACACCGCGCCGTGCACACCGAACATGCCGAGCACCGCGCCCGCCACCCACGGCGACCCGGCGAGTGCCAGGCCGACGTGGGTCAGCGTCTCCAGCACCAGCCCGGTCCGCAGCAGCACCGAGGACGAGAACCGGGCCTGCAGGCGCGGCGCGACCGCCGCCCCGACCAGGCCGCCGCAGGCCGAGGCCGTCAGCAGCACGCCGTAGCCGAACTCGGACAGGCCCAGGTGCTCGCGGGCGTACAGCACCAGCACCGAGAACCCGGCGATCAGGGTCACGTTCATCAGGCACAGCGCCAGCGTCAGCGCCCGCACCGCGGGCTGCCCCCACAGCCAGCGGACGCCCTCGGTGAACTGCTGCCGCATCGGCGCGCGTTCCACCGGCCGATCAGGAGTGTCGGACACCAGCCGCAGTGCCGAGAGCAGCGCGGCGGCCCCGACGAAGCTCACCGCGTCCACGGCCAGCGGCAGACCGGCGGCCACGCCGAACAGCGCCGCCCCGAGCGGGGGTCCGCAGAGCTTGTTGAGCACCGTGTACGCGCCGAACATTCGGGAGTTGGCGCGCGGCAGGTCGGCGTCGGCGACCACCGCCGGAATGATCGCGCCGGACGCGTTGTCGCCGAGCGCCGCACAGCAGCCCAGCAGCAGGCCGATCCCGTAGATCAGCGGGAGCGACACCACCCCGGCGAACACCGCAGCCGCCAGCGCCGCCGTCAGCACGGCCCGCGCCGCGTTCATCAGCGCCGCCAGGCGCCGCCGGTCCACCCGGTCGACCAGCACACCGCTGACCGGCGCCAGCAGCAGCCACGGCAGCTGCTGCACGAACACCGACAGCCCGACCAGCACCGGATCCCTGGTCAGTGACGTCACCAGCAGCGGGGCCGCCGCCGCGACGATCCCGTCGCCCAGCGCCGACACCGCCGCCGCCGACCACAGCTTGGCGAAGCCGCGCCCGAGCCCTCGGCCGTCCCTGCCCGCCATGAGTACCCGCCCTCACCGTCCGCAATTCGGCAAAGCCCCGACGCTATCCGGGCGCCGGGCGCGGCGCACCGGGTTTTCCGGCCGACGTCCCGTGTCGGGTCGGTGGGACGCTCGGCGGGACGGTTCGACGTGATCCCGCTCGCCCGCTCAGTGGCCTTCGGTGAGCTCCGCGCGCAGCCGGCCGAGCCGGGTGGCGGCACGCTCGGCCCACCCGTCGCGCGGCAGCAGCGGCACGACCACCGTCACGCCGCTCTGGACCGGGTCGCGGACCTCCACCACGTACGGGTCGCCGGCGATCAGGCGGAGACAGGCGGTGCGGCCCGCCTCGGGCCAGTCGAAGGACGAGCCGTCCGGCCGGGCGTTCCCTTCCTCGGCGGCGGCACGGGCGTCGAGGTAGCGGGCGAGGGCCGCGAGGTCGGCGTCGGTGAAGTGCAGCGGCAGGCTCGCGTCGACGAACCCGCTCCGGACCACGATCTCGGCGTCGTGCCAGCCCCGGTGGCGCCCGCCGCCGGCGGGGTTGTCCAGGACCACCGTGACGCTCTTCGTCCGGTCCCCGAACCTGATCACATCGAGATCCCCCACCGGGCCCCCTCCTCGACTCGCCACAGAAAAGGCTCGGGGCCGGAACGCCAGTGCGTTCCGGCCCCGAGCCTTGCAGTAGCGGGGACAGGATTTGAACCTGCGACCTCTGGGTTATGAGCCCAGCGAGCTACCGAGCTGCTCCACCCCGCGTCGGTGAACACGACCTTACGGCATCCCGGGCGAGGAACGAAAACGGATAATCGGCGGCGTAGCGTTCAGCTTCAGTCCATTGCAACGAGCGACGTCTGTCGTTGCGTTAGATTTGGTCTCATTGCAACCATTTATGGATGCTGACCTGCGTTGATGCTGGACCTCTGCAACGGTGACGTTGCGTCAGCTTGGAAAGCAACGTAGCTTTTCTAATGTAAGAAACAGCAACGCAGGGAGACAGTCATGAGTGGGTTCCGCGAGCGCCCCGAACTGCAGAAGGCCGTCCAGGAGTTCGTCGATGCCGGCTTCGCCGGCGTGCAGATGCGGGTGAACGACGAGCACGGCGAATGGGTCGGCAGTGCCGGGGTGCGCAAGCTCGGAGAGAGCGACAAGCCGCCGACGGACGGGCGGTTCTGGGTGGGCAGCAGCACCAAGACCCTCGTCGCCACCCTGGTGCTCCAGTTGGTCGCCGACGGCGCCACCGGCCTGGAGACCCCGGTCGCCGAGCACCTGCCCGAACTCGGGCTGGACGGGCGGATCACCGTGCGGATGCTGCTGCAGCACACCAGCGGCCTGCCCAGCTACACCGGCGACCTCGCCCCCGACGGCACCTTCGTGCCGGGGCTCCCCGCGACGGGCAAGCCGTGGGTGGAGAACCGCTTCCACACCTACCTGCCGGAGGAGCTCGTCCGGTACGCCCTCGCGAAGCCCGCCCGGTTCGACCCCGGCACCGACCAGAGCTACTCCAACACCAACTACACGGTGGCCGTCCTGCTGATCGAGAAGGTCACCGGACTGCCGTACGCCGAGGTGATGCGGACGCGGCTGCTCGAACCGCTCGGGCTGCGCGACACCCTCGTGCCGGGCGGCTCGCCGGAGCTCCCCGAGCCGCACGCCCACGGCTACTACCGCTACCAGGACGGTGACGACTGGAAGGTCGAGGACGTCACCCGGCAGAACTCCTCGCTCCTGACCGGCGCCGGCGACCTCGTCTCCAGCACCCGCGACCTGCACACCTTCTTCGCCGCCCTGCTCGGCGGCCGGCTCCTGCCGGCCCCGCTGCTGGCCGAGATGTGCACGCCGCACGGCATGCTCGGCTACGGCCTCGGCCTCTTCGTCCAGGACCTCGGCCCCGACGCCGGCAACGTCACGATCGTCCACCACAACGGCGGCGCGCCCGGCGGCTACGGCGCCCTGATGATCGCCACGCCCGACGGCAGCCGGACCCTGACCGCCGGGCTGACCACCGGAGACTCCGACAAGAACCCGGCGGAGGTCTTCCCCCAGGCCCTCGACCGGCTGATCAGGGCCGTGTTCGGCGGCGATCGGGCTGCGGCCTGACGGCGACGGGGCCTGACGGCGACGGCGCCGCCTCGGTGTCCGGAGACGCCGAGGCGCTGCGCAGGCTGAAGGGACTCTTCCGGCTCCCGGCCCCCGGCTCGCGTACTGGCGACACGCCCGCCTGAGCGGGCGGGTCTCACGGGCCGGCGACTCGCCGATGACGGGTCAGGTGCTCGGGTCGGATGTTCGGGTCGGCGACGGGTCGCCCGCTCGGTCAGGCGCGGCCGCGGGTCAGTACGGCAGCGGGCGGCCCGAGGGGGTGCGCAGATCCAGCGGAGGCCGCGGGCGCTGCGGAGCGGGGCGCTTGACCACCTTGATCCCTGCCATCTCACTCACCTCCACGATCGTCGAAGATCTCTGCAGGACGTCTGCCCACCCCGGACCCTCCCTACCCCTCCGACCCCGGACCGATTGCTCCCGGAGGTGACACGGTGCCAGCGCGGCCTGACGGACCGTCGATGCCCCCGAACTCGGCAAGGTGACGGACGACCAGGTGTGCCACCGCACGGTCGCCAACCTGGCCCACGTCGACTCGGGGCCGGCCGCCGACGTTGCCCGGCGCATCGGCGTACCCGGGCCGACGGCGGAGAGGGCGGGGGCGAGGCCGGTGAGGAGGCCGGGGGCGGCGGTGTCCGGGAGTCCGGGCCCAGCACGTCACCTGCGCCGAGTCCGGACGGTCTGCGGGGTGTCGGCATCCGGACCCGCAAGGTCGCGGTACTGGTCGCCCCGGGAGCCGACGGGCCCCAGGTGCGCGGGGCCCGTGCGCTGCTGGGGGAGCAGGGCGCGACCGTGGAGACACTGACCGCACACACGGGGGGCGAGGTGCCCGGGCCCGGCGGCGAAGGCGTTCCGGTCGGCCTCCCGCTGCCCACGACCGCCTCGGTGCTGCGCGACGCGGTCGTCCCGGACGGCGCTGCCGCGCTGGCGTCGGACTCCGGTGCGGTCCGGTTCGTGGCGGAGGCGGTGCGGCACGGCAAACCGGTGGCGGTGCTCGGAACCGGCACCGCGTTCCTGCGGGCCGCGGGCATCGGGAACCCGGAACGGCTCCCGGGGTCGCCGTCCACGGCGGTGACGGGGTGGTGGACGCCTTGTTGTCTGCGCCGGTGAGTTCTGGCCCCACCAGAACGATTCCGGCTGGCCCCACTCTTCTGTCACTCGTTGTCGAACTCCAGAGGGTGTGGAAGCGGCTCCCACTCCGGCAGCCAGTCGGTGGCCGTCTGGCCGGTCAGCGCGAGGTGGAGCCAGTCACTGAAGCTCAGATCGGTGTCGTGCCAATCTGCCCAGCCACGACGGAACGCCGAGACCGTCCAGGACCCGCCCTCGTGGGGAACGAGGAACAACTGGTCGCCCTCGATCGTGTTCCCCCAGACCAGAGCGCCGCCCGGGGTCGGCAGCACCACGTGGGGAACCGTCCGGGACGCCTCCAGCTTCCGGCCCATGCGGTCGGCGTAGCTGCGGAGCGTCCGGGCCCCGCAGAAGTAGAGGTAGTCCGAGATGGCCGCGTCGCCGTACGCGCCGGCGATCGCGATGAAGTCGTCGGGCAAGGTGACCGACCAGGACGCGGCGATCTCCTTGATCAGATGCCCTTCGTCCTGCCGGACGGGAGCCCCGAGCAGGGGAACGAAATCGCCCACGGTCTTCATCGGATCCCCTACCGGCGGGAGTCCCCGCAGCTCAAGATGGCGCCGCCCACCGCCGCCGACCACCAGAGAGTAGTCCAGGGGTCGGACCAACCGTCCCGGCCGGTGACGACCGCCGCCCTCCACGCACTTACCGCACCGACTGCCTGGTGGGGCCAACCAAAACCGTTCGCCGGTGGGGCCACTTGCAGCCGTCACCCTGGGGCCAAGAAGCACCGTCCTGGACACCTTGTTCTGGGAGGAGTTCGCCCGGCTGGTTGAGCAGCACCGCTTCCGAGACCGCTGACCTCGCATCCGGCCCGGCTCAGGCCCGGGTCCGGCTCCGCTCAGACCCGGAACCCGTGCCCGGAGAGGCTGACCGTGGCCCGGGCGAGGTCGGCGGCGGCGCCGCGGCGGCGGACGACCGCGTCCGGCGCTGTCGCGCGGTCGCCGGCCAGGGTGAGGGCCTCCTGGACGGTGGCGGCCGGCACGGCGAAGACCTGGACCCCGCCGCGGGTGTCGGCGTTCACGGTGGGGACGGTCACCAGCCACATCGGGAGCACCGGGCGGGTCGCGAGGTGGCCGGAGGCGGCCGGGTGGGGCCAGGGCGTGGACGCGAGGGTCATGACGTGCTCCGTTCCTCGGCCGGGTGGGTGGCCTTCTGCCCTCACGGTAGCCAAGGCTTGGCAAGAAGAAAAGAAAACATCGCAAAATATTAACGTGACCGTGGCGATGCTTGGCGTGGCCTGGTCACGGAGTGGAATCGTCGCAGGCTGCGGGTGGGCCTGCGCGGGAACAGGGGGTAGGGGAGCTTCCTAACTCGGTCGAGTTTTTGCAGCACCGTCGGTACGCTTCCGCGACATGGCGCTGCCCCAACACCCCCTCGACCACCGCTACCGCGGCGAGCACCCGCTCCGCTCCGTCGCCTACCTCCTCCACCAGGACCGCGGACGCATCGCGCTCGCCGTCCTCGCCTTCGCGATCAAGCACAGCCCGACCTGGCTGACCCCGCTGATCACCGCCTACGTCATCGACGTGGTCGTCGACCACAAGCCGATCTCCGGGCTGTGGGCCGGAACGGGACTCCTGCTCGTCCTGCTCGTCGCCAACTACCCCTTCCACCTCCTCTACGTCCGCTGCTGGTACGGCAGCGGACGCCGGATGGGCACCCACCTGCGCTCGGCCCTCTGCCACCGGATGCAGGAACTCTCCATCGGCTACCACACCCGGGTCAGCGCCGGCGTGCTCCAGAGCAAGGTCATCAGGGACGTCGAGGCCCTGGAACAGGCCTTCGCCCAGACCGGGGACATGGGCCTGTCCGCTCTGGCCACCCTCGTCGGCGCGCTGCTGGTCATCGGACTCCGCACCCCTGCCTTCCTGCCCGTCTTCCTGCTGGTCGTCCCGGCCGCCTCGGCGCTGGTGATGTGGCTGCGCGGCCGACTGCGCGCCTACAACGAGTCGTTCCGCCAGGAGGTCGAGCAACTCTCCTCCCGGGTCAGCGAGATGACCACCCTCATCCCGATCACCCGCGCCCACGGCCTGGAAGGCACCGCGCTGCGCCGCGTCGACGGCACCCTGCGGCAGGTGCTCACCGCCGCCATGCGGCTGGACCGGCTCAACGGCCAGTTCGGCGCCCTGGCGTGGATCCTGCTCAACATGCTCGGCGCGGGCTGCCTCGCCGGTGCCGGGCTCGCGGCCTACTACGGCTGGCTCGCCGTCACCCCCGGCGACGTGGTGATGCTCAGCGCCTACTTCTCCTCGCTCACCGCCGCCGTCACTACCCTGATGAGCCTCGCCCCGGTGATCAGCAAGGGCCTGGAGTCCGTCCGCTCGGCGGGCGAGGTCCTGGAGGAGCCGGACCTGGAGCACAACGCCGGCAAGACCGAGGTCACCGCCGTCCAGGGCCGGATCGACTTCGAGCAGGTCGAGTTCGGGTACCAGGAGTCGGACCGGCCGTCGGTGCGCGACTTCACCCTCTCGGTGCGGCCCGGCGAGACCATCGCCCTGGTCGGCGCCTCGGGCGCGGGCAAGTCCACCGTGCTCAACCTCGTCATCGGCTTCCTGCGGCCGACCAAGGGGCGCATCCTGCTGGACGGCACCGACATGGAGGAGCTGGACCTCCGCAGCTACCGGCGGTTCCTGTCGGTCGTCCCGCAGGAGTCGATCCTCTTCGAGGGCACCGTCCGGGACAACGTCACCTACGGCCTCACCGACGTCACCGAGGAGACCGTGCGCGCCGCGCTGCGCGACGCCAACGCGCTGGAGTTCATCGACCGGCTGCCGCGCGGCCTCGACACCGTGGTCGGCGAGCGCGGCGCCCGGCTGTCCGGCGGTCAGAAGCAGCGGCTCGCGATCGCCCGGGCGCTGATCCGCAACCCCCGGGTCCTCGTCCTGGACGAGGCCACCTCGGCGCTCGACTCGCACTCCGAGCGGCTGGTCCAGCAGGCCCTGGGCCGCCTGGTGCAGGGCCGGACCGTCTTCGTGGTGGCGCACCGGCTCTCCACCATCCGCGGCGCCGACCGGATCGCGACCCTCCAGGACGGCATGATCGCCGAGATCGGCACCCACGAGGAACTGCTGCGCAACGGCGGGCACTACGCCATGCTCCAGTCGGTCCCCACGGCCTGAAGCAGGCCGACGGGCCGGCCCACCGGGAACACGTGGGCCGGCCCGTCCGGGCGTCCGGCGGCGGAGCGGCTCGCCTCCGGACACCGCCCGCTCACCAGTAGTGGCGGCGGCCGCCGACGGCGTGGCCGAGCGCGCCGGCCAGCCAGAGGATCAGGCCGACGACCAGCAGCACGACCCCGATCGTCCACAGGAAACCGATGCCGGTGACGAATCCGATGACGAGCAGAATCACCCCAAGGGCGATCATGGGAACCTCCTCCGAGCCGGGCAGATATGCACCCGTCTGCCCGGAATGACCCACCGCATGCACCACCGCATGCACCACCGCGTGCACCACCCGGCGCGGCGCGGCGGTCCGACTGGCGGCGGTGGGTGGTCAGCGGTGGAGGTCGGGCCAGCCTTCCTCGTTCGAGCAGGACTCGTAGTCGTAGCGGGTGAGGAGGTCCCACTCCTCACCGGTGGCCGCCTCGTAGGCCTCCTCGTGGATGTACAGCAGCTGCTGGCAGCTCATGTCCGTGAACGGCACGAACCGGTCCGGTCGGCCGAGGACGCTCTCGTAGGTGGCGCGGCCGGCGGCCACGACCGCCGTGCGCGAGTACAGGAAGCCGTCGTCCGACTGCGGGAACGGGGAGCCGTCTGCCAGCTCCGTCCCGAGGACGGGCAGGGTGCCGAACTCCGCCCGGTCCAGGCGGTAGAGGGCTTCGGCGAGGCGCTCGCCGAAGGCGACGATCTGCTCGGTCGGCTCGTCGGAGAGCAGCTCGGTGAGGCGCTCGCAGGCGTCCTCGAAGACCGCGCACGTCGCGATACCGGCCTCGCCGCCGAGCACCTCGATGAGCTGCCAGAACCGCTCCCAGCTCATCGGGACGTCGGCGCCAGGGGTGTCCGCGTTATCCACGCTGCCCGGTGTGTCCGCGCTGTCCGGGGTGGAGTAGCCCAGCTCGCGGGCCCGCGTGGCGACGGTCTCGTAGTCGGCGGAGGCGGAGAGCGCCGCGACCGTCCCCCGGGTGAGCGGCGCGCCCGCCAGGACCGCCGCCACCGCGGCCCGGTCGACCGGAATCTCCAGGTAGTCCTCGGCGTAGCTCACGTACGCGTCGGGGCTGCCGTCGAGCAGCAGCTCGAACAGCCAGTCCGCGCCGTCCGTCCCGTCGGCGTCGAACTCCACCGACCCGCACCGCCATTCGGCGTCCCCGTGCTCGCGCCACACGCACACCGTGGCGTCGAAGAACCCGTCGAGCAGGAACTCGGGCGCCGCCGGGTAGGCCGACAGCGGGTCGGGCAGACCGTCGAGCAGCCCGGGCCAGTGCGCACGGTCGTCCTCCCGCCAGGGAGTGGCCTCGCTCTCGTGGTCGAACCCGTAGAGGAACACCCCGGCAGGGTCGAAGACGACCGCGTACAGGTCGCCCGAACCGTTGTCCATGCACGCCAGATCCACGCCGTCGCGCCACCCGGGGAGGTAGGTGTGCGAGGGCGACCCGCCGTCGAGGACGGCGTCGAGCAGGGCGATCGCCCGGCAGCGAAGGCGCAGCTCAGCGGGGTCGGGCAGCAGGGGCAGCAGGTCGCGAACGGTCATGGCGCCCATTGAACAGGGCACCACCGACACCACCGCTCCAGGGTCCGCCCCCGGATCCGCCCCCGGATCCGCTCCCGGGCCCCGCGGCGGCCGGACCGCCCACGACCCGTACGCTGCCGACAGCCCATCGCAGGTACGGACCCGGGGGGATCCCATCGAGCTACGCCAGCTGCGCTGCTTCGTCGCCGTCGCGGAGGAACTGCACTTCGGCCGCGCCGCCGACCGGCTGCTGCTCGGCCAGCCGGCCGTGAGCCAGCAGGTCCGGCGCCTGGAGCGGGAGTTGAAGGTCGAACTCTTCGACCGCTCGCCCCGGCACGTGCGGCTGACCGCGGCGGGGGAACGCTTCCTGCCCGCGGCCCGGGACGTCCTCGCGGCCGAGGCCGCCGCGGCGGCGCTGGCCGCCGAACTGGCCTCCCCCGCCGACCGGGTGCTCAGGCTCGGCACGATCACCGGGCTCGGCGACCGCCTCGACCGGATCCTCGACGCGTACCAGCGGCACGCGCCCGACGTCCGCGTCGAACTCCACGCGCTGCCCGTACGGGAACGCCTCGCCCTGCTCGCCGACGGCCGGCTCGACGCCGCGTTCGTCCGCGGCGAGATCCCGGAGAGCACCGCCGACCAGCACTGCCTGCCGCTGCACCCGGACGAGCTGGTGGTCGCGCTGCCCGCCCGCCACCCGCTGGCCGCCCGTACCGAACTGGACCTGGCCGAGCTGGCCGCGCTGCCGCTCCGGCTCACCGCGCGCCGCAACCACCCGGCGCTGGTGGACCTCGTCCTCACCGCCTGCCGGACCGCGGGCTTCGAGCCGGTCCCCGGCCCGGCCTCCAGCACCCTTCAGGACACCCTCGCCGCGATCGGCACCGGCACGCCGATGTGGACCGTCGTCTACGCCGCCAACGCCCGCCTGACCAGCCACCCCCGGATCGCCTTCCGCCCGCTGCGCGGCGGCGCGCTCGCCCTGCCGGTCGCGATCGCGGTGCGACGGAGCGCGCCGTTGCCCGGACTGCTGGTCGCCGCCTGCCGCGGTGCGTCCGGCAGCGGCAGCGGCAGTGGCACCGGCGGCGACAGCGATCACGAATCGTGATCGCTGCCGGAGCGAAGCGCGTCTGGTTCGCCGCCGCCCACTCCGATGAACTGTTCCCAGAGCGCAGACCGGACCGTACGAACCGGACAGCGCAACCGAGTTGAGGAGCAGACCATGCCGATCGTCACCGTCCAGCAGGGCCCCCGCAGCATCGAGCTGAAGCGCGAGCTGGTGCAGAAGATCACCGACGCGTTCGTCGACACCCTGCAGCTGCCCGCCGAGACCGTCCAGGTGTGGATCCACGAGGTCCCCGCCGACAGCTGGGCCGCGGCGGGCAAGCTGATCGCCGACAAGTAGCCGGCCATCGGCACCCGGCCGCCGACAGGCCGGGCAGCCGGGTCCGTGTGGCGACAGGTCAGGCGGCCGGGTCCGGGCGGCGGGAGCGCTGCTCCCCGGGCTCGGCCGGGAGGGGCTGCGGTTCGACGGCGGGGCGGGCGGTGCGGTCGTCCGGTGCCGCGTCGGACCGGGCGGCCGCCGAGACGTCCTCGCGCATGGCGGCGGTCTCGGCCTTCAGGATCCGCATGGACTTGCCCAGGCCGCGGGCCATGTCCGGGAGCTTCTTCGACCCGAACATCAGGACCACCACGGCCACGACGATCAGGATGTGCCAGGGTTCCAGGCCGTTGCGAAGCATCGTTCTCACCGCTCTGTCGGGGGGCGTGATCTGGAGCAACCATCTCAGCGACTGAAAAATCAGTCAATCCATGCGGCGCGAGACAGGCGTGGCGGCGGGGTCAGATTGACTGAATCTTCAGTTCCCGGAACCATGCAGGGCAGCCCACCCCGTGCCGCACGAAAGATCCCGCGATGCCGCCCGTCCTGCTCCGCGCCCTCGGCGACCTCCTGCTCGTCGCGGTCGCCTTCTGCACGGCGCTGGTCCTGTTCGAGTGGGTCGACAGCTGGGGCGTCAGCGGTCTGATCGGCCCGGTCGCCTACGCCGGTGCCGTCGGCTGCGCGGCGGTCGCGGTGCCGGCCCGCCGGCGGTGGCCGGCGGTGGCACTGGTGACCGCCGCCGCCGCGGTCGCGCTGGAGCCGCTGACCGGCGGGGCACTGGCCGCGGTGGCGTACACGGCGGGGTACCGCTGCTCCGGCCTGCGGCGCCGGGCGGCGCTCCTGGCCCTGGTCGTGGTGGCGCCACTCGCGGTCACCGCGGCGATCACGGCCGGCGAACCCACGCCGGTCCGCGCGTACGAGGCGATGATCGTGATCGTCACCGGGATCGTGTGCGGCGCGCTGCCCGGCCTGGTCGGCGCGCTCGCCGGACAGCGGGAGCGGCTCGTCCTCGCCCTGCGGGAACGCAACGCCGTACTGGAACGGGCCCAGCGGTCCGCGGAGGAACAGGCCCGCTCCCGCGAGCGGGCCCGGATCGCCGGCGAGATGCACGACCTGCTCGGACACCGCCTGAGCCTGGTGGCACTGCACAGCGGAGGCCTGGAACTCGCGGGCCGGGCGGCCGATCCGGAGATCCACCGCACCGCGGTGCTGGTGCACAGCACCGTCCGGGAGGCGATGGGCGAGCTGCGGGGAGTGCTGGGCGTGCTGAGCGCCGCCGACCCCGCGGCCGGCGCCCCGGAACCGCTGACCGCCGTGACGGGCACGCACGCGGACGTCGCGGCCCTGGTCGCCGAGTCCCGGGCCGCCGGCATCGCGGTCGACCTGCGATGGGGCGGCGACGACCTGGCCGACGCCGCCCCGACCGCCCGGCGCGCGGTCCACCGGGTGGTCCGGGAGTCGCTCACCAACGTGCACCGGCACGCCGCCGGGGCGGTGGTGGAGGTGACCGTCCACCGCGACCGGGGGCAGGTCCGGGTCGACGTCCGCAACGGGCCCGACCCGCTGGGCCCGCTCGTACGCCGGCCACGGCCCGGACAGCCGACGTCCGGCAGCGGGCAGCCGACGTCCGGCAGCGGGCAGCCGACGCCCGGCAGAGGGCAGTCGACGCCCGGCAGCGGGCTGGGGCTGGCCGGACTGCACGAGCGCGTCCGCGTGCTCGGCGGCTCCCTGCGGGCCGCCCCGACCGGCGAGGGCGGATTCCTGGTCGACGCGTGCATTCCGCTGCGCGTCGGCCCGGCCGTACCCCGGGCCGCGACCATGTCGCCGACGGACGTCGCCGCTCCGGCCGCCGCCCACACCTGGCTGAGCCGTACCGCGACCGCCGCCGTCATGGGGCTGGGGGTGGTGGGTGCGGTCGCGCTGCAGTTCGTCACGCTGGCGTTCGTCCCCTTCCCGGCGGACACCGCACCCGCGGACGTCGACCGGCCCGGCGTCGAGCAGCCCGGCCCCGACCGGCCCGGCACCGAGCCGTTCGGCAGTGGGCAGTCTGGCAGTGACCGGCCGGGCGTCGACGAACCGGGCGACGACATGCCGGGCATGGACGCGCCGGGCGTCGACGTACCCGGATTCGCCGGTCCGTCCGTCCCGATCCCCTTCCCCGCACCGTGAGGCCCGCCGTGATCCGTGTACTCCTCGCCGACGACCAGGACCTGGTGCGCGCCGGGATCCGCCTGGTGCTCAAGCACGCCGACGACATCGAGGTGGTGGCGGAGGCCTCGGACGGCCACGAGGCGGCGCACCTCGCCGTCCGGCACCGGGTCGACGTCGCCATGCTCGACATCCAGATGCCCGGTGCCGACGGGCTCGACGCGGCGGAGCTGATCGCCGCGCGGGCCCCGTCCGTGCGGGTCGTCATGCTGACGACGTTCGGGGAGCAGGAGTACGTGGCCAGGGCGCTGCGGGCGGGCGCGGCGGGATTCCTGCTGAAGGACAGCACTCCGCAGGAGCTCATCCAGGCGGTGCGGACGGTCGCGGGCGGCGCTCCCGTGGTGTCCCCGCAGATCACCCGGCACCTGATCGACCGTTACCTGGCCCGCGACGAGCAGCCGGCGGACCCCCGGCTGGGCAGGGTCGCGGCGCTCACCGAACGGGAGCGGGAGGTGCTCGCCCTGGTCGGCACCGGCGCCTCGAACGCGGAGATCGGGCGGGCGCTGCACCTGGGGGAGGGCACCGTGAAGGCGTACGTGAGCCGGATGCTCACCAAGCTGAGCTGCGCCAACCGGGTCCAGGCCGCGCTCCTCGCCAGGGATGCGGGGTTCCACGCGCAGGGGTGAACCGGTGCACCGGGTGGGGCCGGTGCACCGGTTCGTCCGTCAGCGCCGGCCGGGGGTACCGGGTGACGGAGTCGAGGGTGCCGGGGGTGCCGGGGGTGCCGGGGGTGCCGGGGGCACGGCGGGCACCGGGGGAGACGCGCTCGGCGGCGCGGTGCTCGGCGTGGGGGTGGCCGGCGCGGACGAGGGGCCGACCGGCGTGTCCCGGAAGGCGTCCACGTCCGACGCCGGCCGGGCCGGCTCCGCGTGGACGGCGCTCAGTGCGAGGACCGCGCCGGCGGCTCCGGCAACGACGATCTTGGATGCCAGGGCGATTCCCCGCATCAGTGCCTCCTCCGGCGAGCCGCCGGGGTCGCCAGACCCCGGCCGGTGACGTTCTGGATCTGGAGCCCGGGACGGGCGTTGACCTCGAGGATCAGGGGGCCGCGGTCGGCGTCCACGACGATGTCCGCGCCCAGGTAGCGTAGGCCGGTCGCGCCGGCGCAGCGGCGGGCCGCGTCGAGCACCTCGGGCCAGTGCGGGACCGTCGCGCCGATCAGCGGTTCGTCGGTGTCGGGATGGTGGCCGGTCGGTTCCTTGCCGACCAGCGCGTGGGTGATGCGCCCGGTGGCCAGGTCCACGGCGGCGCCGATCGCCCGCTGGTGCAGGTTGGCCCGGCCGCCGCTGAAGCGGGTGGGCAGCCGCAGCATCGCCAGCTGCGGCCGGTCGCCGCGGCAGATCACCCGGATGTCCGGCAGCCCCTGGTGCGACAGCCGCGCGAGGTCCGGGTGCGCCCGGATCAGCGGCTCGAACAGCGCCCAGTCGGTCGTCCGCGGCGAGAACTCCCCGTCCAGGATCCGCCGCAGGTGGTCCGCGACCGCCTCCCGCTCGATCCGCTTGCCGGAGGAGGACTGCCAGCTGTTCCGGCGCCTGCCGAACGACAGCAGGATGCCGTTGCCGCCGAGCCCCTGGTTCGGCTTCAGCGCCCAGCAGTCCCCGAGCGCCTCCCAGTCCAGCGCAGCGATCTCCCGGCGCGAGCGCAGCATCGCCAGGGTCGGCGAGGTCGGCGCGCCGGCCTCGGTCAGCGCCTGCTTGGTCGCGTACTTGTTGTTCACCAGGCGGATCGCGGCGGACGGATTCTGCTCCGCGATCCGGGCGTTGCGCAGGTTCATCCCCAAGACCGGGTCCCAGCCCCGGAGCCGGATCACCGGACACCTCCCTGCGCCCTGGCCGCCGGCGCGAACCGGAACAATTCACTCAACCGAAGCCCGCGGTACGTCCCCACCAGCACCGCCCACACCGCGCAGACCGCCGCCAACTGCAGCGGCACCGCCTCCGCGAGATGGCGCACGTACGGGGTCAGCAACAGCAGCGCCACCAGGACGGCCGTACCCATGGTCAGCACCGCACCGACCGCGGCCGCCCGGGCCCCTTCGAGGTCCCACTGCTCCCACAGCCGCTCGGTGATGATCGAGGTCACCACGACCGGCAGGGTCATGCCCCACGAGTCCGACAACCCGGCACTGCCGAGCCAGAGCTGCGCCGCGATCAGGCCCGTGGTCACCACCCCGATCAGCACCCCGAGCCGGGCGACCCGCGGCAGGTGCAGGCGGCGCAACGCCGGCTGCACCACGAACCCGAGCGCGAACAGCACCAGAGTCAACGGCACCCCGAGCAGCAGCCCCGACTGCGCGTACGCCAACGCCAGCAGCACCGGGCTGAACGTGCCCAGCGTGTTCAGACCGACCACCACCCGCAGCAGCACGATCAGCAGCGCGGCCAGCGGCAGCAGCGCCATCATCGACACCGGGTCGATCGCCGGGGCCTTCGCGAACAGGATCCGCAGCGCGGACGGCGCCACCGCAGCGTCCGGCCGGGTGAGCAGGCGCTTCCCGACCGCCACCTGCAGACCCTGGACGTCCTGACGGCCCAGCAGGACCGGAGTCTCCCGCTTGGAACGGTTGTTCACGGTGGCCTTCGCCACGAACGACCGCCCCGCCAACCGGATCGCCGAGTCGACGACGGGCCGCTGCTCGCGGCCCAGTGCCGAGGCGACCGTCACCCGCGGCGCCGCCGCGAGATCGAAGCCGAGGTCCCGCGCCAGCCTGGTGTCCAGCGAGGACGCCGACGCTCCCGTGTCGACCATCGCGAGCACCTCCAGGGTCTTCCCGTTCGGCCCGCTGATCCGCACCATCTCCCGCTCCCCGATCACCTCCGGCGACCGGCCCAACGACCGGTCCGGAGAGCCGAGCACCGCCAGCAGCAACACGCCCAGCCCCGCCACCGCCGCCAGCACCTTGAGGAGCACCGGCACCCGTCTGCGACCGCCCCGGTGGTCGAGCGGCGGACGGTCCGCGGCGGCTGCGCCGGTTCTGATTGTCTGAACGTCATCCACCCCACCAGCCTCGGCGAGCGGCCACCCCGCGCAGTAGTGACGATCGGCCCGCACACCGCAACGAAAGTGCCCCCCGTACCCCGCCGACCGGCGGGGTACGGGAAACCGGGAGAATTCGTATGACAGCGGTGGCCGGCTCCGCGATCCTTGGCCGATGACCACGGACCCGGACCAGCTCGCTCTCCGTATCGACTGCCCACCACCCGGCGAGGGGGCGGTGCAGGTCCGCCCGATCGTCAACGGCCGGGACCTCCTGGCCGAGATGATTCCCCGTGGCGTCGGAGGCTCCCGGTACCTGGGGACAGGGCCCCGTCACCTGTTGGACCCCGACGGGCCGTTGCATGCCACGGCCGTGCCCCACAAGGTTCGTCTCGCCTGGTCCGGGTGCGGGTGGGAGGAGTGCTGCGGCGCGCTGTACGTGACGGTCGGGCGGGACGGGGAGCAGGTGGTGTGGACGGACTGGCAGGACCGGGCCAACCCGGAGATCGACCTGCCGGAGCTGCGGTTCGCCGCACCCCGGTACGAGGCCGAGGTCCTGTGCGCCGAAGCGGACCGCGGCTGGGAGTGGCCGGCAGGAGCGGTCGCGCGGCTGCTCGAAGCGCGACTCAAGGGCCGCGAGGACTGGCTCGCCAGGTGGGACTGCGGATTGGAGGGCGTCTGGGCGTCCCGCGTGCAGCCCGATCGGATCCACGTCGTCCTGATGCATCCCCCGAACGGCGAGGACTCGGACCGGCCGTGGCTCCAGTTCGGGACGGCCCTTCCGATCTCCGCGGACGACCCGTCGGCCCAGGCCGAGCAGCTCGAGGCGCAGCTCACCGCCGGTGACCCACGCGTCGATGCCGAGGTCTGGGGAGGCTCGCACGACGCCGAGCAGCTCGGCTACCCATGGCCCCCGGTCACCCCGACGGTCATGTGAGATCACACGCTCATGCCGTAGCCCAGTTCCTCAGCCGCGATGTGCCAGCAGGAGTTCTCGTCGGCCACGGCGGCGGCGTCCACTACCCGGAATCGTTCCAGGAGGGCCTCGGTGACTGCGTCGGCGGCGTGTTCGGCGGCCTCCTCGGCGGCCTCGCCGTAGACGACGAAGGCTTCCAGGCTGGAGTTCAGCAGCCGGGGAGCACCGTCCTCCGGCAGGATCCAGAGCGAGCCGTCCGCACGCCGGAGGGCGAGCGGGCTGAGCCCCGGGTCGACCGCGACGACGCCGTACCGGGGCGTCAGCGGCCCAGGGCGGTGCGGAGGGTCAGTCCGTGGTGGAGGCGCAGGCGGCGGAGCTCGAACCAGGAGAGGGCCGTGACGGTGACCGGGGCGCCGAGGACGAAGGCGGCCCGGACGGCTGTCGGGACGTCGGGGTAGGCGCCGGTGACCACGTCGAGCAGGGCCATCTCCCAGACCAGGACTCCGGCCAGGAGCGGTGGCAGCACCTCGGGGATGTCGGCCGTGCGGAAGACGTGCACCAGCGACAGGCCGATGCCGTAGAGGGCGAAGCCGACCGACCAGACGCACAGCACCCCGATGGCGACCGTTCCACCCATGCCGACGGCGGCACGGAGGCCCGCGAGCTCCGGTGCCATCGCGAGCGCGGCGGTGCCCATGGACGCCATGATCGCCACCACGGCGCCGAACGGCCGCAGCGCCCGGCGCAGGTAGAGCCGCCGCAGCCCGCCCCGCGAGGCCACCACGAAGGCGCCGACCACCACGGGGAAGGTGCACACCAGCACCAGGACGCTCAGCCAGCTCTGGTCGAGGCGGTCGTCGGCCATCGCCTTGACCTCGTCGGCGCCGACGACGGCCTTGTACGTGGCCGTCAGGCCGATCCAGGCGGCCAGCCCGAGGACCGTCCGCCACAGCTGGAGCCGGCGGACCGTCGGGTCCTCGACGACGCCGGGCCGCGACGGACGGAAGGTGCAGCGGGCGGCGTAGAACGGGTTGCGCAGACCGCGCAGGATCTTCCGCGTCCGGGACGGCTCGACCCGGGCCGGCGGGTACGGCGGGGCGTACGGGTACGGCGGTGGCGGGAGGGGCGACGCGTACGGGTGGCCCTGCGGCTGGATGTACGTCGCTCCCGGCGGCGGTGCGGGGTGGTTCCGGTCGGACCACTGCGGCGGCGGCCAGCCGCCTGCGCCGCCCGGCGGCGTCCCGTACCCGTCCCTGCCGTACCCGCTCACGTTGCTTCCCCCGTCGCCCGGCCCTTCGATGGCCTGCATGCTAGTCGCTCGCGATCATGCGGCGTACGGGTGCGACGGTGAAGTCCGTTGCCGGTGGGGAGATCTGACGCACGGTCGCTCGGCTCGCGGCTCAGGGGGTGGTGGCCAGCTCGGTGAGGGCGGCCGTGACGTAGTTCGCGAGCTTCGACCGGATCTGGTTGCGGTGCTCCTCGGACCGGTCGGGGCCGGAGCCGTAGACGGTGTCGTCCCACCAGGCGGTGAGCACGAGGTTGCTCTGCCGGACCACCATGATGGTGCGGACCTCGTGGTCGTTGGGCTCCTCGTCGAAGGCGAACGCGGCGTCGCCGAGCTTCTTGACCGTCGCCAACGCGCTGAACTGCTTGTCGCTCGGCTTGTCGCGCTCCCGGGCGAAATACGCGCGGGCGTCCTCCACGCTCGGCCGGAAGTCGGCGAACAGGTCCAGGAAGTACGGTGCGCTGCCCATCCGGGCCTTGAACTCGAACGAGCAGTCCCGGACGGTCGCCTCCAGGTGGTCCTCACCCGGCTTGGGCGTCCCGTACTCGGCCACGAACGGCGCGGGATCGAGGGACCCGCAGAGGTGGGTCGGCGGTTTCAGGAAGCGGCCCGGACCCGTCTCGCGGTCGGCCGACGCGTCGGAGCCGCCGCCGCACGCGGTCAGCAGCAGTGCGCAGGCCAGCAGCGCCGCCGCCGCACCACCCCGCCGGATCCCCGCCATCCGATCCACCCCCACCTCGTGGCCAATCAGCCCGAACAAGAGCGTAGTTGATGAACAGTCAGGTCGGTGGCGGATCGGTCGGACGGACCGTCCGCGGGCGTTCACGCGCGACGGACTGACAGTTCGTTGAACGGGGGTTGATCCCGGCCCGGGGAGGCACTTCACTTGTCATGGCGCCGCTGACCCACCAGGCGGCGGTGCCGCTCCATGCGCACTGCTGCTCCGACATCTCACCCGACGAGTCTGGAGATCCCGCATGCCCCAGTTCCGCCTGCGGCGCGCCGTCGCGACGCTCGCCGCCCTGCCCCTGCTCGCGCTCGGCGCGGGTCAGGCCGTGGCCACCCCCGCACCGCAGCCCCCCGGCGCCTCGCACCCCGCCGCAACCGCGGGCCGGGTCACGGCGATCGAGGACCAGGTCGCCCGCACCCTCGCCACCGCCCTCGCCGACTCCGCCCTGCGCGAGCGCGTACGGACCGCGACGGCCGCCACCGCCGGACCGGCCGCACTCGCCCCGCTCGCCACCGCCGTCCCCGGCGCCGCCGCCCGGAAGCTCGCCGACACCACCGCGAGAGCCGACCGGCAGGTCGCCGCGGCCAAGGGCCTCGGTGCCGACCTCGGCCCGCTCCTGCGCGTACAGCTCGCCGACCGCACGATGCGCGGCGCCCTGGACGGCGGCGCCGCGCCGCTGGTCGCGACGGCCGCCACCGACGAGCACGCCCGTACGCTGCGCGCCTACGACACGGCCGGCCGGGTCCACGTCCTGGAGACCGCCCGGGTGCCCGAGCGACCCGTCTACCTGGTCGACCTCGACACGGCGAAGACCCTGGCAGCCGGGATCGCGCTGCTCCAGCGGGAGTTCGGCAGCCAGACGCCGACGGGAGCCCAGGGCGCGGCCACGGCCCCGGCGTCGGCCACGGCGGCCGCCGGCTGGTGGGCCACCAAGATCACGTCGATCCAGGTCGCCGACGACGAGGAGCCCTGGTTCAAGGGCGCCGCCGAGATGTTCGCCCTGGTCACCGGCTTCGGCCTGGACGGCAAGGTCCGGGTCGACTCGGTCGCGATGCCCTACCTCCAGTACGACGGCACGCTCTACCGCCCCAACCAGATCCTGGTGAACTGGTCGAACTACAAGTACAACCTCGCCGACGTCGTCCTGATGGAGGACGACGGCGACACCAACTACCTCGCCCTCGCCCAGGCCGTCGCCGCCGTGCTGCTCACCATCGCCGACCAGGGCGCGTACATCCCGCTGGTCAACGCGGTGCTGGGCGCGCTCCCCTCGTCCTGGTGGACCGACGACCCGGACTACGTCGAGTCCTGGTACACCCTCGCCCGCACCAGCACCGGCCGCCTCGACGGCGCGCGCGGCAACGGCTTCATGACCGTCGAGCCGTACTTCGTGCAGCAGTTCTGAGCCCGCGGCAGCTCCTCCCGGACCCTCCCCGACCCCGCCCGCCGACCGGTGGGCGGGGTTCCGCGCGTGGCCCCGGAAACCGCGTCGACCGTTCCGGTGCCAACCGCTAGGGTGTGCCGGTCGACTGCCCGATGATCATGCAACGGGCAGCCGCACCACCCGCCCATCCGCACCTCTCTCCGACGGGGAACCGCCGCCATGGCCTTCAAGACCCGGACCGCCGCCGCCCTCCTGGGCGCCGGCCTCGCGCTCGTCGCGGGCGCACCCACCGCGAGCGCTGCGAGCGCCGCGAACCCCTACCACCCCAGCGCCGTACCGAACGTCGTCGTGCTGGGCATCGCCAACAGCCCCCACTGCCTGGAGATCGCGGACTGGCGCACCGACAGCGGCGCCCCCGCTCGGCAGTGGGACTGCCACTACGGCGGCAGCCAGCAGTGGAGCCTGACGGCCGGCCCCACGGGCTCGCTGGTCAACGTCCACAGCGGCAAGTGCCTGGAGGTCGCCGACTGGCGCACCGACAACGGCGCGCCCGTCCGCCAGTGGGCCTGCACCGGCGGCGCCAGCCAGCAGTGGACCTGGACGCACGTCCCCGGCACCGGCTACGTCCTGCGCAACGTCCACAGCGGCAAGTGCCTGGAGGTCGACGGCCGGTACACCACCAACGGCGCCCGCGCCCAGCAGTGGGACTGCTGGAACGGGAACAACCAGATCTGGTACCCCTTCTCGCCCAACCACTAGCCTCCGGAGGGGAGGGGCATCAGGCATGCTTCGGCGAGCGGCACCTGCCACGGATGGCGCAGCTCAGCTCGGACGACAGCTCCCAGGTGCGTAGGCCTACGGGTCGAGCCCTCCGTACGGCCCGCCCGGGCCGTACGGAGGGCTCATCAGTTGGCCGTCAGTCGTGGAGGATGCAGAGCAGGGAGCAGGCCAGCGCCGAGGAGGGGGCGGTGGTGGTGGGGGCGGTGCCGGGCGGGGAGTTGGCGGGGACGAAGCCGGCGGAGGCGGTGTTCTTGAGGGGGAGGGCCAGCAGGAAGGAGTCGCAGTAGATCGCGCGGCTGGTCCCGGTGGGCAGGGTGAAGGTGCCGGCGGCCGTCCGGCAGCCGGGGGTGACCGCGTCGTTGACGGTCACGGAGGTGGCGGCGACCGGGCCGGCGTTGGTGACGGTGATCCGCCAGTGCGCGGTGCCGAGCAGGCCCAGCAGGCCGACGGGGCTGGTCTTGGCCCAGGGGCCGGGGCCGCCGGGTGCGCAGTCGTGCGGGTTGGCGGAGCCGCAGATCTCCTTCTCGACGCTGACGCGCGGCCGGCAGCCGGCGCCCGGCGCGACGGCGGTGGTGACGGTGTTGGAGGTGAGGGCCCCGGTGGCGTCGGTGCCGGTCGCGGTGTTGGTGAGGGCCGTGGTCGCGCAGTCGGGCGTGACGGTGGTGCGGAAGCAGATCTGCGGCGCGTCGCCCTGGTACTCGACGACGAGGGCGGGGTGGTTGTCGGCGGTGAAGTCGCCGGTGCCGGTGAGGACGAGCTGGGTGGTGACGGTGATCGCGGGGTGCGCGGTGGGCGGGATGCCCGACAGGTCGACCGTGCCGTCCGCGGCGAGGGCCGTGCTGAGGACGGTGCTGCCGTCCGGGTCGGTGACGACGGCGCGGGACGCGGCGAGGTCGATGTGCGAGAGGTCGATGTCGGTGAGGCGCGCCCGGGTGTAGGCCTGGACGTGGCCGGTGGCGCCGTCGCAGTAGAAGTCGGCGGGCTTGAGGGTGACGGCGGCGCCGCTGTGCACGCACGGGGTCGTGCCGGTCGCCGGGTCGAGGGAGAACAGCACGCCGGCGTCGCCGAGGGCGATCAGGCAGCGGGTGGTGGTGTCGTAGGTGTAGCCGTAGTCCCGGGTGGCGCCGCCGTTGACGCCCGGGTGGGTCGCGGGCAGCGGGAAGCCCGCGCAGGGTGCGGCGGTGGTCCAGTCGTGGCAGACCGTCGCACCGGCCACGCCGCCGCCCCAGACGGGGAAGTAGCTGCGCGTGCCGTCGGCGGTGGTGACCGTCTCGGGGTTGAACGTGAGCACCCCGCCGGACAGCGTCGACAGGGTGGCGGGCGCGCTGTGCGCGGAGCCGTCGAGGCCGTAGCAGGTGGTCAGGATGTTGGCGCCGCCGACGGTGCTGGTGCAGACGCCGTCCGGGTGCCCGGCGGTGTCGTACGCGGTGTAGGCGTCGTACGCGTAGTAGCCGGCGTTGGGCCCGGCGAGGTGCGGGGTCGTCCAGCCGGCGCAGGCGGTGAGGGTGGCGGTGTCGAAGCAGCCGATGGCGGGTGCGCCGGGGGTGGTGGAGCCGGAACTCTGCGGCGAGGAGGAGGCGAAGACCTTGTCGCCCGCCACCGTCATTGCGCCGAGGTACAGGGCGTTCGGGGTGCTCGGCAGGTCGTGGTTGGGGGCGACGACGGGCGCGTACGGCTGGCCGGCGCACGGGGTGCGGGTGGCCGTCGCCAGGCACAGGACCTGCCCGGTGGTGGCGACGCCGTAGACGTTGTCGCCCGCGAGGACCAGGCCGGCCAGGCTGTTGGCGCTGCTCGGGGTGGTGCCGGTGGGGGCGAGGGCGGTGTAGCCGCAGTTGGCGTGCGCGTCGAGGTCCAGGCAGCCGACGCCGACGGAGCCGGCGGTGACGGCCGGGTAGAGGACCTGGCCGGGGTGCTGGGGGTCGAGCACGTACTGGGGTGTCAGCGGGCTGCCGATGTCACCGGTGGCGCCGCTGCCGAGCGGGCCGGCGGTGGTGTTCAGCGGGCGCGGCCACGGCCCGCCGGTGCAGGGCTGACCGGAGGACAGGTTGCTGCAGACCACCTGCGGGGCGGTGCGCCCGGCGTGGTGGTAGATGTTCCACGCCTGGACCTCCCCGGACGCGGTCCGGTGCAGGATCGGCGTGAAGCCGTCGCCGCCGGTGGACTGCGCGGTCGGCCGGACCGGCGCGAGCAGCGGCGCGGCGAGGCTCGTGCCGGTACCGCGGGCCGCCGGGTTCTCGGCGCGGACGGCGGTCGTCGCCGCGCCCGGATCGGTGCCGGCGAAGGTGCTGCCGTCGGTGGACCAGGACGGCGTCCAGCCGGGCGGGACGCGGAGCGAGCCGGGCACGTACGTCTGGGCGCTGCCCGCCCCCGTGATCGGGTCGGTGACGGTGGCCGGGGCGGCGGCTCCGGTCGCCCCGTTCTGGTAGCGGACGGTCCAGTTGACGGTGTCCCCGTGGTCGGCGGTGGCCGCCCCGGGGTGGGTGACGTTCTGGACGCTCTTCACCAGCGCGGAGGCCGCAGCGGTGGACGCGCCGTCCTCGGCGGCACCGACGGCCACCGGGGCGGTGCCGGCCAGGCCGAACAGGACGACGGCGGTGGTCAGGGCGGCGGCCGCAACGGCACGCAGCGGACGGATCGACAGGGGCGGACGCGGGCTTTTCAGCACAGGTTCTCTCCACCTCGGATCAGCGAAACGGCCTGACGGTCAGTCAGGTCAGGCCCGTCGATCAGGCTAGGTCGATGGAGGGTACGCGTCAGACGCGGTTTTTCGTATTGGATGAATCGTGACCGAATGTGACTGAGTGAACGTGGCGCGGGCGGCCCCCCGCCCGCCGGGATTTCGCCCTTCCGTTCGAGGTCGAATCACGAGATCGACCGTGCCGGGGCGCGGGCGGTCGCGCGGTGGGGGCCGCGGGCGGAGGGTTGGGGGTATGGACGCGAGTCTGGATGTTCGCAGGGCGGGCCCCGAGGACGCCCGGCGCCGGGTGCTGCTGCTGCCGGGTGGGCTGTGCACCACCGAGTTCTACGCGGACGTGATGGCGCAACCGGCGATGGCCGGGGCCGGGCTGGGCGCGGTGGCCGTGACGCTGCCCGGGTTCGGCCGGACGGAGCCGCCGGCGGACCTGTCGATGGAGGGCTACGCGCGGCGGATGGGCGAGGTCGCGGCCGCCGGGCGCTGCGAGGTGCTGGTGGGGCACAGCATGGGCGCGAACGTCGCGATCGAGGCGGCGGCCCTCGGGCTCTTCCGCGGCCCGCTGGTGCTGCTCTCCCCGACGTTCTCGCGGGCGGACGAGGCGAGGTTCCTCGGCGTCCTGGACCGGGCCGGGCGGGTGCCGGGACTGGGCCCGCTGGCGTGGACGGCCATGCTGAAGGCGATGCCCCGGACGATGAAGAAGGACATGCTGAAGGACCACGTCCCCGAGCACCGCGCACAGGCCCTGGCGGCGGACATGGCCGACAACGACCCCGCGTTCTGCCGCGAGGTCGTTCACCACTACTACGCCTACCTCGACCGGCACCCGTCGCTGGTGACCCGCCTGCGGGACTCGGGCGCCCGCGCCTGGGTGGTCCGCGGCGACCACGACGAGATCGGCCTCAAGGACGAGGAGCGCCGGGAGCTGGAGGCGAACCCGCGGGTCACCATGGTGGCGGTGCCGGACGCCGGCCACCTCGTCCTGGTCGACCAGCCCGCCCGGGTGGCCGCGGTGATCGTCGAGGCGGCCCGCAGCCTGGACACCTGACCACCCGGCATCACGGGGTGGCGTTCGGGGTGCGCCACCGGCGGCGTGAGGCGAGGGCGGCCAGGCCGGCGCCGGCGGCGTTGAGCAGGACGTCGTCGACCGAGGAGACCCGGTCCAGCCACAGGACGTACTGCGCGGTCTCGACCAGGACGGAGCAGCCGGCCGCCAGGGCGAGGACGCGCGGGACCGAGGCCAGGGCGGCGAAGCGGACGGGTGCGAAGAACCCGAGCGCCGCGAAGACCAGCAGGTTGCCGACGATCTGGACGGTCGCCGTCGCCGCGGAGCCCTCGGTGAGGATCGCGAACAGGTCGCGCAGCGGCAGCAGGCTGATCCGGCGGGGCGCGACACCGGCGCCCGCGCCCGGCAGCATGATCATCCAGACCCACGGTACCGTCCCGTAGACGATCCCGACCTCGGCCAGCGACCTGCGCCGGGCCCACTGTGGCGCCGCGCCGGCGGCCCGTCGGCGGCGGGCCAGCGCCCACACCGCCAGCGCGGCGAACGGCAGCGCGGCCGCCGTGACCAGGACGACGCCGTTGAACGTCCCGGCCCAGGCGTGCCATCCGTCGCGGTGGTGGCGCAGCGGCCGCTGTGCGAGGAAGGCCACGGCGGCCGCGGCCAGGAACGCCGGGGCGGTGAGCGCGAAGCGGCGGGTACGGCGCCACGGGGCGGGTGGTGAGGCGGTGTGGTTCATGGCTCCACTGCGGGGACGGCGACAGGACGGGGCGGACGGGAGCCCGGCGGCCCCGCTCGCACGGGAGGAGGACGTCCGCCCGCACCGGCCCGGTTGCGCCCGCGAAACGGCGGCCGGGAACGGCGACCGGAGTCAGCGCCTGCGACGGCGCCCGCGACGGCGGCCTGCGCGGCGGGTCACTCCCGGGTGGGCGGCTGCGCCCCGGAAGGGGGCGTGCCGCTTAGGATCGCCGTACTGCACCCGTGCCGTCCCGAGGACGAGGGATCTGCCATGACCTACGCCGTGGATTTCGAGACCGTGTCGACCGTCGGGCTGGAGTCGTCGCCCGTCGCGGAGGCGCTGGCCGGCCTGCGGGCGAACGAGGCCCGCTACTTCAAGAACAAGTACGACCACGTCTTCACCGTGGAGCCGGCGGACGAGGCCCGGGAGACGGTCGACCGGGTGCACCGGATCCTCGCGGAGGAGCGCGACCTGGTCATCGCGTCGCGGCCGTTGGAGGCCACCGAGTTCCAGGTCGAGGACATCCGGATGGCCTACGTCTTCTACGAGAGCGGCCTGTCGGTCAACGTGATGTACACCCTGGGGGAGGGCGGGAAGCGGGCGGTCGGGTTCAAGCTCTCCGACGGGATGGAGGTCCCGGACGAGCTGGTGTCGCGGTTCAAGTTCGCGCGGCAGAAGTCGAAGCTCGCCGGCACCATCCGCGGCTCCTTCTTCGTCATCAAGAACGAGTACTGAGGCGCCGGGTACGGGCCCGGCCGGCGGCTGCAGCGCTGCCGGCCGGGCCCGTGTCCGTCTCAGCCCTCGAAGTTCCGCTCGTCGAGCAGGTCGAGGTTGCGGAAGACCGGCGGCCCGTCGCACAGCGCCGCCATCTGCGCCGCGAACTCGGCGGTCTCCGGGCGGTCGGAGTTCTCCATCGCCTGCTCGTACGACGGGAACTCGACGATGTTCAGGTACACGTTCTCCTTGTCGCGGTCGCGGGTCTGCATCGCCCGGGACGCCAGGCGCCTGCCCTTGTTCTTCTCCACCCAGGCGTCCAGCAGGGCGTCGAACTCGTCGATGCGGCTCGTCCTGTACTCGATGATCTGAACGAACTTCACGGTCTGGCCTCCTCGGTCCGCCGGCACGGCAGCCGGCTGCTCGCTCCAGGATCGGCCGGGGGCGGGCGGGAGGCGAGGCGCCTCACCGAGGCGGTCGACAATGGCTTTTTGATGCGAACATGAATGCGATTCGTGGGCGTCTGTTCGTTGGCATTCCATAAATTCGACAATGGTTCCAGGTGAATCGGACCATGCGGAACCGTTAATGCCGATGGTGCGTGCGCCGGTGGCGCCCCGGGCGCCGGATGCCCGCCCGGAGGTCGGGGCGGTGGGTGAAGTAGCAGGTCGAAGCGGTGCGGACGACCGGTCGGCGGGGGCGCGCGGTCGATGGCGGACGGGGCCGGCGGGGCGGCGGGGCGTACGTGTCCGCGCCAAGGCTCGCAGCGGGGTCGCGGCCCGCGCCGTGGTGAATATTCCGCCGACATAGCGTCCTGTACGCCGTTGCCCACGAACTCATCGGGATTGAATACTTCTGGTTGTCGCACCGGCGGCGGGGAGATTCCCCCACCGCCGGCCTGCTGACGGCCCCGTCCGCACCCCCGTGCCGAGGAGGTTCCGTTGGACAACCGCTACGAGGCGTACGCCTACGCAGACCCGCACTTCTACGACTCGCCCCGCCGCTGGGGCGCCACCGAGGAGTTCGCCGCCGTGACCCGCCCGCTGCCGGCGGGCTGGGAGCGGGGCGACCTGGAGATCTGGGCCGTCGTGCGGCCCACCGGGGTGCGGCTGCCGGAGCAGGGCTGGAAGATCCACGTGTCCTCGTGCGCCGAGGACGCGGAGGAGGTCCTGGAGACGGTCTTCGCGTACTGCCTGCGGGAGCGGACGGCCTTCAAGTTCCTGCGCGGACTGCCGATCCTCCAGGTCCAGAACTCCAAGTACGCCCCGCGCGGCGCCAGCGGCAAGTTCTGCACGATCTACCCGGTCGACGACGAGGCGCTGGAACGATGTCTCGACGACCTGGGCACCCTGCTCGCCGGGCGGCGCGGACCGTACATCCTCAGCGACCTGCGCTGGGGCGAGGGACCGCTCTACCTGCGGTACGGGGGCTTCGCCGAGCAGTACTGCCGCAACGAGGCGGGGGAGCGGGTGCTCGCCCTGACCCACCCGGACGGCCGGCTGGTCCCGGACGTGCGCGGACCGGGCTTCGCCGTGCCCGACTGGGCGCCGGTGCCGCCGGTCGTCGCCCCCGCCGTCGCGGCACGGGCCGCCCAGCGCGACAGCGGGCTGCCGTACACCGTGGAACGGGTCCTGCACTTCTCCAACGCCGGCGGCGTCTACCTGGGCCGCGCCACCGGCGCCGACGGACCGCAGGTGGTGCTGAAGGAGGCCCGGCCGCTGGCCGGCCTCGACCAGCGCGGCGTGGACGCGGTCACCCGGCTGCGCAACGAGCACGCCGTCCTGGAACGGCTCGCCGGCGTGCCCGGAGTACCGGCCCAGCACGGGCTGCTGACGGCCTGGGAGCACGAGTTCCTGGTCCAGGAGTACGTGGAGGGCCGCTCCCTCAGCGAGTGGCTGACCGCCGAGTACCCGCTGATCCACCCGGACGCCGACCCGGACGTCGTCGCCGCCTACACCCGCGACGCGCTCGCCGTCGTCGACCGCCTGGAGCGGGCGCTGGCCGGCATCCACGCCCGCGGGGTGGTCTTCGGCGACCTCCACCCGCGCAACCTGATCCTGCGCCCGGACGGCGAACTCTGCTTCATCGACTTCGAACTGGCCAGCACCGAGGAGGACTTCCTCCGCCCGGCGCTCGGCGCCGCCGGCTTCACCGCCCCCAAGGGCTACACCGGGACGGAGGTCGACCGGTACGCGCTCGCCGCCGTCCGGCTGTGGCTGTTCTACCCGCTCGCCCAACTGCCCGCGCTCGACCCCGGCAAGGCCGCCGAACTCGCCGACGCCATCGAGGCCCGCTTCCCGGTCCCGCCCGGCTACACCGAAGCGATCCGCCGCTACCTCGGCGCCGCACCGGACGACGGCCGCACCCAGCGCCCCGCGCTCGGCCTGCGCCGCGCCGAGGCCAAGGCCCTGCTCGCCGCACCCGAGGCGGACTGGCCCCGGATCAGGGACGCGCTGGCCGCCGGGATCGCCGCCACGGCCAGCCCCGAACGCACCGACCGGCTCTTCCCCGGCGACGTCGCCCAGTTCACCCTCGGCGGGCTCGGCATCGCCCACGGCGCCGCCGGCGTCCTGTACGCCCTGCACGCCACCGGCGCACCCGTCGACCCCGACCACGTCCGCTGGCTCGCCGACGCCGCCCGCACCCGCGGCACCACCCCCGGCCTCTACCACGGAGGCCACGGCGTCGCGTACGTCCTCGACCTGCTCGGCGAACGCGACACGGCCCTGCGGCTGATCGAACGCCTCACCGCGCCGGACCGCGACCGGACCGCAGACCCGGGCACCGCACTGGCATCGGGCGCACCCGGCATCGCCCTGGCCCTGCTGCACTTCGCCGACGCCACCGGCAGCGAGCGGTACCTCGACGAGGCACTGGCCCTGGTCCGCACCGCGGCCGCCGACCTGGAGAAGGCCGGCCGCGACGACCCCAGGCGGCGCGCCGGACTGCTGGCCGGCGCCTCCGGCACCGCCCTCGCCCTCGTCCGGCTCGCCGAACACACCGGGGAGCGCGCCCTGCTCGACCAGGCCGAGGCCCTGCTCGAACTCGACCTCGACCGGTGCACCCCCGTGGCCGACGGCACCTTCCAAGTGCTCGACGGGCACCGCGTCCTGCCCTACCTGGAGACCGGGAGCGCCGGCATCGGACTCGCCGTCGACGCGCTGCTCGCGCACCGGCCCGACAGCCCCACCGGACGGCACGAGGCGGCGATCCGCCGAGCCGCGGAACCCGAATTCATCATCCAGCCCGGCCTGTTCAACGGCCGCGCCGGACTGATCGGCTACCTCGCGCTCACCCGCCACCGCGCCGCCGACCCGGACGGGCCCGCGCTGCTCGACCGCCAACGCGCCCTGCTGACCCTGCACCAGGTCACCTACCAGGGCCACCCCGCCTTCCCCGGCGACCAGTTGCTGCGGCTCTCCGCCGACCTGGCCACCGGATCCGCCGGCGTCCTGCTCGCCCTCGGCACCGCCCTGGCCGGAACCCCGTTCCTGCCCTGGACCGGTACCGCCGCGGCGAACTGACCGTACGCCACACCCCCCGGGCGCCCGTGCGGCGCGCCCCCACCGAACTCCCGGCCGTCCGGCCGGGTGGGTCACACCAGTGAGAAGGAGAACGTCATGGCGATCCTCGACCTCCAGACCATGGAGCTGCCCGAGACCGAGGCGGCCCCGATCGACGACACCCTCGCCAGCACCAGCTCCCTGAGCGTCCTCAACTGCGGGACCAGCACCGTCAGCACCCTGCTCTGCCTGTGATCTGACCCTGCGCCACGCTGCGCAGACAGGCACCACACGCCGGCCGGGCCCGCCGCACCACGGGCCCGGCCGGTACCCGGGCCGCAGCCGACCGCTGCGGCCCGATCCACGTCCAGCAGAGAGGTTGCCCGTGGCCGCCGCCCCGACTCCCCGGACCACCCCCCGCGTCCCCGGACCTCCGCGGCTGCGCCTGCGCCGCGAACTCACCGCCCACCCGCTGAGGCTCGCCTTCGCCCTGCTGCTCGCCCTCGTCTCCACCGGCGCGGGCCTCGTCCTGCCGCTGCTGGTCCGGGAGATCATCGCCGAATTCTCCGAACACCACCCGCTCGGCCCCGCCGTCCTGGCGATGTGCGTGGCGGCTCTCACCGGCGCGCTCAGCCAGGCCGCCTCCGGCTTCCTGCTCGCCCGGATCGGCGAGCGGATGACCTACCGGCTGCGGATCCGCCTGATGGAACACAGCCTGCGGCTGCCGCTGGCCGTCGTCCGCGCCCAGGGCGTCGGCGACCTCGCCGCCCGGATCACCTCCGACGCGCTGCTGCTGCGCCAGGTCGTCGAGGTCGCCACCCAACTGCCGCTCGCCGCCCTGACCGTCGGGGCGACCCTGCTCGTCATGGTGTGGATCGACTGGGTGCTCACCCTGGTCACGGTCGGCGCGCTCGCCGTGCTCACCGTGCTGGTCCTGCTGATCCTGCGCCGGATGCGGGGCAACGTCACCGGCCAGCAGGACGCCGTCGGCCGGATCGCCCAGCGCTACACCGCCACCCTGGACGCCCTCACCACCGTCAAGGCGTACCGCGCCGAACCGGTCGCCGCCCGGGCGCTGGCCGCCGACGCCGAGGAGCTGCGGGTGGTGTCGCTGGAGGGCGCGCGGCTCAGCGCGCTCGTCCCGGCGGTGCTGACGCTCGGCAACCAGTTCGCGATGATCGCCGTGATCCTCACCGGCGGCGCCCGGCTGGCCGCCGGCGACCTGGAGGTCGGGGCGTTCGCCGCGTTCCTGCTCTACCTGCTGCAGACCGTGCCGTCGGTGAGCACCCTCGCCACCGGCTTCGGCCGCCTGCAGGCCGGCCTCGCCGCCCGCGACCGCTGCAACGACCTGCTCGACCTGCCGCCCGAGGCCGACCCGCAGGACGCCGCGCTGCCCGTCCCCGCGCCCGTCCCGGACGCGCCCTCGGTGGTCTTCCAGGGCGTCAGCTACACCCACGCCGGCGCCGCCGACGCCGCGCTGCGCGGCATCTCCTTCACCACCGCGCGCACCGGCCTGACCGCCGTGGTCGGCTCCTCCGGCGCGGGCAAGAGCACCACGCTCGCCCTGATCGACCGGTTCATCCAGCCGTCCGCCGGGTCGATCACCGTCCTCGGCCACGACACCCGCCACTGGCCGCTGGACGCCCTGCGCGCCCGGATCGCCTACGTCGACCAGGCGTTCACCCTGCTGGAGGCCACCGTCCGGGAGAACCTCCAACTCGGCCGCCGCACCCCCGCCGACCCGCACGAGCTCGCCGCCGCGCTCGACGCCGTCGGACTCACCGAGGACATCGCCCGCCTGCCGCAGGGCCTCGACACCCCGATCGGCCGCGAGGCTGACCTCTCCGGCGGCCAACGGCAGCGGATGGCCCTCGCCCGGGCCCTGCTCTCGGACGCCGAGATCATCCTCCTCGACGAGCCGACCAGCCAGCTCGACGGCCTCAACGAACAGCGCTTCCGCGCCATCGTCGGCCGCCTCGCCGCGACCCGCGCCGTGATCGTGGTCGCCCACCGGCTCTCCACCGTGCAGGACGCCCAGCACGTGGTGGTGATGGGCCGCGGCGCCGTCCTCGACGCCGGCGACCACTCCACCCTGCTGGCCCGCTGCACCCCCTACCGCGACCTGGTCGCCAGCCAGGCCGCCCCCGCCCACTGAGGGCGGTCGCGGAGGCCTCTCCGGCACGCGGGGAGCGGAGAGGCCGCAACCGGCCCGGAACCGGCCGGTGCGGACCGCCCCGAGCGAGTCAGGGCTCTGCCCGTTACGGCACGTGCACGGCCGTCGAGGGTTCGTGCCGCCTGCCGTTCGGGATTCCGGCCGAGGCGGGCAGGGGCTGCTCCGCCCAGATGATCTTTCCCTGCGAGGTGTACCTGACGCCCCAGTGCTCGGTGAGCTGGGCCACCAGGAAGAGCCCGCGGCCGCCCTCGTCCGTCGTCGCCGCGTACTTCAGGTGCGGGGAGGTGCTGCTGCCGTCCGCCACCTCGCAGATCAGGCTGCGGTCGTGCAGCAGCCGCACCCGTACCGGTGGCGAACCGTAGCGGATGGCGTTGGTGACCAGTTCGCTGAGGACCAGCTCCGTGGCGAACGTCAGATCGGCCAGGCCCCACTCCTCCAGCGTCGCGGTGATCCATGCCCGCACATCGGCGACGGCGGCCGGATCGGAGGGCACCTCCCGCTCGGCGACCCGCTCGGCACCCAGCACCCGGGTCTCGGCGATCAGCAGCGCGACATCGTCCTGCGGCCGGTCCGGCAGCAGGGCTTCGAGCACGGCCCGGCAGTTCTCCTCCGGCTGCCGGTTGCGGTGGGAGAGCGCTTCGCGCAGCAGTTCCATGCCGACGTCGAAGTCGCGCGTGCGCTCCTCGACCAGGCCGTCCGTGTAGAGGACGATCTGGGTGCCTTCGGCCAGGTGCACCTGCGCCGTCTCGTACGGCATGCCGCCCGCTCCCAACGGTGGGCCGATGGGGAGCTCGGGGAAGACGACGCTGCCGTCGGGACGGACCAGCGCGGGTGCGGGGTGCCCTGCTCTCGCGATGCTGCAGAGCTGGGAGACCGGGTCGTAGATCGCGTAGAGGCACGTGGCCCCGGTGACGCCGATCCCGGATTCGCTGTCGCTCTCCTCCAGGTCGATGCGGTTCACCAGCTCGTCCAGCTGGCCGAGCAACTCGTCGGGCGGGAGGTCGAGGGCAGCGAAGTTGTGCACGGCGGTGCGCAGACGGCCCATGGTGGCCGCCGCGTGCAGCCCGTGGCCGACCACGTCGCCCACGACCAGGGCGACCCGGCAGCCGGGCAGCGGTATCACGTCGAACCAGTCGCCGCTGACTCCGGACTGTGCGGGCAGGTAGCGGTGCGCGACGTCCAGGGCACTCTGCTCCGGCAGGGCACGCGGCAGCAGACTGCGCTGCAGGGTCACGGCCATGGCGTGCTCGCGCGTGTAGCGACGGGCGTTGTCGATGCTGACGGCGGCCCGCGCGACCAGTTCCTCGCCGAGCGACCGGTCCCCGTCGTCGAACGGCTCGGGCTTCTGCGACCGCCAGAAGGCGGCGACACCGAGGATGATGCCGCGGGCGGCCACCGGAACGGTGATGAGGGAGTGGACACCGTAGTCGATGATCCGGCGGGTCCATTCCGGGTCCTGGGCCTGCCAGCCGTGGGCGACCGACAAGTCGGGCACCACCTGCGACCGGCCACTGCCGAAGCCCTGGGCCTGGGGTGTGGAAGGGACGAAGTCGATCAGCTTGCCGCGCGGGTAGAAGGGATGGTCCTCACGGATGCCGTTGACGGCCACCCGGCGCAGGTTCAGCCCCGCACCCGTGGGCTCGTCGCCGTGCAGGACGGGGTCGGCCAGGTCGACGGTGACGAAGTCGGCGAAGCCGGGAACGGCGATCCGGGCCAGCTCCTCGGCCGTGCGAACGACATCGAGCGACGTGCCGACGCCGATACCGGCCTCGTAGAGCAGCGCGAGGCGGTTGCCGGCCATCTCGGCCTTGCCAGCCAGCGCGAGGAGTTCCGTGGAGTCACGGATCGTCGCGACCGTCCCCATCGCACCGCCGTGGCGGTCGGTGGGCCGCTGGTTCACCACGAGCAACCGGCCGCCTGCCCGCTGCACCTCGTCGGTCGCCACCCTGCCCGACGACAGCAGTTCCGCGGTGTCGGGGTCGAGGCCCTGCAACTCGTCCAGCTGCCTGCCCTCCGCGTCGGCCTGCAGTCCGAGCAACTCCCTCGCCTCGTCGTTCGCGAGCAGCAGCCGCTTGTCCTGCCCGACGATGAGCACGCCCTCCCGCACCGCGTGGAGGACAGCGTTGTGGTGCTCGTACATGCGGGTCATCTCGGCCGGACCCAGGCCGCGCGTCTGGCGCTTCAGCCGCCTGGCGACCAGCGCGGTCCCGGTCGTGGCCACCGCGAGTGCCGCGGCACCGGTGCCGAGGATGACCGGCAGCTGCCGGTCGCCGGCCGAGGTCACGTTCTTGACCTTCAGCCCGGCCGACACCAGGCCGACGACCGAACCGTCGGCGGCCTTGACGGGAACGACCGCCTGGACCTCGTGGCCGAGCGGACCGTGCACGCTCTCGGTGTAGACCTGGCCGGCCAGCGACGGGCCGATCGTCCCGACGAACTGCTTGCCGATCCGGTCCGGGAGAGGATGCGTGTACCTCGTTCCGTGGGTGTCCATGACCACGATGAAATCGACACCGGCCTGCTGGCGCGTCTCCTCCGTCACCGGCTGGAGCAGCGCCGACGGAGACGGGGACTGCAGCGCCGCGAGCAGGCCGGGGGAGTGGGCGAAGGTCTCGGCGACGGCCACCGAGCGACTCCGGGCCTCCGAGTCGCTGGCGCGCCGCGATTCCAGGACCAGCGCCAGGATCGCACCGAGGACGAGCAGCACCACGACCGCGACCTGGAGCAGGAAGACCTGGCCGGCGACGCTCCGAGGACTTCTCCGGAGAGGACTCCTCGCTGTCGCCGACCCCTTCGACCCGGTTCGGTCCCGGTCGGGCTGGTCGACCATGTGTCATTGATAACACCGCGGCAAGGTCGACCACGAAGCGTCGGTGCCCGCCACTTGCTCCCGAGCCCTGCCCGCACCGTCGGCCGCCGCTTCCACGTCGACGACCCCGAGCATCGCCGAGCCGGACCGGCTCGTCCGGATCGCCGAGGCGCTGGGCCGGGGCCGACCCGCGACCCGCCGGGCGGCGGCGGGGGCGGCGCACACTGGAAGGGCACTGTGGAGGTGACCGGTGGGTGAAGCCCCGCTCGCGCGGCGGCACGCCGGACCGGCGGCGCTGCGCCGGTGGGTGGGCCGCTCGCGCTCCTGCCCGCCTGCCGTCGGCGACCTCGGCGATCAGCGGGCGGCGCTGCTCGTGGTCCTGGACGAGGCCGTCGCCGCGCAGGCGCCCACCGACCTGGCAGTGGCCGCGTGCGGCGAGCCCGGTCCGGTACCGGCGGGTCTGGCCGAGGTCCTCCAACGCCGGGCCGCGCACTACGCGAGGCTCGCCGGCTGGCTGCATGTTCTGCCCGCCGACGGCGACCTGGCCGCTGTCCGGGAAGAGGCGCTGCGACTGCTCTCGTACCACCAGTGGATGGTGCACCAGTCCGCGAACCTCGCCTTCGCCGTCCACCGGGCACCGGGCGTCGAGGCGGCCCGGCTGGGCGTGCACGGTCTCGGCGCCCCCGCCGACCGGCTGCGGGCCGTGCGCGACACCCTGCGCGCGGCCGCGCCGTCCACCGGACCGGAGGTCGACGACTGACGCGGAGCGCGCCGCACCTGATCGCAGACCTCCACGACCGGGGCTCCGCGCCGCACGCCTTCACCTGCCGGCACGCGTTCGCCCCGGAGGGCACTCCGTCGCCTTATGGGCGGCGCACGTAGGCGAGGGTGAAGGCCGAGTCGGCCAGGCCGCCGGCCGGGCCGTTGCAGTAGACGTCGACCGGGAGCGCGGGCGGGTGCTGGTAGTCGCCGATCCAGCCCAGGTAGCAGTAGCCGCTCCCGCCGACGGCGGTCACCTGCACGTTGCCGCCGTAGCTGCCGCCGGTCGCCCAGGACACCTGGTAGTGGCCGACGCCCAGGCGGCTGACGGACGGTCGGGCGCCGTCCGCGCTGTAGGAGTGGGCGGAGTCGACGGTCGGGTTCGACGGGCTCCCGGCGGTGGCGGCGTAGGTCGCCGGGACGGACGGATCGCCGTGCAGGCCCACGCCGTCCACGTACGACAGCAGGAAGGGGGAGTCGGCCGGCTGCGCCACCGCGGAGTCGCCGATCGCCCAGCAGCCGACGGTGATCTCCAGCGCGCCGCCCTGCGGCGTGGTCCGCTCCGGCTGGCAGTGGGCGGGGGTGCCGGTGCCGTACGGGGTGATCTGCACGTGGCCGGTGTCGCCCGCGAACGCCGACCCCGCGAACCGCACCCGGTAGCGGCCGACGCCGTCGCGCAGGACGTCGACCGCCCCGCCCGTCGAGTTGACGGTTCCGGGGTTGCCCGCAGGGCTGAGGCTGCTGTGACCGCCCGGGGCGTCGTAGCGCACCGTCGCGTACGGCCTCCCCCCGCCGGTGCCCGCGGTGAAGAACACGGTGTGCCACCAGTCGACCGGCGCGCCGTGCTGGTCGAAGCAGCGGACCCGGACCAGCTCGTCGGACCCGGCTGGCCCGTACTCGGCGACCGCGCAGGTGCGGCCGTGGTAGTCGGTGCGGTAGGCGGTGGCGTGGGCGATCCCGGTGGCGGAGGCCAGCCCGGGCAGCCGCACCCGGTAGTCGCCGGTGGCGGTGCGGGTCACGGTCACCCAGCTGTGGACCCCGTCGGTGGGCCACTGCCAGCTGGGTGCGACCTTGGTGGGCACGTCGAGCGGCGCCTCACCGGCCGAGGCGGCACTGATGTACGCGTAGCCCCAGCGCGGCCGCGCGGCCGGGGACCCGCCGGAGCCGGTCCCCGAGCCCGTGCTGCCGCTGCTGCCCGTGGTGCCGGTGCCGGTGCCGGTGCCGGTGCCGCCCGTCGCGCCGCCGCCCGTGGTGCCGCCGGCACCGCCGGTTCCGGACGGCGATCCGGTGCCGCCGGGCGTGCCGCCGTCCGAGGAGGCGTCGTCGGACGGCAGCTCGGTGGGCGGACCGCTCGGCACCGCCTGCTCGGTCGGCTGCCCGGCCGTCGGGCTCGCCGAGTCGGTCGGGCCGCCGGTGGCGGCGCCGCTCGGCGCGGGGGCCGCCGCCCGGCTGGACTGCGACGGCGCCGGGAGCTCCGGACGCGCGTTGCGCGGGGCGTCGCCGCCGAGCGCGGTCATCGCCATCAGCGCCAGCCCCGTCAGCCCGGCCACCGCCGCCCGGACCGCGGGGGCGGCCTGGATCAGCTGGACCGCCGAGGAAGGCGGCAGCGGTCCGGTCCCGGACGGAACCCCGCGGAGCAGCCGCACCGCGGAGGCCGCCCAGGAGCCCCCGCCCTGGGCGGAACCGCCCGCCCCGGCACCGGCGGGCCGGGGGCCGACCGCCGCGAGGGCACGGCCCGGCACCGCGACGGCGGTCGGGGGCGCGGCCGCTGCCGCACCGTCAGGGCCACCGGAACCGGACGGGTTCTCCGGCCGACCGGCGTCCCGACGGGGCTCGCGGCCGGGGCCGGGGGCCACCTCGTGCTCGTCCCTCGGCTGCCACCAGGCGTCCAGCCACAGCAGCACCGGCACCGCCACCAGCTCCGCCCGGGTGCCCAGGTGCAGGGCGAAGCGCGGCGCCTGCGTGCCCGCCGGACCGGTGGGCGGCTCGGTGAGGTAGGCGGCCGGGACGAGCTGCGCCAGCCTGCTCCGGAGGCGCTCGGCCTCCGCGGCCGCCCGCCGGGCCCGGTCGTCGTGGCCCAGGTCGACCTGGTGGAGGCGGAGGTTGCCGAGCAGCGAGAGCAGCATCGGCCCGTTCGCCCGGAAGCCCTGCTCGCTCAGGCGACGCTGGACCCGGACGGCCTCGTCGGTGTGCCGGAAGGCCTCCTCGTCCCGAGGGTCGCCCGCGTTCCGGGCCGCCATCGCGACGATCGCACCGCAGTTGGCCAGGGCCCGCACCAGGTCGGGCTCGTGGCGGAACGGGTGCGCCGCGGCCGATGCCCGCAGGGTGCGCACCGCCTCCTCGGCCGCGGCCTCCGCCGCGGCCCATCGCTCCGGGGCGCCCTGCAGTGCGGCGTGGGCCAGCAGCGCGCCGAGGTTGCCGAGGGTGAAGGCGAGGTCGGCGGCCGTCTCGGCGAGGGCCTCGGGGGAGGGCTCCGGTCCTGGCCGGTCCGGCTCCGTGGCTCTGGCGAGCAGCCGCCGCCGGACGGCGACGGCCTCCTCGGTGGCCTCCAGCGCCTCCGGCCACCGGTGGGCGCGTTCCAGCAGTTCGCCGAGATTGGTGAGGGACACCGCGAGGTGGCCCTCGTACCGGGCCGGATCCGCGGCGGCCAGCCGGCGGCGGATCGCGACCGCCTCCCCGGTGCGGGCCACCGCCTCGTCCCACTCCCCGACGTTGGCGAGGCGGTGGCCGAGCGCGCCGAGGGCGGTGGCCAGCGCGGGGTCCGCGTCGGCCGTGTCCCCGGCGGTGTCCCCGGCCGTGTCCCCGGGCGCGAGGGTGCGGCGGGCGGCCAGCGCCCGTTCCGCCGGCGACACGGCTTCCCGGTGGCGCCCGGCCTCGGACAGGCGCCGGCTCAGCCGGGCGAACAGCTCGGCGCGCGCGGCGGGATCGGTGGTCCCCTTGTCCCGGTGCGGGGTCAGGAGGACGGCCAGCGCGGCGGCGCCGGCGTCCAGGTCGGTGTGGCGGGTGTCGGGCAGGACCCGGTCGACGGCTTCGAGCAGCCCGAGGTCGATCCGGCCGAGCGCGTGGAGTTCGGTGAGGCCGATCAGGGCGGCGCTGCCGCCCCGGAGCACCACTCCGGGCTCGGCGGTGAGCAGCGGCACCAGCAGGTCGGTGGCGAGGTGCGGCCAGCGGAGGGACGCCTCGACCAGCACGGTCAGCACGCTGCGGGTCCAGGGCGCCGGCCGCTCGTCGGCCGTGAGCAGGAGCCGGACCGCGTGCGGGGCCCAGTCGCCCGCCAGCTGCGCCAGGTCGAATCCGTCGGTGGAGGCGGTCGCCGGCAGGGGACCGTCGTCGGTCCCGTCGTGCTCGGCGTCCCGGTCGTCGACGTACCCGTCGTCGGTGCCGCCGGCCGGGACGGTGCGGCCGATCAGGTCCTCGCGCAGGCGGTCGGGGTGCAGCGGTTCGAGGACGCGGGCGTGGCGCGGCGGCTCCAGGGCGCCGGCGGGGCGGGCCGGGTAGCAGAGCCGGTGGTCGTCCACGAGGGCGTTCGCGGCCGCCGGGGTGTCGGCGAGCCCGACCCGTTGCAGGGCCAGGTGGGCGTCCGGCCGGGTGAGCGGCCCGGTGAGGGCCGCGGTGAAGACGACCCGGGCCATGGTGGCGACGGGTGTCGTCGTCCGCGAGTCCTGCTGCTGCAGCGCCTTCCAGCGGCCGATCTCGCGGGCGATCAGGTAGGCGGAGGCGGCGTCCGGGCCGGCCGGGGCGTCCGCTCCGCGCACGGCCGCGTCGACCGCCGCCAGCGCGGCGATGTGCACGGTCAGCAGCTGGTCGTAGTCGGGATCGGTGGCCAGCCCGGCGGGAGGGTCGATCCGACCGGCCTGCTCGCGCGGCAGGCCCAGATGGGCGGCGAAGCCGACGACGGCCCGACGGAAGAGGTCGGCGCGGCTCTCGGGGCGGTCGGCCAACGGCGGCAGCTCGATCCGGGTGGTGGTCGCGCCCGGCTTCCCCGAGACCCTGCCGGCGACCGTCAGCCACCACGCCCCGGCCGAACGGGACAGCAGCAGCACCCGGAGCCGGGGACCACGGTGCAGCGCGCGGTGGCCCAGCAGGAGCTCCAGGTCACCGGTCGGCATGCGGTCCGCGTCCTCCACCACCAGCAGGCATCCGTTCGGCCCCGCCGACCGGGGCTCGGGTGCGGCGGTGGGCAGGTCGTGCTCGACGACCCGCCACACGGTCCACCCGTTCTTCCGGGCGCCGGCGGCGAACTCGGCGGCGAGCCGCGACTTGCCGCGCCCGCCCGGGCCGTGCAGGAGCAGCACCCCGGTGCGGACCTCCGGCTCCTCGGTAAGCCAGGCTTCGAGCCGGCGCCGCTGCGGGCGCTCGGTGAACGGCACGACGGCGTGCCGGGCCTCCAGGAGCAGCGACGGGCGGTCCACCGGCTCCCGAGTCGTCCCCGGATCGGGAGCCTCCAGGCGTTCCGCGCGCGGGTCGAACTCCACGAGCCGGTAGGCGGCAGCGCCCGACCCGACGATCGTGAGGTTGTTGTCGCCCTGGACGACCACCAGGTGGCCGTGGATCTCGCTGTCGGTGACGGTGAGATCGACCCGGGGCCCGCCCGGATCGGCTGCGGTCATCTGCCGTCGCCGACGTCGGTCCGGTTGTGGTCGCCCGTCACGATCGTCACCGGCCCGCCGACCTCGTTGTGGTGGAACCTGATGTCGACGGTCCGCGCGGCGGCGGGGAGGTCCTGCGCCAGTTGCCGCAGCAGCGCCCGGAGTTCGTCCACGGCCCGGTCGCGGCCGACCCGGTCGAGGTTCTCCAGCTCGTTCTCGAAACGGCCCTGCCACCGCCCTTCCTGGGCCCCGGCCACACCCCGGCCGTCGTCGCCGGCGACAGCGGCCAGGGCGGACGCGGTCTCGTCCAGCCGGACCAACGTGGCCTGCTCACGGTCGGCGTCGTCGCGGCCGAACCACCGGGCGACCTGGTTCCGCAGCCCCGCCCAGGCACTCGTTCCGGCCGCCTGCACCACCGCCGTGCCACCTGCCGCGGCCAGCGCCGCCAGTTCCTCGGCCAACATCGCCTTCCCCCTCAAGTCAGCGTGTCGTCCCGGAGACCGTACCGCTCACCCGCCCGCCGGGGCAGCGGGTTCGGGCACTCCATCTCCCTTGTGGTGCAAGGGGGTTGTGCCGCGGAATGCGCGGCAGCGCGGGCGTGCACCGGCTCGTGCGCGGCGCACGCGGCGCGCGTGGGTTCAGGCGCCGCTGAACTCGTCGGCGGCAACGGCGTCCCAGAGGCCCGTCCAGGCGGCCACCGGCACGACCAGCTTCGGCCCGCCCGGGTCCTTGCTGTCGCCGACCACCATGAGGCCGTGGGACTCGACCAGGGCCTTGGACCAGATGACGCACGAGCCGCCGTTGCCGCTGTAGCGGCTCTTCTCGTAGCTCAGTTCGTTCAGGTTGATGCCGTCGTACATCATGCTGACAGTTCCTTCCGGGCCTGGCGGATCACTGCAAGGGATGCCGCCTGGGACAGTGCCTCGACCTGCAGCCGATCGTAGTCCCTGTCCCACTCCGTCACTGTGGTGATATCCCGCTCCAGGTAACCCCTTTGGTGGGTTTCCGTGTAGCCGAGCGTGGTTCCGTCCCGCAGGGTCAGTAGAATCACCGGGCGCAAAAACGGCCGGCCCTCGCCGAGGTCGAACGGGGCGATCTGGATGATGAACGCCGGCTGCTCGGCGAGGCGCTCCAGGTGCTCCAACTGGCGCGCGAGGACGGCCGGCCCGCCCACCGCGCTGCGGACGCAGCTCTCGTCCAGCACGGCGTGCACCAGCGGCGGCGGCCTGCGCTCCATGCTGCCCTGGCGGGTGAGCAGGAAGGCGACGCGTTCGTCCGCCTGTTGGCGGGTGGCGCTTCCCCGGGCGACGGCCCCGGCCTCCAGCGCCTGGGCGTACTCGTGGGTCTGCAGGAGTCCCGGGACCACGCCCAACTCGAAGATGCGGATCACCGAGGCCCCGGCCTCCTGCTGGGCGTACTCCGGGAAGCCCTCGAACAGGGCGGTGTGGCTGATGTTCCAGTACATCAACTCGAGGGTGCCGCCGGTGTCGAGGGCCGCGTCCGCCCGCTGGGCCAGTACGAGAGTGGGATTGCGTTCCGCTCTTTCGATACACGACAGGTAGCTGTCGCTGTAGCCGATCAGCCGCCCGAAGCGGACCTGCGAGAGCCCTTTCGCCTCGCGTGACCTGCGCAGTTGGACGCCGAACGCCGCCGTCGGAGATGACGACGGGTCAAGCTCGGTACGTCGCACGGTCGATCCCCCTGAGAGCTCCGAGTCCCACACCCGCAAGTGTCAAGTGCGGGGGACTTCCGATGCTAGCCCCGCGTGCCGATCCTTGAATGCAGAACGTGACGACAGGTGAACGGAGCGGTAGGTGGATTACGGGCTGGAGGAGGACGAGGAGCAGCGGCTGAGGCGGTTCCGCGCACTCGGCGAGGAGACCGCCGAGCGCCTGGAGACGGCCTTCCGGCTCGCGGGTCTCTGTCCGCCACCGGGTCTCTCCCCGCAGTACGGTGTCCGGGCGATGGCGGACGGTGCCCACATCGCCCTCGGCGGGGCCGGCGCGCACTGGTCCGCGCAGCTCGCCAACGTGCTGATCGAGTACGCCGTCCTCAAGGGCTACGTGGTGACGGGCGGTGACGTGCGGTCGGTGATCACGGTGGAGCAGCTGGCCGCGCTCGGCCTGGTGCCCGCGGTGATCCCCGCGGTCCCGGACGTCCAGGCGGTGCGTCCGAAGCTGACGCTGTACCGGGAGTCGGCGGGGAGCAGCTCCGGGGCCGCGTGACGGCCCCGCCGGTCCGTGAGCGCTCACAGCAAGATGTCCCAGGAGTGGTTCACGGTACCGAAGTTGACGGAGCGAGGCGTCTTGACGCCGTTCCGACAGGCGGTGATAGTGGGTGTCGCTCGAGGCGGCCGTCCAGGGCAAATTGTGAGCGCTAACAAACGCTCTCCCCCCACCCACCCGCGCAGGAGCTCTCCATGACCGTCCACCGATGGATCCGCCGTGCCCGGCGGACCGCGCTCGGGGCCGTCCTGACGGCCGCCCTCACCGCCGGATTCCTCACCGGCACGGCCGCCACCTCACAGGCCGCCACCCAAGGCCCGTGCGACATCTACGCCGCCGGCGGCACGCCCTGCGTCGCGGCGCACAGCACCACGCGGGCGCTCTACGGCTCGTACGGCGGTGCGCTCTACCAGGTCAGGCGCGCCACCGACGGCGCCACCAGGGACATCGGCGTGCTCGGCGCCGGCGGCTACGCCAACGCCGCGACGCAGGACGCCTTCTGTGCCGGCACCAGCTGTCTGATCACGGTCCTCTACGACCAGACCGGCAGGGGCAACCACCTCACCCAGGCCCCCGCCGGCGGCGCGGCCGGCGGTCCCGACAACCTGGCCAACGCGGTCGAGGCCCCGGTCACCGCCGGCGGCCACCCGGTGTACGGCGTCTACGTCGCCCCCGGCACCGGCTACCGCAACAACCGCACCAACGGCATCGCCACCGGCGACCAGCCCGAAGGCATGTACGCCGTCCTCGACGGCACGCACTTCAACGGCGGCTGCTGCTTCGACTACGGCAACGCCGAGACCAACAACCTCGACACCGGCAACGGCCACATGGAGGCCATCTACTTCGGCGACAGCAAGGTCTGGGGCTACGGCTCCGGCACCGGCCCGTGGGTGATGGCGGACCTGGAGAACGGCCTGTTCTCCGGCGTGAACCCCGGCTACAACGCGGGAGACCCGAGCGTCGCCCACCGCTTCCTCACCGCGATCGTCAAGGGCGCCCCCAACCAGTGGGCGATCCGCGCGGGCAACGCCCAGTCGGGCGGCCTGTCCACGTACTACGGCGGACCGCGCCCCAACGCGGCCGGCTACAACCCGATGCACAAGGAGGGCGCGATCATCCTCGGCATCGGCGGCGACAACAGCAAGAGCTCGGCGGGCACCTTCTACGAAGGCGTGATGACCTCCGGCTACCCCTCGGACGCCACCGAGAACGCCGTCCAGGCCAACATCGCCGCCGTCGGCTACAGCAGCGCCCCCACCGGCACCGGGTCGCTCACCCCGGGCTCCCGGGTCTCGCTGCGGGCCACCACCGCGTGCTGCACCGGCGACTACCTCGCCCACGACGACGCGGACGACAAGGTCGCCATCGCCGCCGTCACCGCCTCCAGCCCGTCCACCCTCAAGGCCGACGCCAACTGGACCGTCCGCGCCGGCCTGGCCAACAGCTCCTGCCTCACCTTCGAGTCGGTCGACCGGCCCGGCCGCTTCCTCCGCCACTTCAACTTCGAACTGCGCCTCGCCGCGGACGACGGAGGCAGCCTGTTCGCCCAGGACGCCACCTTCTGCCCCACCACCGGCAACAGCGGGACCGGCACCTCCTTCCGCTCGGCCAACTACCCGACCAAGTACCTGCGCCACTACGCCTACCAGGCCTACATCGCGGCCAACGGCGGATCCAACGCCTGGGACAGCACCACCAGTTGGGCCGCCGACACCAGCTGGCTGGTCACCCAGCCCTGGAGCTGACGCGACCCGTGCGCGGGGGGGGGGGGGGGGGGGGGGGGGGGCGCGCCCCCCCCCCCCCCCCCCCCCCCCCCCCCCCCCCCCCACGCACGGAAACGGCTTGGACGGGCGGTGCGAGGTTGCTAAGGTTCGAGGCACCGTGACAGGACGCGAGGAGGTGTGACCCATGAGAGCTGGATCGAGGTGGGTGCTCCCCCTTTCCCTCACGGTGACCGACTGACCCAGGTGTCGATCGGGAGCGCCCCGCCACAACGCAGGCACTCCCGAAAGGCGAAAGCCATGAACACCACCTTCACCGTCACCCGGGTCGACGAGACCCGCTGGCAGGCCCGGGCGGGCGACCTGGTCGTCGGCCACGGCGACCTCTCCCCGCGCCCCGACGGCCGGCGGTTCGTCAGCATCGACGTCTGGGACGACGCGGCCTTCGCGCCGCTCGCCGACGCCATGCTCACCGCCCTGCCCGGCCCGCTGCGCACCGTCGTCGCGGGCGACGACGGCGACCTGACGTCCCGCTGGGAGCGGGCCGGGTTCGCCCCCGAGCGGCGGGAGTGGGAGTACCTCCTGCCCACCGCCGGCACACCGCGACGGCCGGCGGCCGAGGACGTGACGATCCTACCCGCCGGGACGGCCGACGAGGCCGAACTGCGGGCCCTCGACCGGGCCGTGCGCGCCGAGGTCGAGGCCGGCCCCGGCTGGCACACCATGCCCGCCGAACTCCGCTCCGGCCCGCCCGGGGACACCCTGGTCGACCCGTCGCTGTACGCGGTCGCCGTCCACCGCGGCCGGTACGCCGGCCTGGTCCGCGTGGTCCGGGTCCGCGGACGGGCCCGGATCGGCCTGCTCGCCGTCCGCACCGCCCACCAGCGGCACGGCATCGGCCGGTCCCTGCTCGCCCACGCCCTGCACACCCTGCACGACGCCGGGGTCCCCACCGCGTGGGCCGAGGTGGACCGGTCCAACGCCGCCGCCACCGCCCTGTTCGAGAGCCTCGGCGCCGAACGCGCCGGCCACACCCTGCAACTGGTGCGCCGCTGACTCCCGTCGGCCCGCCCACCGCCGAACACCCCTTCACCCCGCACCAGAGAATCGAGACGCCTTGCCACGAGTAGCCAAGGGCCTGGAGATCGAGGGCACCGTCCTCGAATGCCTGCGCAACGCCACCTTCACGGTGGAACTGCAGAACGGCCACAAAGTGCTCGCCCACATCAGCGGGAAGATCCGCAAGAACTACATCAAGATCCTCCCGTTCGACCGCGTCCTGGTCGAACTCAGCCCGTACGACCTGACCCGCGGACGCATCATGTACCGCTACCGCAACTGACGCGTCGCCCCGCCCCGCCGCTCCGGCGGCGGGGCGCCCGCGCGGGCACCGAAAAACGACGGGGCACGACGGAGGCCTACGGTTATGCTGCCGATGTGGCCGTCGTAGCGATCTCTCGCCGATTTACCGGCCCCCCGGCCCCCGATGGGCGCCGCAGGGGTCGGACCTCGCCACGTCTTCGGAGCTGAGCGGGCCGACCGCCGAGCGGCCGGGCCCAGGGGCCGGGGGGTCTCACCCACCCCCGTCACCGCCCTTGGCCAGGAGGCCGACATGCCCGCCCATCTCTCCGCCGACAAGCTCGCGCACGACCTGTCCGTCCGGGACCTCACCGACCCCGCCGCCGGACCGCACGCCCTCCAACTCGTCCTCGACCGCGCGGTCGACGCCCTGGCGCAGCGCTGGGGCTGCGAGGTCCGCCGGTGCCGCGGCGAGCGGACCGTCAGCGTCGAGGACAACTACGACAACCTCGGCTACCGCCCCGACGACATCACCCGGGACGCGCGCTACACCCGCTACGTCGACGACCGGACCATGCTGCGCAGCCACTCCAGCGCCCTGGTCCCCGCCGCACTCCGCGCGCTGGCCGCCGACCCGGACCCGGCCGAGGACGTGCTCCTGGTCTGCCCCGGCCTGGTCTACCGGCGCGACAGCATCGACCGGCTGCACACCGGCACCCCCCACCAGCTCGACCTGTGGCGGCTCACCCGCCGCCCGGCCCCCATGACCACGGCCGACCTGGACGACATGGTCACCACCCTGGTCACCGCGGTCCTCCCCGGCGCCGCACACCGCCACGAGGACCGCGTCCACCCCTACACCCGCTCCGGCCGCCAGGTGGACGTGGAGCGCGACGGCGAGTGGATCGAAGTGGCGGAGTGCGGTCTGGCGCACCCCCGGGTGCTGGAACGGGCCGGCCTGGACGCCTCGTGGAGCGGCCTCGCGCTCGGCATGGGGCTGGACCGCATGCTGATGCTGCTCAAGAACATCCCGGACATCCGGGTCCTGCGCTCGGCCGAGCCGTCGGTGGCCGCCCAGATGGCCGACCTCGCCCCGTACCGGCCCGTCTCCGCGATGCCGGCGATCCGCCGGGACCTGTCGGTCGCCGTCGACCGCGACGACCTCGCCGAGGACCTCGGCGACCGGGTCCGCGACGCGCTGGGGGCGGACGCCGACTGTGTGGAGTCGGTCGAGATCCTCGCCCGGACACCGTGCGCCGAGCTCCCCCTGCAGGCCCTGGAACGGCTCGGAGCCCGCCGGGACCAGGAGAACGTCCTGCTGAAGGTCGTCCTGCGACACCTGGGCCGCACCCTCACCGACCACGACGCCAACCTGCTGCGCGACCGCGTCTACGCCGCGGTCCACCGGGGCAGCGCCCACCAGTGGGCGACCGGAGGCTGACCCCGGGGCACGCCGTTCAGCGCCAAGTGCGGCAGCAGGCTCAGCACCAGGTACGGGCGGCCAGCGCGAGCGTGGCGACCGCGGCGAGCAGGAGGACCGCGTTGAGGGCGATCCGGCGGTCGCCGCGCGCCAGGTGGACGCCGGTGGCGGCGAGCTGGAGGAGGACGAATCCGGCCGCCGCCGCGGCCGCGAGGCAGGGCGCGATGCCGGTCAGCGGGGGAAGGACCAGGCCGAGCGCCCCGAGCACCTCGACCAGGCCGATGGCCCGCACGGCGGGCATCGGGGTGCGGTCCACCCACTCCATCATCGGGAGCAGCTGCTCGCGGCTGCGGAGCAGCTTGACGCCGCCCGCGTAGAGGTAGAAGACGGCGAGGAGCCCGGCCAGGATCCAGGTTGCGAAGGTCATGACCCGATCCGATCGCGCGGGCGGGCCGGGTGTCCAAGACCCGTTCCGGGCAGCCGATACCGTACGGGTATCGTGGCTGCATGGAGCTGCGTACGCTGCGGTACTTCGTGACGGTGGCAGAGGAACTCCACTTCGGCCGGGCCGCCGTCCGGCTGCACATGAGCCAGCCGCCGCTGAGCCGGGCGATCCGGCGCCTGGAGGACGACCTCGGGGCGCAGTTGCTGCTGCGGTCGGCGGCGGGCGTGGCGCTCACGCCGGCCGGTGAGGTGCTGCTGGCGGAGGCGCGGGACCTGCTGGAGCGGGCCGCGCGGATCCGCGGGCGGGTGGCATCGGCGGCCGGCCCCGCCGTGCTGACCGTCGGGCTGCTGGGGGACAGTTCGGACCCGGCGGTGACGCGGCTCGCCGCCGAGTACCGCAGGCGCCACCCCGGCGTGGAGGTGCGGATCCGGGAGACCGACCTGACCGATCCGACCTGCGGGCTGCGCGCCGGGCGGGTGGACGTCGCGCTGACCCGCGGCCCGTTCGGGGCCGACGGGTTGGCGGTCCGTGAGCTGCGGGCGGACCCGGTGGGCGCGGTGCTGCGGGCCGACGATCCGCTGGCGGGACGGGCGAGCCTGACCCTGGCCGATTTGGCCGGGCGGCCGTGGTTCCAGTTCCCGCCCGGGACGGACCCCGCCTGGCAGGCCTACTGGAACGGCGGCGAGCCGCGCGAGGGCCCGGTGGTCCGGGCCGTCCAGGAGTGCCTGCAGGCCGTGCTGTGGAGCGGCACGGTCGGGATCGCCCCGCTCGGCCACGAACCGGCCGCCGGGCTGGCGCTGGTGCCGGTGGCGGACATGCCGCCGAGCCGGGTGGTGGTCGCCTGGCGGGAGGGCGAGGAGAGCGTTCCGGTGCGCGAGTTCGTCCGCATCGCGCGGACGGTGTACGGGGGCTGAGCCGCCCGGCGGTCGCTCCGCCGATCGGTGATCGGTGATCGACCCTACCGTTGGGCGGGTGCGACGCTCCGTCAGCCGGCCGCGGAGCGGAGCCGCACGCAGCACTCGCCCGGCGTGGGGTCGAGGACGGCCTCGACGCCGGTGACCTCCAGTCCGTCGAGGTAGCCGGTCAGGAAGGCGTGGTTCATGCCGCACACCAGGGCGGGCGCCTTGGCGGCCAGCGGGTGGAAGGGGCAGTTGCGCAGCCGTACCTCCGCCGGAGCCTCCCGGGTCGGCTCGAAGCCGTACGCCTCCAGCATCCGTTCACACATCGTCAGGCCGCGTTCGGCGCCGAGACGGCCGGGGCGGGCGGCGTCGCGGTCCGCCCCGCCGAGCGCGCGCCCGCGCCGGCCCGCGACCCGGACAGCGGTGTCGGTGGCGGGCTGTTCGCCGGACCCGTCCAGCACCGCTTCGAGCAGCAGCTCGGCCAGCAGCTCGTGCCGACGGTCGGGGATGCTCACGGTGATCTGCGCGTCGGTGGGCTCGTAGAGCCGGGGCCGGCGGCCGACCCTGCGAGGCGCGTCGGGGGTGTCGGGGGCGCCGGGCGTGCCGAAGTGGGTGCGCAGCAGCCCGGCATCGACGAGCTTGTCGAGGTGGAAGGCCGCGAGCTTGCGCGAGATGCCGACGCTGGCCGCCGCCTCGTCGCGGGTCACCGGCCGACCCGCCCGCCGGACGAACGTGAACATCCGCCGCCGGGACTCCTCGCCGAGGGCGCTGACGGAGTCGATCCCGTCCGTCGGCGTCACGGTCGTCGCACTCTCATCGCTGGCCACGCATCCACGATAACTCCTACCGGCGCGGGTCGACCCGTCCGTGCGGCGCTCTGGCCTGCACTCTTGACGGCCGCAGTGAATAAAGACAACACTTGTTGGTGAAATAACCGGGAAGGGGTCGAGTCGTGCGCAGTGAGCGGCAGGTGCGGGCGCAGCAGCGGGTGAGCGCGGTGGTGGACATGTACGACTTCCAGGTGGCAGCGGCGGAACCGGTGCCGGGCCCGGTGCCGGTGCCGATGTCGGGGCCGGCCGGGGCGGCGTTGCGGGTCGTCCCCGACGCCGACGGCATCGACCTCGCGGCGGCCGAGAGCGCGGCCGCCGGGTTCCTACAGGCCCTGGGCATCTCCACCGCCCGGGAGGGCATGCGCGGCACTCCCGGACGGATGGCGCGCGCCTACGCCGAACTGTTCAGCCCCCGCCCGTTCGACCTGACCACCTTCCCCAACGACGAGGGCTACGACGAACTGGTCCTCGCCCGGTCGATCCCGCTGCGGTCCGTCTGCGAGCACCACCTGCTGCCCTTCGTCGGCACCGCCCACGTCGGCTACCTGCCCGGCGGCAGGATCCTCGGCCTGTCCAAACTCGCCCGGGTCGTCGAGTACTTCGCCTGCCGTCCGCAGGTGCAGGAGCGCCTGACCAAGCAGATCGCCGACTGGCTGCAGCAGCAGCTCGACCCCAAGGGCGTCGGCGTCGTCGTCGAAGCCGAGCACACCTGCATGACCCTGCGCGGCGTCCAGGCCACCGGCTCCAGCACCGTCACCTCGACCCTGCTCGGCACCCTGCGCGACGACGCCCGTTCGCGCGCCGAGTTCCTCGCCCTGACCGGCCTCACCGGCGCCCTCGGCTGACCGCCGGCGTCGCACAGAAGCCCGCCTGGCATGCTGGCCCGCATGGATGCCGACGCTCTGACACCGGTCCACCTCGACAAGGTGATGGACGGGTTGGCGAGGAATTCCGCCCTGCCGGCTTCCATGGTTCGTCGGCTGTTCGCATGGCGGCGGGGCACGGGGGACGTGGCGAACCGTCCGGACCTCACCGAGGACATGATCGCCGAGATCCTCGCGATCGACGACGGCCGGCTCCTGCACAGCCTGGCGCTCAACGAGCGGCTGCCGGACCGGTTCCGTATGCGACTGGCCGCACATCGGGACGGTGCGGTGCGGGCCGCGCTGGTGATCCGTGCCGCGAGCGCACCGCGGAGCATGCTGGAACAGCTCATCGACGATCCCGATCCACGGGTCCGTACGTACCTGGCTCAGGGCCACTGGACGCCGCCCGACCTCCGGTCCCGCCTCGCCGCCGACTCGGACCCCGCGATCCGCGCCGCGCTGGCGAGGCACTGGCCACAGGCGCCGGAGGCGGTCCGCCGGATTCTGCTGACCGATCCCGAGGCCGGGGTCCGCGCTGCGGCCTGTTCGACCTACTACGCGCATCGGCCGTATCCGACGCCGCCGTCGGACCTGCTGCCGGCGCTGTTGGCGGACCCGGTGACCCGGGCGGGCGCGGTCGTTCACGCCGTTCTCGAGGCGGACACCCTGCAGCGGCTCGCCGCAGATCCGGACAGCGAGGTTCGCGCCGAGCTCGCCCGGCATCCCGACCTGCCGCCGTCGGCCCGCGACGCCCTTGCGGTCGATCCGGCCCTGAGCGTCCGGGTGAAGGTCTTCGCCCGGCCGGACACGCCCGAGCACGTGCGGGCGCAGATCCACGCCTCGGTCCACGAGGTGTCGCGCTCGACGGCTGATCCGGACCCCGACGCGGACGACGACACGGTCCTGCGGTGGTACGAGAACGCGTTCGCGCCCACGGAACTGCGGATCCTTCGGCTGCCTTGGGTGACGGCCGATCCGCTGCCGCACATCGACTCGCCCTACGTCGGCTTCCGGGTCTCCGCGGCTGCCGGCAAGGCCCTTCCCGCCGACGCGGTGGCCCGACTGCTCGACGACGAAGAGGAGATGGTCCGCCTCACGATGGCGCACACCGCCCCGCACCTGGTCGATCCCGCGACCGCCGAGAGCATCGAGCGCCGCTACCGGCCCCGGGGGGACAAGTTCACGTTCTGGTGGGACGAGAGGGAGGTCCTGACGTTCCCGCCGGCGACCTTGCGCCGCTTCGCCACCGACCCCGAGACCCGGCTCCGCTCCTTCGCACCCCGCGATCCGGATCTGCCCCCGGAACTCGCCGAGAAGCTGGCCGCCGACCCCGAAGACCGCGTCCGCCGCGCGGTCGCGCCCCACCGCAACCTCCCGCTGCCGGCCCTGCTCCGTCTCCTCGCCGACTCCTCGGAGCGCGTCGCAGAAGCCGCCGCGGCCTCACCGTTCCTTCCGCGCGAGCACATGGAGCGGCTGCTGGACCGGGCGGGTCTGTAGCCGCCGACCCGCCCGGGCCCCGCTGGTCCGACAACGAGCAGCGGCCCGTGCCGTCCGTACTCGTGCGACGGCCCCGGGTCCGCGGCGTCACGCCGGTCGCGGATCCGGGGCTGCGTCGGTCAGTCGCCGACGGCCACGTCCACGTCCACGTCGGCCTCCCAGCGGAGCAGGTCGCCGGGCTGGCACTCGAGGACCTCGCAGAGTGCGGCGAGGGTCGCGAAGCGCACCGCCTTGGCGCGGCCGTTCTTGAGGACGGCCAGGTTGGCGGGCGTGATCCCCACGCGGTCCGCGAGCTCGCCGACGGACATCTTCCGCCGGGCCAGCATCACGTCGATGTCGACGGCGATCGGCATCAGATCACCTCGTCCAGCTCGGCCTGCATCCGCGTCGCCTCGACGTCGCGGGCGACGGCCTGGGCGAGCAGCATCCGCAGCACCAGCACGATCAGCGCGACCCCGAGGATCGCCACACCGATCCCGGCCATGATGACGGTCACGCCCGGGTCCTCGCGCTGGCCCGGCGCGTTGACGGCCGTCACCGCGAACCAGACCAGGGCGGCCGCCACGATCGAGCCGATCACGCCGTCGACGTACCGGAACGCGGCGTGGGAGAACACCGTTCCCCGCCGCACCATCCCCACCAGCTGCCAGACGCAGACCAGGGCGACCTCGGCCGTCAGCAGGCCCACGATCGTGATCACCCGGAACGCGGTCAGTGGAATCGACCCGTCCTCCGGATCGCTTCCGCTGATCAGCACCCACGCCATCAGCACCTGCACCAGCACGGTGCCGGTGAACACCACCGCGAGCACGGTGCGCAGCGCACCCACTGCCAGTCTTCCCACAGCGCTTCCTTTCCATCGACTTGCGATGGAAAGCTATCGAAAAACGATAGGTCTCACAAGGCGTGCACCCGAAGGCGTGCCCCCGGCTCAGCCGAAGGTACGCCGGTAGGCCTGCGGGCTGACCCCGGTGGTGCGCTTGAACCGGTCCCGGAAGGCCGTCGGCGAGCCGAAGCCGACCTGGCCGCCGATCCGCTCCACGGGGTGCCGGGTGGTCTCCAGCAGGTGCTGCGCCTGGCGGATCCGGGCGCGGTGCAGCCACTGCAGCGGCGTGGTGCCGGTCTGGTCGCGGAACCGCCGGATCAGGGTGCGGGTGCTCGTCCCCGCCCGCTCGGCGATGTCGGCGAGGGTCAGCTCCCGGGCCAGGTTCTCCCGCAGCCAGCCGAGCAGCGGCTCCAGCTCGGACCCCTGCGGCGTGGGCGCGTGGTCGTGGACGATGAACTGCGCCTGCCCGCCCTCCCGTTCGAGCGGCATCACCGACAGCCGGGCGGCGTCGGCGGCGACCGCCGAGCCGTAGTCGCGGCGGATCATGTGCAGGCACAGGTCCAGGCCCGCCGCCGCCCCCGCCGAGGTGAGGAACTGGCCGTTGTCGACGTACAGGACGTCCGGGTCGACCTCCACGGTGGGACGGGACGCGGCCAGCAGCCCGGCCGCGCGCCAGTGCGTGGTGACCCGCAGCCCGTCCAGCAGCCCGGTGGCGGCCAGCGGAAACGTCCCCACGCAGATCGAGGCGATCCGGGTGCCGTCCGCGGCGGCCGAGCGCAGCGCGTCGTGCACGGCGGGGGAGAGCGGGGCCGCCGGGTCGGCGACGCCCGGCACGACGATCGTGTCCGCGCCCCGCAGACCCTCCAGCCCCCACGGCGCACGCAGGGTGAACGCCCCCGCGTCGACCTCCTCGCGCTCGGCGCACACCCGCACCCGGTAACCGGGCCGCCCGTCGGGCAGCCGGGTCCGGGAGAAGACCTCGATCGGCGTGGAGAGGTCGAACGGGATCACCCGGTCCAGCGCGAGTACGGCAACGGTGTGCATGGCCAGAACCTACCTCCCCGCCGGACGCCGACCACAGCCGCCGGCGCAGGAACCTGCAGGTCGGAAAGGTCCTGGCGGTGGTGTCACTTTCCCGTTGAAAGCCGTCACTCCCGCCACTGGGCGACCGCACCGTCGGACGGTTGACTTCGGAGCGTCCGATCGCGAACGACCCCGAAGGAAGCCCCCCATGCACGTCCAGGTAGTCCTGTTCGACGGCTTCGACCCGCTCGACGTCATCGCCCCCTACGAGGTGCTGTACGCCGGCGGCTCGGCGTCCGACGGCGCGGTCACCGTCGAACTGGTCTCCGCCGAAGGCCCGCGCGACGTGGTCAGCGGCACCGGCGGGCTGGCCCTGCGCGCCGCCGGCGCCGTCGACCTGCAGCGGGCCGACCTGCTGCTGGTACCCGGCGCCTCCGGGCGGGTGGGCGAACCCGGCGACGTCCCGGAGGACGAGATCGGCGCCGGCGAACGGCAGCAGGACGAGTTCATCCCGGTGCTGCTCGGCCGCACGCTCACCACCGAACTCCCCGCACTCCTGCGGCAGGCGATGGACGACCCGGACACCACCGTCGCCACCGTCTGCGGCGGCTCGCTCGTCCTGGCCCTGGCCGGCCTGCTGGAAGGCCGCCACGCCACCACCCACCACCTCGGCCTCGACCTGCTGGACGCCACCGGCGCCCACGCCGTCCGTGCCCGGATCGTCGACGACGGCGACCTGATCACCGGCGCCGGCGTCACCTCCGGGCTCGACCTCGGCCTCTACCTGCTCGAACGCGAAGTGGGCCCCCGCGTCGCGCACGCCGTCGAAGAGCTCTTCGCCCACGAGCGGCGCGGCACCGTCTGGCCCGCCAAGGGCCCCGTGCCCAGCACGCTCTGAGCCTCCGCTCCCTCGTCCGCCCTCCCCTTCACACCGTCAGGAGACCTTCACCATGTCCGTCGCAGGCACCTGGGACCTGTCCATCGCCACTCCCATCGGCAGGCTCGACGCCGTCGTCGACCTCCGCGAGCAGGGCGGCACCCTCACCGGCATCGCCCACGGCGCCGGCGAGGACGTGCCCCTCACCGACCTCGTCCTCGACGACGACCGGCTCACCTGGAAACAGGCCGTCACCAAGCCCCTGCGCCTCAACCTCGCCTTCGACCTGACCGTCACCGGCGACACCCTCCACGGCACCTCCAAGGCCGGCCGCCTCCCCGCCTCCAAGGTCACCGGAACCCGCCGCCCCGCCCGGCGCTGATGCGGCCTCGGGGGTGGCAGGTCCCGGGTGCTCGGGGTGTGTCACCTTGCGGCGTGGATGCAGTTGGTCGGTTCGAGCGGGCCGAGGTCGGGGACGAGCAGGGTGCGTTGTCCGCCGGCCTCGCACGCGTTGTTGCGCGGCGGTTCCATGGTTGCCCCGAGGACTGTCGTTCGTGGGCCGTTGCGGGTGGCGAGGACGAGCGGCATCCCGTCCGTCCAGTCGCCCGCCCGCCAGTGGCCGGAGATCCTGGCCCGGCCGTCGTTCCGGCGCTCTACCGCGACCACTCTGAAGTGGAACCAGCCACCGTTGCCCCGGCCTCCCGGCTGGTACACCGCCCCGCAGTAGGCGCAGGGCCGGGGCGCCCAGGGTGATGGAACGTCGGAGACGCTCATGCCGGTTGCACACCCTCTCGCACCGGAACCGACTCGGTCACGGTCGGCATTCTGCAGGTGCCGCCGGGCCGTGTCATCCGGATTCCACGGCCCGGGCCAGGAGGTCAGGCGTTGACCACGCCGGTGGCGAGGAGGCCCATCAGGAGGAGGCCGATGACGATGCGGTAGACGACGAAGGCGTTGAAGGAGTGCTTGGCGACGTACTTGAGCAGCCAGGCGATCGAGGCGTAGGCGACGCCGAAGGAGACAGCGGTGCCGACGGCGACGGGGAGGGGGTCGACGCCGCTGCCGAGGGCGTCCTTGAGTTCGTAGAGGCCGGCGCCGGTGAGGGCGGGGATGCCGAGGAAGAAGGAGAGGCGGGTGGCGGCGACCCGGTCGAGGTCGAGGATCAGGGCGGTGGACATGGTGGCGCCGGAGCGGGAGAACCCGGGGAAGAGCAGGGCGAGGATCTGGGCCGAGCCGACGATCATGGTGTCGCGCAGGTCGGTGTCGTCCTCGCCGCGCTTGTGGCGGCCGACGTGGTCGGCGACCCACATGAGTCCGCTGCCGGCGATCAGCGAACCGGCCACCACCCACAGGGAGGCGAGCGGTCCGTCGATCAGCGGCTTGGCGGCGAGGCCCACGACCACGATGGGGGCGGTCGCGTAGATGACCCACCAGGCGAACTTGTAGTCGTGGTGGTAGCGCTCCTCGCGGTCGACCAGGCCCCGGCCCCACGCGGAGACGATCCGGACGATGTCCTTGAAGAAGTAGACCAGGACCGCGGCGATCGCCCCGACCTGGATCACCGCCGTGAAGCCGACGACGGCCTTGTCGTCGACCGGGATCCCCATCAGCCCCTCGGTGATCTTCAGGTGGCCGGTCGAGGAGATCGGGAGGAACTCGGTCACCCCCTCGACCACTCCGAGCACGGCGGCCTGCATCACGCTGATGGCACTCACGGCGGACTTCCTCGCTTCACGGCGGTTCTGGTACCGGACCAGCTTGCCGTACCGCGGGGGTCCGCGAGCGCCGTCGGTGGCGGGTCGTCAATTTCCTGGTGAGCCCTTGAACCGGTGTTCACCCGGCCGTTCCCGGCGCCGTGCACGCTGCTGCCCGCACGGACTTCGTACGGCGCACCCTCCGGGAGACAGCACATGAACAGACGTATCCGCGCGGCCGCCTGCCTCGCCCTCGCGATGAGCGTGGTGCCGGCCACCGTCGCGACGGCGGAGCAGGGCGGCGGCCCGACCCGCGGCGCCCGGGCGCCGTTCACCCTGGCCGTGTACGGCGACGCCCCGTACGGCACCTCGCCGACCGACACCGCCGAGTTCCAGGCCACGCCGGCGTTCATCGCCTACGTGAACGCCGACCCGGACGTCAGCACCGTCATCCACGTGGGTGACATCCACTCCGGCAAGCAGTACTGCACCGCCGCGTACGACGAGTCCGTCGCCGCGCTCTGGCGGACCTTCGCCGACCCGCTGGTCTACACCCCCGGCGACAACGAGTGGGCGGACTGCCACAAGGCCGCCGAGGGCGGCGGCAAGTACAACGCCGCGACCGGCAAGGTCGACCCGGTGCTCGACCCGGTCACCGGGCAGCCCGTCGACCACGCGGCGGGCAACCCGGTCGCCAACCTGGACCTGGTCCGCCGGACCTTCTTCCCGCAGGCCGGCCACACGCTCGGCAGCGGAACGCTGCGGGTCCTCTCCCAGGCCGAACTCCCCAACCCGGCGCACCCCGAGGACGCCGAGTACGTCGAGAACGTGCTGTGGATCAAGAACGGCACGCTGTTCGTCACGGTCAACGTCCCCGGCGGCTCCAACAACGACGCCGACCCCTGGTACGGCGCGCCCACCGCCTCCCCGGAGCAGCTCGACGAGGCCGCCCGGCGCACCGCCGCCGACCTGCGCTGGCTGGACGCCGCCTTCGCCGTCGCCCACGTCGGCGGGATATCCTCCGTCGTGGTCACCACCCAGGCCGACATGTGGGACCTGGACGGCAAGCCCGCGACGCACGTGGCCGGCTACGAGCCGATCGTCGCGAGCCTCGCCTCGCACACCACCACGTTCGGCAGGCCGGTGCTCCTGCTGATGGGCGACTCGCACGTGTACCGCTCGGACAACCCGCTCAGCCAGGGCGCGCCCTGCGCCGGCGACGGGGACGTCTGCTCCACCGACGCGTGGAGCAGCCACCCCGGGTACGACGTGCCGAACTTCCACCGGATCGTTGTCCACGGCAGCACCGTGCCGCTGGAGTGGCTGAAGCTCACCGTCACCCCGGGCGCCCACCACCCGACCACCGACACGTCCTTCGGGCCCTTCAGCTGGACCCGGACCACCGAGCACTGACCGCCGAGCGCGGGAGGCGACCGGGCGTCAGCCGTAGAGCGCGGCCATCGCCCGCGTCGCGGCCGCGAGGCGCTCGCGCAGGTCGGGCGGGGCGAGGACCTCGACCTGCGGTCCCAGCATGAGGAGTTGGCCTTCCGCGTGCGTCGCGCTCTCGATCGGGATCGAGGCGCGGCGCCAGCCGCCCGGGTGCTCGGGCGTCCCCGCGTCGACGGCCTCGACGACGGCGGGCGCTGCGATCTCCCGCAGCCGTTCGACGCCGGCGGGGGAGATGCGGATCTCGGCGCGCCCCTGCCAGAGCCGCTCCTGGAGGCGCTCGGAGTGCTCCTGCCAGTGCGCGGCCAGGTCGAAGCCGGGCGGCACCGCGAACTCCTCGTCGAGTGGCCGGAGTTCGAGGATCTGGCTGATCCGGTAGACCCGCGGCGCATCACCGCCCGCGTGGGCCACCACGTACCACTGGCCCGCCTTGAGCACGACGCCGTACGGTTCGAGCCGCCGCTCCACGAGCTCGGGGGCGTACCAGCGCCGGTAGCGGACCCGGACCGCCCGCCGCTGCCACACCGCCGCCGCGACCGCGGGCAGGTGCGGGACGTCGTCGGCGTTGCGGTACCAGCCGGGTGCGTCGAGGTGGAAGCGCTCGCGGACGCGCCGGGCCCGGCGGCGCAGGCCCTCCGGCAGGGCGGCCTCCAGCTTGAGCTCGGCGGCGGTCAGCACCGGGCCGAGCCCCAGCTCGGCCGCCGGCCCGGGCAGCCCGGCGAGGAACAGCGCCTCCGCCTCGCCCGCGGTCAGCCCGGTCAGGCGGGTGCGGTAGCCGTCGAGGAGCGCGTAGCCGCCGTCGTGGCCGGGCTCGCCGTACACCGGGACGCCGGACGCGGCGAGCGCCTCGACGTCCCGGTAGACCGTCCGGACGGAGACCTCCAGCTCCGCCGCGAGCTCGGCGGCGGTCATCCGGCCGCGGTTCTGCAGGAGCAGGAGGAGGGAGAGGAGTCGGTCGGCGCGCATGGCGCCGAAATCTAGCCGCATCCACTGACAGCCGGTGTCAGTGGATCGGCCCTAGCGTCCCGGCCATGGACAACAGCACCGGCTTCGGCTTCTTCACCGGCACCTACGACGTGGTCAACCGTTGGCGCAAGGACTTCCTCGACCCGGCCGAGGGCGACGGGCGCTGGGAGGAGTTCCCCGGCGTGACCCGGGCCTCCGCGCACTTCGACGGCCGCGCCAGCTTCGACGAGATCGAGTTCCCGACCAAGGGCTTCGCGGGCCTGGCCCTGCGCCTGTACGACCCCGCGGCCGACGCGTGGTCCCTGTACTGGGCGAGCGGGCGCACCGGCACCCTCTTCCCGCCCGTCACCGGAGGCTTCCGGCCGGACGGCACGGGCCTCTTCCTCGGCGACGACGAGTACCGGGGCCGCGCCGTGCAGGCCCGCTTCCTCTGGTCGGGGATCACCGCGACCACGGCCCACTGGGAGCAGGCGTTCTCCGTCGACGGGGGACGGAGCTGGATCACCAACTGGCAGATGGACTTCACCCGCCGGACCGGCTGACCGGTTGGCCGGCCGGCCGCGTCCTACCCGCCGGCCGCCTCCTCCCGGTCGCCGCGCAGGGCGCGGACGAGCCAAGAGTGCACCGGGACGAGGCCGGGCACCTCCTGCCAGCCGTTGACGATCCAGACCAGCCGCCAGTACCGGTCCACCGCGGGGTCGTGCGCCTCCTCGAAGCGGCGGGCCAACCAGTCCCGGAACTCCGGGCCGGGGCTGCGCCCGAACGCCTCGGCGAAGCGCCGGACCAGGTCGTCGACCACGGCCGCGGCCCGCTCGCTCCCCGGCGCGATCCCGCACTCCGCGGCCTCGGTCACCCGCCGGTGGGTCCAGGCCGTCAGCTCCTCACCGGCCTCGACCTCGACGGCGGCCGGGTGAGCGGAAGCCGGTCGCCCGGCGGCCAGGCCGGGGGAGCTCCGCCGCATCCGCTCCCGGAACTCCTCGTCCCCGACCAGCTCGGCGAGCTCCACCCAAGCGGCGACCTGCTCGTCGGACGGATCGTCGGGCAGGTCGGGGACGGCGGCGCGCAGCATCGCGCCCGCGCCCGCGCCCGCGTCCGGGCCGGTATCCGGGTCGGCGGCGGGGCCGGGGTGCGGGCCGGCGCCAGGGTCGGGGAAGGTGCCGGTCAGGAAGTCGTCGATCAGGCGCCGACGCTGCTCGGCGGTGAGACGGGTGAGGCGGGTGAGCCGGTGCACGTGGGTGGTCTCCTCGGGGTCGGAACCGCGCCGGGCCACCGCGCGCAGCACGTCCCGGCGCAGCCGCAGCTCCCGGATCCGCAGGTCCAGGGCGTCGGCGTGCGCGGCGGCGACCTCCGCGACCGTGAGTTCGCGATCCAGCACCCGCCGGATCGCGGGAAGGTCGATGCCGAGCTCGCGCAGGGTGCGCAGGAGCTCCAGGCGCAGCAGCGCGTCGAGGTCGTAGAGCCGGTAGCCGGCGGCGGTTCGAGTGGTCGGCGCGACCACCCCCTCGTCGGAGTAGAACCGGATCGTCCTGACGGACAGTCCGGTCCGGCGGGAGAGCTCACCGATCGGGAAGAGGGTCGTCGCGTCCATGCCCCCCACTGTGCAGCCTCCAGTCGGTGGAGACTCAACCCGGTTCCGTCACCCCGATGGACCAACCCGGCTGGGCTGTACGGCCCGGAAGTCGTGACACTGGCCGCAGGCAGTGATCAACTCGGGCGCAGCGCCCGGGCTCGGGAGGGTGATCGACCATGGGAACCGGCGCCGACTCATCGGCCGCGCCCGCGCGCGCGGCCACCGGTGTGCTCGCGGCCACCTGCGTCTCCGCATTCGTCGTCAACGCCAACACCTCCGCCGTCAGCATCCTGCTGCCGGCGATCAGCGACGACACCGGCGCCTCGCTGGCCACCCTGCAGTGGGCGGTGACCGGCTACTCGCTGGTCGGCGCGGCCGTCATCGTCACCTCCGGCGCGCTCGGCGACATCTTCGGCCGGCGCCGGATCTTCATCGGCGGCCTGCTGCTGTTCGTCGCGTCCTGCGTCCTGATCGCGCTGGCCAACGGCGCCGGACTGGTGATCGCCGGCCGCGCGATCCAGGGCGCGGCCGGTTCGACGATCCTGGCGTGCGGGCTCAGCCTGCTCTCCGCGGGGATCTCCGGCGAGACGCAGATGCGCTCGGTGTCGCTGTGGGGCGCGGCCTCGGCCGCAGGCGCCGCGGCCGGCCCGCTGCTCGGCGGCCTGCTCGTCGACATCACCGGCTGGCAGGGCCTGTTCTGGATCGACGCGGGCATCGCCGCGGCCTGCGTGCCGCTGACCCTCCGGACGGTCCGCGAATCCCTGGACCCCTCGCGTCCGCGCTCCATCGACATCGCGGGCACGCTGCTGGTGGCCGGCATCCTCGTCCCGTTCGTCTTCGCGGTGACCGAGGGCGGCGACTGGGGTTGGCTGAGCGCCAAGACGCTGGTGTGCTTCATCGCCTCGGCCGCGGCGGTGATCGGCTTCGCGGTGGTGGAGAAGCGGGTCAGCGCCCCGCTGATCGACCTGGCGCTGCTGCGCAACAAGATCCTGGTCGGCTCCAGCGTCGCGATCCTCGTGGTGGCCGGCTGCATCAACGCGGTGATGTACATCTGCAGCCTGTACTTCCAGAACCCCGACGGCCTCGGCATGACCCCGCTGCAGGCCGGGTTCGCCACCCTGCCCGCGGCGGCCGGCATCGTCGCGACCGCGCCGCTGATCACACCGCTGGTCGACAAGGCCGGTGCGCGCAAGGTGATCGCCGGCGGGTTCGCGGTCGCGACCGTCGCGTTCGCCGTGCTCGGCTTCGTCCACTCGTCCTGGGCGTACGGGGCGTTCGTGGTGCCGATGGTCGTCCTCGCGGTCGGGCTCGGGCTGGCGAACGGCCCCTCCTCCTCGGTCGCCACCGCCTGCGTCACCGAGGACCAGGTCGGCGCCGCCTCCGGCATCTCCAACATGGGCCGCTACGTGGGCGCCGCCGTCCTCACCGCCGTCACCGCGGCGCTCTTCAACTCGGTCGCCGTCCGCCAGCAGGCCACCGGCGCGGCGAACGCGGACGCGCTCGCGAGCGGGTTCTCCCGGTCGGCGATCGGCCTGGCGCTGTTCTGCGCCTTCGGCATCGCGCTGGCGCTGCTGGTCGGCCGGATCCGCCCCGCGGGCCTTCCGTCCACCGCCCACTACGCCGTGGCCGGCTCGCACACCGTCCCCACCACGCCCAGCGCCGGGACGGCGGGGACTCCGCGGGCGGCGAGCACCGGGGCGGCGGGGGCTCCGGGGACGGCGGGCGGCGCGGAGGCGTAGCGCCCGGCGGGCGGGATCCCGGCACGGCGCGGCGTCACACGATCGGGCGGAGTCGGCTGCCCCCGGGCGGGAACACTGCCCCCGTGACCGACACCGACCTCTTCCCGGCCGGCACCACCGTGGTGCGCCGCGACATCCACGCCGACCGGGTGTGGACGGCCATGCCCCAGCGGGTGGTCGCCGACACCGGCACCGTGCTGACCCTCGCCGGCTGGCCGGGCATCGAAAGCCTCGCGCCGACGTCCTGGATCACCTCGACGCGGACCGGCGACGACGCCACCCGCAAGGGCGGCCTCGACGAACTCGCCGCCGGTACCTGGGCCCTCGGCCGCTACCGGTGGGAGCGCACCGCGCTGCGCTCCCACTGCCTGGCCGGCGAATGGTTCTCCGTGCACTGCTTCCAGGACGCCGTCACCAAGGAGCCGCTGCACTGGTACGTGAACTTCGAGAAGCCCTACCGGCGCCGCCCCGGCCTCGGCATCGACACCCTCGACCTGTGCCTGGACCTGGTCGTCGCCCCCGACCTGTCGACCCACCGGTGGAAGGACGAGGACGAGTGCGCCCAGGTGCGCCGGCTGGGGCTGGTCGACGACCCGACGCACCGCGAGGTCGAGCGCGGCCGCGAGAGGGCCGTCGCGATGATCGCGGAGCGGACCGGCCCGTTCGCCGGAGGCTGGTCCCGTTGGGAACCCGACCCGCACTGGCCCCTGCCCACCCTGCCCGACGGCGCCGACCGGGCGTAGCGGCGCCGGTCGGCGGTCGCGCGCGGGGTGTCGCAGCGGCCGGGCGGGGTGGTCAGTGGTCGGCGATGCCGAGGGGGTCCTCGACCCGGTCGAGGAGTTCCGGGCCGTTGGTGCCGACCCTGTTGACGGTGGTGGAGACCGCCCGGACGGCCATTTCGCCGTCGGCGGGGAGGTTCAGCAGGTGGTGGAGGTCCGAGCGGTCGGAGACGGTCGGGTCGAGCCACAGGGCGAGGTCGTCGGGGGCGATGACGACCGGCATGCGGTCGTGGACGCGGCCGGCGCTGTCGGTGGCGTCACGGGTGAGGATGCACGCCGTGGTCAGCCACGCCGCCGGGTCGTCCTCCGGCACCGCCGGGTCCTTCCAGAACTCGTACAGGCCGGCCATCAGCATCGTGGTGCCGGTGGTCAGGTAGTACGGCTGCTTGAACGCCTTCCGGCCGTCCCCGGCGGGGACCGGGCGCCACTCGAAGTAGCCGTCCGCGGGGATCACGCACCGCCGGGCGGCGAACGCCCTGCGGAAGGACGGCTTCTGGTCGACGGTCTCCGAGCGGGCGTTGATCAGCCGGGCCGCGCCGGACGCGTCCTTCGACCAGGACGGCACCAGGCCCCAGCGCAGCGGTCGGAACCGGTGCTCCAGCTCGCCGGTGGACCGGTCGACCCGCTGCATCACGGCCGGGACGGGGTCGGTGGGCGCGACGTTCCAGCTCGGCGCGAGGACCTCGGCGGGGTCCCAGCGCAATTCGTTCACGAGGTCCACCAGGTCCGCCGGGCCGACGGTGGAGACGAAGCGTCCGCACATGCCCCCACCCTGTCACGACCGTACGCCGGGCGTGCCGTTCCGGGCCGGGTTCGGCCTGTCGGACACGGTCCCGGTCACGTTCACGTTCACGGTTCCGGTCGGGGCGGGGCGCGTGGGGGAAGGGAGGTTCGCGCCCTCGATGTCGACGTCGGGGGTGAGGCGGTCGAGCCAGGACGGCAGGTACCAGGCGCGGCGGCCGAGCAGCGCCATCGCGGCGGGGACCAGGGTCATCCGGACGACGAACGCGTCGATGAAGACGCCGACGGCCAGGGCGAACCCGATGGACTTGATGATCGGGTCGTGGTTGAAGACGAAGCCGCCGAACACCGCGACCATGATCAGGGCGGCGGCGGTGACGACCCGTCCGCTGCGGGCGACGCCGTGGGTGACGGCCGCGGCCGCGTCGCCGGTGTGCTGGTGGTGCTCGCGCATCCGGCTGACCAGGAAGACCTCGTAGTCCATGGCGAGGCCGAACAGCACGCCGATCAGCAGCACCGGCAGGAAGCTGGTCACCGGCCCGGCGGACGGGATGTCGAGCAGCCCGTTGAGGTGCCCGTGCTGGAACACCCACACCGTGGCGCCGAGCGAGGCGGCGATGGAGAGCAGGAACCCGAGGACGGCCTTCAGCGGCACCAGGACGGAGCGGAAGGCGACGGTCAGCAGGACCAGGGCGAGCAGGACGATGACGCCGACGAACAGCGGCATCGCGTCGGCGAGCTTGGCGGAGACGTCGATCGCGGCGGCGGTGGCACCGGCGACGTAGAGCGTGCCGCCGTGCCCGGCGACGTCCGGGGCCAGGGCGCGGAGCCGGTCGACGAGGTCCGCGGTGGCCGGGTCGTCGGGGCCGGTCCGCGGGACGACCGGTACGGCGACGAGCGTGGAGTCGGCGTTGGCGACGGGCCGGCCGGCGACGGCGACGCCCGGGTCCGCGGCGAGCCGGGCGTGCAGGTCGGCGAGCGCGGTGCCGCGGTCGGCGGCGGGGACGCCGGCGGTGTCGACGACCGCGACCAGGGTGGCGTTGAAGCCGGGGCCGAAGCCCTCGCTGAGCAGGTCGTAGCCGCGGTGCTGGGTGCTGGCGGCGGGCTGGGCGTTGTTGCCGGGCAGGCCCAGCCGCAGGTCCCGGGCGGGCAGCGCGAGGCCGACCAGCGCGACCACGCCCGCGAGCAGGACGAGCAGCGGCCGGCGGGTGACGGCGCGGGCCCAGGCGAGCGACCAGGCGCCGGCCGGCCGGGCCTTGGGCTGCCGTCCGGGGCGCGGGCGCAGCCGCTCGCCGAGCAGGCCGAGCACGGCGGGCACCAGGGTGACGGCGATGAGGACGGAGAGCAGCACGGTCGCGGCGGCGGCCAGGCCCATCACGGTCAGGAACGGGATGCCGGTGACGGCGAGGGCGGCCAGGGCGATGATCACGGTCGCGCCGGCGAAGACCACGGCGCTGCCCGCGGTGGCGGTGGCCCGGGCGGCGGACTCCTCGACGTCCGCGCCGGGCTCGGCCAGCTGCTCGCGGTGCCGGGCGACGATGAACAGCGCGTAGTCGATGCCCACCGCCAGGCCGATCATCAGGGCCAGCACGGTGGCGGTGTTGGTCATGTCGACCACGTTGGCGACCAGCTGCGCGCCGAGGACGCCGATGGCGACGCCGACGACGGCGGTCAGCAGCGGGAGACCGGCGGCGACCAGCGAGCCGAGGGCGACGGCGAGCACGACGAAGGCCACGACGACGCCGACCACCTCGGCGGGGCCGCCGACCTCGACGACCGGTTCCATGACCGTCCCGCCGTACTCGACCTGGATCCCGGCGGCGCGGATCGGCGCGGCCGCGTCGGCGAGGGCGTCCTTCGCGCTCTGCGGCACCTCGTGCGCGGCCCGGTCGAACCGGACGTCGGCGAAGCCGATCCGCAGGTCGGGCGAGACGGTCCGCGCGGTGTACGGGTCGGCGACCTGGACCACGCCGGGCACCTGGGCGGCGCGCTGCAGGCCCTGTTCGACCGCGGCCTTCGCGGCGGGCGCGTCGAGGGTGCTGCCCGCGGGGGCGGCGAGGACGATCCGGGCGGTGCCTCCGGCGGCCTCCGGCATCCTGCGCTGCAGCAGGTCCTGGGCCTGCTGGGACTCGATGCCCGGCACGCTGAACTCGGTGCTGGTCGGCCCGGCCAGGGTGGTGCCGAGGCCGCCGACCGCGGCCAGCAGCACCAGCCACAGCCCGATCACCCGGCCGCGGCGGCGCACCGCCCACTGCCCCCACGCGTACAGGACCGACGCCATGGCGTCCCCCTCGTGTTCGAAGTCCACTGGATTTTTGCAGCCTAAGGTAACTTTGCAGTCGACTGCAAAATTACCTCCGCTGGTAGCATGCGGCCATGGCGGAAGGTGCGAGAGAGCGCGGCAAGGCCCGGCGCCGACAGGCGATCCTGCGGGCCGCCTACGAGCTGTTCGCGGAACGCGGCTTCGAGGCGACGACCATCGCCGACATCGCCGAACGCGCCGAGGTCTCGCCCCGCACGGTGACGCTCTACTTCCCGGCCAAGCTCGACCTCGCCACCTCCCACCTGGCCGACTTCACCGACGACCTCAGCCGCGCCGTGGACGGCCGCGCCGACGGCGTCAGCGCCCTGGAGGCACTGGAGAACTGGCTCCGCCAGGACCTCGCCGAGAACGACGGCCGGGACGAGCTCGACGAGCTCTGGGAGCTGATGCTCGACCGCAACCCGCAGTTGCGGGCCGTCGCCAACAGCCGCCTCGCCGAGGCCATCCAGGAAGGCGCGCGGATCTTCGCCGCCGAACACGGCAGCGCGCCCGACGACTTCGTCCCGCGGATGGTCGCCGCGGCCGCCGCCGCCGTGATCAGCGAGGTCTGCCTGCGCCCGAGCGAGGCCAACCTGGAGGCCGCGATGGCCTTCCTCAGCGCCGGCATCGCCACCCTCCCCGGCGGCCGCCCGTCCTGAGCCGCCGCCGATCCGGTGGTGAAAAGCGCCGGGACCGGGCAGACGTCCGGGACGATCGCTGCGTCGAGCGTCGGCGATCCGGCAGAGGGAGACGGCGATGGCGGCAGTGGAACGCCCGGGCGGTGACCGGCCGTGACCGGCCGGTCGGACACGCCGGGCGGCGCCGGCGCGGAGCCGGAGGCGATGGTGTGGGCGCTGGTGGTGCACGCCTCCGCCGACGAGGACGAGCCGCTCTACGCAGAGGCGATCATCGAGTTCGACACCGCGCGCTACCCGGTCGTCGTGACGGACGCCCTCGACAGCGGACTGGCCCTCGCCGTCGGCGAGCCGCCGCCGACCACGGCGGCCGTGCACGTCGACGGCCACCGGCTGACCAGGATCGACCTCGTCGGCGGCCGCCAGGTCTGGGAGCCCGACTCCCCGCTCGAGATCAGCGAGCAGTGGCTGTCCGCCGCCGAGGCCGACGGCGGCATCGTGCTGACCGTCGTCCCGCCCGGCACCTGGCCGCAGGGCCTGGCCGGGCTGATGCCGGAGGCGCTGGACGGGATGCTCGAAACCGTCCTGGAGGACGCGCAGGAGCGCGGGCCGGTCCTGCACGGGGCCGTCCGCCTGGTCGAGGCCGGGAGCGAGGCGTTCGAGACGGAGGCGTGAGAGCGGCGACGTTCAGGAAGCGCACCGGCCGCGTTCATCCGGTGGAACCCGGGCCGGCCCCCCGCCGTGGTCGAATGGCAGCGCACCGTAGAGGACGTGGAAGAGAGAGCAATGCCCACCACCATCCGCCGCGCCGTCATCCCCGCCGCCGGCCTCGGCTCCCGCCTGCTGCCGCTCACCAAGGCCACGCCGAAGGAGATGCTGCCGGTCGGCGACCGGCCGGTCATCGAGCACACCGTCCGCGAGCTGATCGACAGCGGCATCACCGACATCACCATCGTCGTCTCCGGCGACAAGTCGGCGATCCAGGAGCACTTCCGGCCCACGCCCGCGCTGGTCGCCCAGCTGCGCGCCGACGGCAAGACCGCGTACGCCGACGCGGTGGAGGAGGTCGGCGAGCTCTCCCGCCGCGGCCACATCACCTACCTGTACCAGCACGGCCCGTACGGCAACGGCACGCCCGTGCTGAACGCGGCGCGCAACTTCGGCGACGAGCCCTTCCTGGTGCTCTGGCCGGACGACGTCTTCGTCGCCGAGGTGCCCCGCGCCCGGCAGCTCGTCGCCGCCTTCGAGAAGACCAACGCCCCGGTCCTCGCGCTGATGCCGATGGACCCGGCCGACTCGCAGCGCTACGGCGTCCCGGTGGTCAAGGAGGACCTCGGCGACGGCTCGCTGCGGATCACCGGACTCGTCGAGAAGCCCAGGCCCGAGGACGCCCCGTCCGGCTACGCCGCGATCGGCGGCTACGTCCTCACCCCCGGTGTCGTCGACGAACTGCGAGAGCAGTACCGGCACTTCGAGGAGAACCCGGTCGGCGAGCTCTACCTCACCGACGCGCTCAACGCCTACGCGGCCCGGCGCGCCGTCTACGGGCAGGTGATCGAGGGCCGCTGGTACGACACCGGCAACCCGCTCGCCTACCTGACCGCGCAGTTCGCCCACGTCCTCGCCGACCCCGCGTACGGACCGGCGCTGCTCGAACTCGCCAAGGAGCACGCCGGGGACCGATGACCCCTGCCCCGGTGGATCTCCCTCCGGCGGGTCGGGCGTGGACCGGGCGTCGGTGGGTAGCCGCGCCCGCGGAAGAGGACCCCGGCGAGAAGACCCCGGCGAGAGGACCGCGTCATGACCACCCCCGGTGACAAGGACGCCCCGCTCGAGGACGAGGAGGCGGTCGAGCGCTCGGCAGAGCAACGGAACATCACGTCACCCACCCCGCGGGACGTCCGCGAGAAGGCCGACGACCGGGCGGGCGGGAAGGACCGGCCCGAGCCGCCGGCCGCCGACGTCCGGGCTCCGTGACCGGCCGCGCCCGCACCCGCCGTCCGGCGCTGTCCCGCCCCGTGCCCGGCGCACGGGGCGGGACACGGCCGTGTCCCCGCGCGCCCGGCGGCGGTCGCCAGGCGTAGTGTGGGAGACCGGTCGGCAGCGCGTGCGAGGAAGGTGCGCCCATGCCCCCAGCGGACCCGTTCCACGGCCCGACCCCCGCCGTGCCCTTCGACACCATGCCGATGGCGCGGGCGCTCGCCGACGACGAACTCACCGTCACCGGATGGTCCCGGGCCGCCGCCGAGCTCCTCGGCCGCCCGGCCGCCGACGTCCTCGGGCAGCCGCTCACCGCGCTCCTCGCCGACGGCCACGCGATGCCCGAGCTCTCCGCCGTGGAGGACGGGGTGGTGCTCAGGGCCGTGCACGGCGACGGACGCGTCCTCACCCTCGGTGTCCACGCCACCGCGCTGGACGGACCCGGCGGCCGGCGGCTGTGGTCCCTGGCCGCGATCGACCTCGCCACCGCGCCCTGGTGGCGCTCCAGCCACTCGGCCCTCGAACGCTTCCTGAGCGACTCCCCGTACGGCATCGCCGTGCTCGACACCGAGCTGCGCTACGTCTGGGGCAACCGCACCCTGGAGCGGATCGCGGGCGTGCCGAACGCGGCCCGGGTCGGCCGGCGGATGGCCGAGATCCTGCCCGAGCTCGGGTCGGAGGCCGTGGACGAGGTGATGCGGCACGTCCTGCGGACCGGGCAGCCGGTGCTCGACTTCGAGTACCGCGGCCGGGTGCCCGCCGACCCGGGCCGGGACCGCGTCTTCTCGGCCGGCTACCTGCGCCTGGACGACGACCGCGGCCGCACCCTCGGCCTGTGCTACATGGGCATCGACGTGACCGACCGGGTCCGCACCCGCGAACGCCTGGTGCTCCTCACCGAGTCGGGCGCCAGGATCGGCAGCACCCTCGACTTCACCACCACCGCACGGGAGCTGGCGGACGTCGTGGTGTCGCGGCTGGCCGACTTCGCCGCCGTGGACCTGCTGGAGACCGTCCTCGCCGGCGGCGAACCCGACCCGGGAGCAGCCGTGGGCAGGCTCCGCCGGGTCGCCCACGCCGCGGCGGGCCCCGACGGCATCCGGCCGGTCGCGGCCGTCGGCGGCGAGCCCCACTACCACCCGGACTCGCCGATGGCCGCCGCCCTCGCCACCGGGTCCGCGGTGCTGGAGAACCACCTGCTGCCCTGGCCGCCGTGGCTCGCCGCCGACCTGAGCCGGCAGCCCGCGGTGACCAGCGGCGCCGCCTCGGCCGTCCTGGCCCTCCCGATCGGCGCCCGCGGAGCGGTCCTCGGCGTCGTCGTCCTGCTGCGCGGCGAACCCTTCGAGCCGGACGACGTGGCCCTCGCGGAGGAGCTGGTGTCCCGGGCCGCGGTCTGCCTGGACAACGCCCGGCGCTTCGCCCGCGAGCACCGTACCGCCCTGGCCCTCCAGCGCAGCCTGCTGCCGCCGGTGCTGCCCAGCGGCCCCACCCTGGAGATCGCCCACCGCTACCTGCCGGCCGCCACCGCCGGCGAGGTCGGCGGCAAGTGGTTCGACGTCATCCCGCTGCCCGGCGCCCGCACCGCGCTGGTGGTCGGCGAGGTGGCAGGCCGCGGCATCGACGCCGCCGCCGCGATGGGACGGCTGCGCACTGCCGTCCACACCCTGGCCGACCAGGACCTGGCGCCCGACGAACTGCTCGCCCACCTGGACGACCTGGTGCTGCGCCTCGGCGAGGAACGGGCCCACCAGCCGCACGGCGGCGCCGCGGCGGCGGCCCAGGGCGCCACCTGCCTCTACCTGGTCCACGACCCGGCGACCGGGCGGTGCACCGCGGCCAGCGCCGGCCACCCGGGGCCGATCCTGGCCCGCCCCGGCAACCCGGCCGTCCGGCTCGGCCTGCCGCCCGGCCCGCCGCTCGGCGAGGGCAGCCTGCCGTTCGAGACCACGGCCCTGGACCTCCCCGAGGGCACCGTGCTCGCCCTCACCACCCGCGCCGCCCGGCCGGACGAGGGCGGCCGGCCGCTGCCCGACGCGGTGTCCGCGGCCGACCCCCCGGAACTGGTCTGCGACCGCCTGGTCCGCGCCCTGCCGCCCGTGCCGCAGGAGGACGTCGCCCTGCTGGTGGCCCGCACCGGCCGGATCGCACCCGACCGCATCGCCACCTGGGACCTGGAGAGCGACCCCACCGAGGTGTCCCGGGCCAGGCTCCTCGCGGCGCGCCAGCTCGACGTGTGGGAGCTTCAGGAGCTCGCCTTCACCACCGAACTGGCCGTCAGCGAACTGGTCACCAACGCCCTCCGCTACGGCAGGCCGCCGATCTCGCTGCGGCTGATCCGGCAGGCGTCCCTCATCTGCGAGGTCTCCGACGGCGCCAGCAGCTCCCCGCGGCTGCGCCACGCCCGGACCACCGACGAGGGTGGGCGGGGCCTGTTCATCCTGGCCCAGCTGACCCGCCGGTGGGGCACCCGGTACACCGACACCGGCAAGATCATCTGGTGCGAGCAGCCACTGCCCGAGACCGTGCCGGGCTGACGCCGCCCGTCGCAGGGCCCGCCGCCGCGCCGGGGACGCGAGGGCCCGCCGCCGCGCCGGGGACGCGAGGGCCCCGGGGCCGGTCCGTGCCCGGGCGGGCGACGGCGCCCGCCGCGAGCAGCGTCCCGGCGGCGAGCGTGCCCCACAGGGCGGCCGGGCCGTGCGGGGCCAGGGCGGTGATCACGGCCGGGGAGACGGCGAGGCCGGCGCCGGTGGACAGCTGGAAGCGGGCCAGCGCCCGGCCCAGCGCGTGCGGCGGGGCGAGCTCGGTGACCAGCGCGGTCGCCGTCCCCGCGTACACGATCTCGCCGACCGTGCAGACCACCGAGACCGCGGCGACGGCCGGCGCCGCCCAGCCGCGGCCGAGCCCACCGGCCGCGAGGAAGCCCAGGTAGGAGACCGCGAGGACGAGCCCGCCGAGGGCCAGCGCCGTCCGCCGCGGGAGACGGGCCAGCGCCACGGTGACCGGCACCTGGAGGGTCACCACCAGGACCGTGTTGGCCACGAAGATCGCCGCCGACCACACCGGCGAGGCGTGCAGCTGCGTCACCAGGACCAGCGGCAGCGCGATCTCCGGGACGTTGAGGCAGAACACGTACACCGCGTTCGCCACCAGCAGCGTCCCCAGCCGGGGCGCCGGACCGTCCGCGGCGGCCCGCCCGGCAGCCGGCGGCGCCTCGACGCGCACCGACCGGGCCAGGGCGGCGGCGACCAGGTACGCCACCCCCGTCGCCGCCGCCAGCAGCCGCAGCGCGGTCGCGCCACCCGCCAGACAGGCCGTCGCCAGCAGCGCCCCCACCCCCAGGCCCGCGTTGCGCAGCGCCCGGCCCGCCGCCAGCGCGGCATCGCGCTCCCGGCCCTCGCTCACCGTCGCCACCAGCGCCGCGTGCGCGGCCGGCCACGCCTGGTTGCCGACCCCGAGGAACAGCGCCGCCACGGCGAACAGCACCGCGCCGCCCGGCGGCGCGACCAGCAGCAGCACCACACCCACCACCCGCACCAGCATCGACGCCGCGACCGCCGAACTGCGCGCACCCCGGTCCAGCCAGGCACCCAGCGCCGGCATGCACGCCAGCCCCGCCACCACCCCGACCGTCATCGCCGTCCCGGTGACCGGCGCCGACAGGCGCAGCACCGCCAGGCCGTACAGCAGCAGGAACGGCCGCAGCAGGCCGGTGCCGAGCGCGTCGACCGCGAGGGCGACGGCGTAGCGGGGACCTCCGGAGGAGCGGACGAGAGCGGCGGCCCGGAGCCGGATCGTGGATGACATGCCGCCAACGGTGCGGACCGCAGCCCCGCCGGTCCCGTCGGTTGACGGAAACCGTCAACCGACGCGGGAACCGGCCGCCCCACCGGCGAGGATGGACCCGTGACACTGACGATCGACATCGCCGGACTGCCCGCCGAACGCCTGCGGTTCACCGCCTCCCCGCTCGCCGAGCTGACCTCGATGCTGCACGTCCTCGCCGAACCCGGACACCACCCGCAGCTCGCCGGCTGGGCCGCCGAGACCTGGGCCGCCCTCCGCCCCGAACTCGCCGAACGCCTCCGCGAAGCGGAGTTCCTCTGGCGCTCCTCGCGCGCCGACTTCCTGGTCCCCGCCCGCCCCCGGCCGACCCTCGCCCAGGAACTCGACGACCTCGACCTGCTCGACGACGACACCTACGCCACCGCCGCCCTCATCACCACCTGCGGCAGCAACCGCGTCCGCTTCGGCACCGGATCACCGCTCACCGACCCGGCCGCCCGCGACCGCGCCCTCGCCCAGGCCCAGGCCCGCGGCGCCCTCCAGGAGGCCTTCGCCGAACGCCTCCTCGCCGACCCCGCCGGCGTGCGGGCCCGCGTCCGCCACACCCTCGAACTGTGCGGCGAAGCCTTCTTCGACACCGCCTGGGCAGACATCACCACCCAACTCGCCACCGACCTGCGCCTCAAGAACGACCTGCTCAGGCACCAGGGCATCGGCCCGGCCCTCACCTCGGTCTCCGCCGCCGTCGCCCTCTCCCCGGACGGCACCCGGATCCTCGTCGACAAACTGCAGGACAACGCCACCGGCGCGCACGGCAGCGGAGTCACCTTCATCCCCAGCGTCTTCGGCAGCCCCCACCTGGTCGTCGTCAGCGCACCCGGCTGGCAACCCGTCGTCCAGTACCCCGTCGCCGAACCCCGACCCCCGCGCCCCGTCCCCCTGCAGACCGTCGAACTGCGCCTCGAAGCACTCTCCCACCCCGTCCGGCTGCGCCTGCTGCGCACCCTCGCCCGCGGCCCCCACACCACCGGCGAACTCGCCACCGCCTGGGACCTCACACCCCCCGAGGTCTCCCGCCACCTCGCCCTGCTCCGCCGCGCCGGCCTGCTCACCACCCGGCGCCACGGACGCTACGTCAGCTACACCCTCGACCAAGCCGCACTGACCGGCCTCGGCAGCGACCTGCTCACCGCGATGCTCCGCTGACCGCCCCCGCGTGACGTACCCGTGGGCCGAACGGGTGCGCCCACCGGCCAGCCTCCCCCCGCCTCCCCGACGGACCGGCCGACACCTCGTTGGATGAGCGGGGTCAACAAGAGATCGGCGTCGGGAGACGCGGCGCCCGAGCCGGGAGACCACCCATGCCCGAACCCGCCGCACCCCGGCTGCTGATGGCCCGCCACGGACTCACCACCTGGGCCGAATCCGGACAGCACACCGGCCGCACCGACATCCCCCTGCTGCCCCAGGGCGAGGTCCGCGCCACCCTGCTCGGCCGGCGCCTGCACGCCGCGCCCTGGAACGGCCTGCCCGGCGCCGAGGTGCGCACCAGCCCGCTGTCGCGGTCCGTCCGCACCTGCGAGCTGGCCGGCTTCGGCGACCGCGCCACCACCTGGGCGGCCCTCGCCGAGGTCGACTACGGCGACTACGAAGGCCTCACCACCGCCCAGATCCAGCAACACCGGCCCGGCTGGCAGCTCTGGCAGGACGGCACCCCGGGCGGCGAGTCCCTCGACGCCGTCAGCGCCCGCGCCGACGAGGTCGTGGCCTGGGCGCGCGCCAGCACGGCCGACAAGCTGGTCTTCGCACACGGCCACATCCTGTGCGCCGTCGCCGCCCGCTGGCTCGACCAGGAGGTCGACTTCGCCGCCCACCTGCGCCTCGGCCCGGCGTCCCTCACCGTCCTCGGCGCGCAGCACGGCATCCCCGCCCTGCTCCGCTGGAACGACAACGCCCACGTCCAGCAGGACAGCAGCGCCACCGCCGACGACGCCTGAGCCCGCCCGCCGCTACCGGGGACGCCGCGCCAGTGCCACCCCGGCCAGCACCGCCACCGCCCCGGCCGCCAGCACCGCGCGGTCGGAACGCCAGGACATCACCGACCAGCACGAACGGGCGGACAGCAGCGAACCGGCACTCAGCCACGACCCCGCCGACCCGACCGACAGCGCACTGCCGACCGACCCGACCGACAGCACACTCCCGACCGACCCGATCGACAGGCACGAGCCCACCGACCCGATCGAGAGCACCGAACCGCGGGAGTACCACGACATCCTCGACATGGCCCGATCCTACGGCCGCTGTGCTCGGACCTGGCGTCAGGAGCGCCCGAATCAGCGGCGCTGGGTGCGGGGGCAGGGGCCGCGCCGACCCGGCCCGAGGTGTCGGACGGCTGAGCGCGGGGCTAGGTGTTCCGGACCTGGAGTTCGGGGAGGCCCGGTGCGGGTGCGGGTGCGGGTGCGGGTGCGGGTGCGGGTGCGGGTGCGGGTGCGGGTGCTGGGCGGGCGCCGCTGCGGGTGGCGCCGATGCCGGCGGCGACGACGAGAGCGACACCGGCCGTGGGTGCGAGACCGGGTACCTGGCCGAGCACCAGCAGGCCGGCGAGGAGTGCGATGGCCGGCTCCAGGCTCATCAGGGTGCCGAAGGCCGAGGTGGTGAGGCGGCGCAGGGCGAGGAACTCGAGGACGAAGGGGAGCGCGGCGCCCAGGGCGGCCAGCCCGAGCATCGCCGCGAGCAGCTTCCAGGTGACGTTTCCCAGGTCGGACGGTGCTGCGACGAGCAGACCGACGAGACCGGCGACCGGCATGGAGACGGCCAGGCCGTTGAGACCGGTCACGGAGTCGCCCACCCGCTGGGTCAGCAGGATGTAGGCCGCCCAGCAGGCCGCGGCGGTCAGGGCGAAGCCGGCGCCGGCCGCGTCGATGCCGCCGCGCCAGGGTTCGGTCAGGGCCACGACGCCGACGGCGGCCAGGGCCGTCCAGCGCTTGCGGCCGCGTCCGGGCCCGTAGAGGGACACGGCCAGCGGCCCGAGGAACTCCAGCGCGCTGGCCGTACCCAGCGGCAGCCGGGTCACGGCGAGCATGAAGAACACCATCATGCCAGCGCTGACCAGCCCCAACGCCGCGCACGCCACAAGGTCGCGGCCGGTGAAGTCGCGGAGCCGGGGCCGTACCAGGACCAGCAGGAGCACACCGGCCCAGGCCATGCGCAGCCCGGTCGTGCCCAGCGGGCCGAGCCGGTCGACCAGCGGAACCGACAGCGCCAGCCCGAGCTGGACGGTGGACATGGAGGCCACCGCCATCAGGGCGCCGGTCGCGGCGGAGGGCAGGCGCAGGCGCAGTCCCGCGCGGTCGTGGTGGGTGAGCACGCTCATGCATCCGAGTACACGCCGGTCGGACCGTTCGTGTCCACGTGTCGATCATGAACGGTCCGTTCGGGAATCCTGGACAATGGCGGCATGGAGACCCGACGCCTGAGGATGCTGCTCGAGCTGTCCCGCCTGGGATCGATGCGCGCGGTGGCCGAGACCATGGGCACCACGACCTCGACGGTCTCGCAGCAGATCGCCACCCTGGCGGACGACATGGGCACGGCCCTGACCGAACCGTACGGGCGCCTGGTCCGGCTGACCCCCGCGGGCCGCCGGCTGGCCGAGCACGCGGTGACGATCCTCGCCGCCGTCGAGACCGCCCGCCACGATCTGGCCCCGGGAAGCGAGCCCAACGGCACCGTGCGCGTCGCGGGCTACGCCACCGCCATCCGGGCGCACCTGCTTCCCGTCGTCACCGCTCTGACCACGAGCCACCCCCGGCTGCGCGTCCTGGTCCGCGAACACGAACCCGCCGAGGCACTGCAGCTCCTCGCCGAGGACGCGACCGACCTGGCCCTGACCTACGACTACAACCTGGCGCCCGCGGCCGAGAACCCGGCGCTGTCCGCCACCCCCCTGTGGACCGCGGGCTGGGGGCTGGGCGTCCCCGCGCGGACCGACCTCCGCGAAGGGACGACGCTGGACGTGTTCGCCGGGCTCGCCGGGCAGGACTGGATCGTCAACTCGCGCAACACGGCGGACGAGACGGTCATCCGCACCCTGGCCTCGATGGCGGGCTTCAGCCCCCGCATCACCCACCAGGCCGACAGCCTCGACCTCGTCCAGGGCATGATCACCGCAGGGCTCGGTGTCGGCCTGCTTCCGCTCGGCACCGTCACGTTCCCGGCCGTACGGCTCGTCCCGCTCACCGCCCCCGAAGTCGAGCTGCGCGCCTACGCCGTCACCCGCCACGGCCGACTGGACTGGCCGGCGCTCGCCCTGGTCACCGACCTCCTCGTCAGGAGATCCGCCCGCGACCCGTCGCCGGAGTGACCGGGCGATCACGTCCGCCCAGTGGCCGACCCTAGGCGTTCCAGACCTGGAGGTCGGAGAGCTGGCCGGCGGGCCAGCCGGTGTTGGCGGTGACGGTGATGCGGAGATAGCGGGTGGTGGTGGGGGTGAAGGTCAGGGTGACGGTGTTGTCGGTGGCCGGGTCGAAGGTGTAGGCGGCGGAGGGCTTCAGGGTGGTGAGGGTGGTGCCGTCGGGGGAGCCCTGGACGGTCAGGGTCTGGGTGCGGGCGCCCCAGCCGGCGGGGAGTCGCAGGACGACCCTGCCGATGCTCTTCGCGGCGCCGAGGTCGACCTGGGCCCACTGCGGGAAGGCGTTGTTGACGCTCTCCCAGTAGCTGCTGCGGTTGCCGTCGGTGAGGTTGGAGGAGGCGTAGACGTCGGTGTGGCTGGACTCGGTGGTGGGCCGGCCGGCGGCGAGGTCGGTGGGCGGGGGAGTGGTGCCGGACGCGGTGAAGGTGAGCTGGTTGAGGTTCCAGCCGCCGTTGTCCTGGTTGAGGGTGAGTACCTGGCGTCCGGCCGGGAGGACGACGGTGGTGGTGACGGTGGTCCAGGTCTGCCAGCCGCCGGTGGCGGGGACGGTGACCGGGCCGCTGAGGTCGGCGCCCGAGGCGTCGGCGAGGTGCAGCGCCCCGGCCGCGGCGGCGGGGGCGGCCACCCGCAGCCCGACGGTGTAGCTGCCGGCGGCGGCGACGTCCACGGTGTAGCGGAACCACTGCCCGCCGGCCGTCCAGCCGAGGTTCCAGCCGCCGCCGGTGTCGGAGGTGGTCTCCAGGTCGACGCCGTCGGGACGGTAGCCGGGGCCGTTGCCGTTGACGGACCCGACGTTGTAGGCGACGCCCTGGCCGCCGGTGTCGTAGTTCTCCGCCTGGACGGTGCCCGGCACGGCCGCGGGGGTGCCGCCGAACGGGCCCTGCGGGGTGGTGGTGCCCTGCCAGCTGTTGCCGCTGAGCGAGGCGGTGAAGCCGCCGGAGTTGTTGGCGTACGCGAGCGCGCCGGACTTCAGCCCGGTCAGGGTGTTGCCGGTGATCGTGGCGGAGCCGGTGGGCGCGGGGTAGAAGGGCGGGGCGATGACGACGCCGTTGCGGCCGGGGTTGGTGAGGGTGTTGTCCCTCAACTGGGTGTTGGTGGAGGTGGAGAAGCCGACGGCGTCGTAGAGCGAGTCGGTGACGGTGTTTCCGGTGACGGTGACGTTGTCGACGGTGCCGGTGTTCTGTCCGTCGCCGCCGTTGCCGACGTGGAGGGCGGGCTGGCCCTGGCTGTAGGCGTTGCCTCCGGAGCGGACCACGGTGTTGCCGGTGACGGTCGCGGACAGCAGGTCGCTGCCGTTGACGCCGAAGCGGCCCGCGCCGAGGCCGATGTAGCGGGCGGTGTCGCTGACACGGTTGCCGGTGATGTGGTGGCCGCTGCCGCCGTAGATGCCGACGCCCTTGCCGCCCCAGGGGGCGACGGAGGTGTTGTTGGAGACGGTGGCGTCGGTCATCGGCCGGTAGTAGGTCCTGGTGCCGTCACTGTTGGTGTTGTAGTCGACGGAGTTGACGGCGATCGCGTCGTCCCCGGTGCCGCGGACGAAGTTGTCGGTGACGGTGAGGTCGTTGCCGGTGTCGGCGCCGAGGGCGACGTTGTTGATGTTGATGCCGTCGGCCCAGATGGAGGTGAGGCGGCTGTTGCTGACCTTGCCGCCGGTGCCGGACGCCCAGAAGCCGGACATGGTGTGCTGGGTCCAGATGCCGCTGGCCGACCAGTTGGTGCCGGTGGTGTCCATGGCGCCGCCGTCGCCGCCGATGGTGGAGCGGCTGACCGCGTTGGCGTCGATGTGGAAGTCGCGCACGGTGCAGGAGGTCAGGTTGAACAGGGCGGCCAGTGGGGTGGTGTTGGGGACGGGGACGTCGCGGTAGACGGTGCTGTACCACTGGCCGGCGCCGGCGATGGTGATGCCCTGGGCGTTCAGGCCCCGGGTTCCCTTGACGTAGAAGGTGCCCGGGGGGATCCACAGGGTCCTGTGCTGGGTCTGGGCCTGGTCGATGCAGGTCTGGATCGCGGGGCCGCTGTCCACCGAGCCCGGGGCGGCGGTGCCGTTGGTGGGTGTGGTGTCGGCGACGGCGCCGCAGCTGGTGATGGAGAGCGAGTCGGCGGGCTGGGTGCCTGGCGGGGGCGGGTTCTCGGCGTCGAGGACGTCGATGTCATAGAAGGCGGCGGTGTTGGCGGCGTCCTTCCGGAGGGAGAAGGTGGCGCCGGCGGGGATGGGCGCGCCGGTGACGAAGGTGTGGGCCTCGTCCCAGAAGACCCGCGGGTTGCCGTCGGAGGGGTTCTGGTTGTCGCTGGTGTTGTAGTTGTTGCTGCCGCCCTCGTAGACCCAGCTCTGCTTGGAGTTGAGGTCGAGTGCCTGCCGGAAGATGCCGTCGACGTAGAGGTCCAGGGTGGCGGTGGTACCGCCGCCGGAGGGCGAATCCGGGATGCTGGCGCGGACGTTGAGGAAGCTGATCGGCCGGCCGGTGGTGTTCGTCCACTGCACCGACTGCCCGGTCCCGCCGAGGCGGACGTACGCGTGGCCCGAGGCCTCCAGCGCCGCGCTGGAGTACCGCGTCGTCGGCGCGACCGTCACCGCGGTGACCGCCGCACCGCCGCCGGGCGTCCCCGCCTCCGCCTCAAACCCGGTGAAGGCCGTCGTGGCGCCGACCGTCGAACTCGCCGCAGAGGCAGCGGAAGCGGCGTGGTGGGGTACCGCGGCCGCCGGCGCCATCGACAGCCACAGCGCGCTGGCCGCGGCCGCGGCGGACACCGCCGGCCTTCGCCTTGTACGTCCCGAGTTGCGCAACGGCAGCGTGAACCACGGCATATGACGCTCCTTCAGAACACGGGTGGGTGTGGGGCCCGACCGTACAGAGCGCTACGGATGCTTGCAAGGTTCATATCAAAGTGCGGAAGAATCTCACTGCTGGAAGAAGATTGATCGCATCCTGCCCGGGGTGTCGCGTGGTCAGTGGAGGCCGCCGTAGGCGGCGGTCACGATCTCCATGCCGCGGTCGTCCGCCTGTCGCTCGCGGTCGATCATCCGGTTCATGACGTAGGCCACCGTCATGCGGGCGTCGGGGTCGTTCACGACCAGCGAGCCGCCCCAGCCGCCCCAGCCGAAGGTGTTGCCGAACCTGCCGAAGCCCACCGTCCAGGTCGTTGGCGTCCCCAGCACGCGGTCGACGCCGCGGAACTCCTCGTGCCACGCGGGTTCACAGCCCTCGGGGGACAGCAGGCGCACGCCGCCGGCGGAACCCCGGTTCGACAGGACCGACTGGACGAGGGCGACGGAGCGGGCGTTGCCGAAGCCGTTGACCGCCGGGATCTGCGCGCGGCGCCAGGCCGCGGAGTTGGTGTCCTCCACCCGGATCGAGAGGCCCGTGCCCCGGCGGCGAGTGCCGTCCGGCCGGGTCGGCGCGTCGGCGGCGTACTCGGCGGACAGCGACGGGGGCGGGAGGAGCGGTGCGAGGCGGTGGTCGTGCCCGACGGGGAGCCCGATGTGGAAGTCCGTGCCCAGCGGTCCGGCGACCTCCTCGGCGAAGAACGCGCCGATGCTGCGGCCGGTGATCCGGCGGACGAGTTCACCCACCAGGTAGCCGAAGGTGAGCGCGTGGTAGCCGGCAGCCGTTCCCGGCTCCCATTCCGGCGCCTGTGCGGCCAGGCCCGACGTCACGCCCTCCCAGTCGTAGAGCTCCTCGACCGCCGTCGGTCCGGACAGGTCCGGCAGCCCCGCGGTGTGCGACAGCACGTGCCGTACCAGGACGCGCTCCTTGCCCGCCGTCGCGAACTCGGGCCAGTAGGCCGCGACCGGTGCGTTCAGGTCGAGCTCGCCCCGGTCGGCCAGCAGCAGGGCGCACAGGGCCGTCATGGTCTTGGTCGTCGAGTTCACACCGACGAGGGTGTCGCGCTCCCAGCCGACGGAGCGGGCCTCGTCGGTGTACCCGCCCCAGAGGTCGACCACCGGCTCGCCGTCGACGTGGACGGCCACCGAGGCACCCACGTCCTCCTTGCCGAGCGACGCCTCAAGAGCGGCACGCACGGCGGCGAACCGCGGTTCGCAGAATCCCTCGATATCGGTCATGGCATCAAGCCTCGGGCAGAGGCCGGGCTCCCGCCCGACCGTTCCCGCACCGGTTCGGTCGGGCGCGGCGCGGTCGGACCCCCGTCTACTCCAGGCGGGCGGACCCGACGGCCGCAGCGGCCACCGGGGCCGCGGCCGGTTGGCAGTATGGGGGTTGCGAGGGAGGGAGCGACCAACGGCGAGGAAGGGCTGATACGCGTGCTGGAACGGCTGAACCAGGCGCTGGACCACCTGGAGGCCGGCCTCGGCCGGGAGGTCGACGTGGCCGAGGCGGCCCGGATCGCCACGGTGTCGGAGTACCACTTCCGGCGGCTCTTCTCCACGCTCGCCGGGATGCCGCTGCCGGTCTACCTGCGGCGCCGTCGGATGACGCTCGCCGGAGCCGACGTGCTGGCCGGTGAACCGACGCTGCTCGACATCGCGGTGCGGTACGGGTACGGGTCGGCCGAGGCGTTCGCCCGGGCGTTCCGGTCGGTGCACGGCATCGGGCCCGGCGAGGCCCGGCGCACGGGCGCGGTGCTCACGGCCCAGCCGAGGATCTCCTTCCGCCTCGTCATCGAGGGCAGTGCGGCGATGCGGTACCGGATCGTGGAGAAGGAGCCCTTCCGGATCGTCGGCAGGAAGGCCCGCGTCCCGCTCGTGCACGAGGGCCTCAACGCGGCCGCCGCGGCCCACCTGGAGAGCCTGGGACAGCGGGCGATCGTCCGGATGAAGGAGCTCGCCGACCGGGAGCCGCCGGGGATCCTGTCGGCGGCGGTGTACCTGACCGACAGCCGGGAGGAGGGCGACGAGGCGGACTGGTGGATCGGCGTGGTGACCGGTCCGGACACGGCCTGCGAGGGACTCGACACCCTCGACGTGCCAGCTGGGACCTGGGCGGTCTTCGACAACCACGGGGCCTATCCGAGCGCCCTCCAGCAGCTGTGGCGCGACGTGTTCACGCAGTGGTTCCCCTCCAACCCGTACGTCAGCCGACCGGGCCCCGAGCTCCTGCGGGCGCGGCCGGTGGAGCTGGGCGCGGAGACCGACTCCCAGCTGTGGATCCCGGTCGAGCGGATTCCCTTGCTGCGGCTGCCCCCTGGCGACAGCCTCGGCGAGGCCCGTGGGGGTGAGGCGCGGGACGACGCAGGACGCCCCGGGAGAAGAAGCGGCTGAGCTGCGCCAAGGACCGGCGCAACAGCTACGGCGAGAACGACAGGAGCTCGCGGAAGAACATCCGCCGCAACAAGCAGGCCGTCGACAGCGCAGACCGGCGACGCGCCCGCACCGTGCCGGCCGCACTCTCCGGGCCGCTCGCACCGGACTCCTCGGCGGAGGCGGTCGAACGCGGCGCGCTCCGCCGACGGCCGGCGACCTGGCGAAAGACGCCTGACGCCCCGTCGGGCCGGACGGTCGTCGGAGGCCTCCACCGGCGCGTTCGGCTCGGCATCGACGAGCCCGGTCGGGCCGCGGAGCGCGTCCGCCGGATCCGTGAGCGCCTGCACCGGGCGGATCCGGGCGGCCCGACGGCCTGAGCCCGCACAGCCGGAGGGGCTCCCTCGGAGCCGGGTGCGCCCACGGCGCGTCAGCCGGCGGCGCGGGCGAGGCCGTCGAGGACGAGGTCGAGTCCGAAGGCGAACTCCTCGCCGTAGGAGTACCCCGGTTGCAGGACGTGGGCGGTGGCGATCTCGGTCAGGTACGGGTACTCGCCCTCGGCGAAGCCACCCATGATGGACTCCGCGACTTCGGCGGTCTCGGCCGGGGAGTCGAACGGCAGGGACTTCTCCTGCAGCGCGAAGCCGTAGACGTAGCTGTCCAGGACCGAGACGGCGTGGGCGGTCAGCGCGAGCGAGAAACCGCCCCGGCGCAGGCAGCCGAGCACCGTGTCGTGGTGGCGCAGGGTCGCCGGTCCCGGGGCGGTGCGGGACTCCATCAGCCCGACGGCCCAGCGGTGGCGGCTCAGCGCGGCGCGCATCGACAGCGCGCTGCGCCGCATCGCCGGCCGCCACTCCTCGCCGTCGGCGGGCAGCTCGACCTCGGCGAAGACCAGGTCGACCATGCCGTCGAGCAGGTCCTCCTTGTTGGCCACGTGGTTGTAGAGGGACATCGCCTCGACCCCGAGCGCCTCGCCCAGCCGTCGCATGGTGAGTGCCTCCGCCCCGGCCGTGTCGGCGAGGTGGACGGCTGCCTCCAGCACCCGCTGCCGGGTGAGCGAGGTGCGGCCCGGCCGCGAGGTGGCGCGTGGGGTCACGGTGGGCGGTCGCTCTCTCTCGACGGTGCCCGGGCAGTCTCCGGGTGGTCTCCGGGTGGTCTCCCGACGTTGACGAGCTTACGCCGTAAGTGCTGTACTTACGGCGTAAGTGAAGGACTTACGTCGTAAGTGAGCGGGAGGCGGAACGATGCGCGCCGAGACGATGGCAGCTGTCGTGCAGGAGCGGTACGGCGAGCGGCCCGAGGCCGTCCTGGGCCTGGGACGGCTGCCGCTCCCGGAGATCGGCCCGCGCCAGGTGCTGGTCCGGGTGCACGCCGCCAGCGTGGACCGGGGCACCTGGCACCTGATGGCCGGCCTCCCGTACGCGGTCCGGCCGGTCAGCGGCCTGCGACGGCCCAAGCTCTCCAACCCGGGCCGCGCCCTCGCCGGAGTCGTCGCCGCGGTGGGCGCCGAGGTCACCGGCTTCGCCGTCGGTGACGAGGTCTACGGCACCGCCCCGGCCGCCTTCGCCGAGTACGCCGTCGTCCGCCCGGACCGGATCGCCCCGAAGCCCGCCCGGCTCGCTTTCGAGGAGGCGGCGACCGTCCCGATCAGCGCGCTCACCGCGCTGCAGGCGGTCCGCGACAAGGGCGCGGTGGGGGAGGGGCGGCAGGTCCTGATCACCGGAGCGGCCGGCGGCGTCGGCAGCTTCGCCGTCCAACTCGCCCGTCACCTCGGCGCCGAGGTGACGGCGGTCGCGAGCACGGCCAAGCTCGACGCGGTCCGGGTGCTGGGCGCCGACCGCGTCGTCGACTACACCCGCGAGGACTTCCTCGCCGGGCCGCGCCGTTACGACACGATCATCGACATCGCGGGCAATCGGCGGCTGCGCGACCTGCGCCGCGCCCTCACACCCCACGGCCGGCTGGTCATCACCGGCGGCGAGACCGGCGGCCGCCTGCTGGGCGGCACCGACCGGCAGCTCCGCGCCCAGTTGCTCTCACCGTTCGTCGGGCAGCACCTGGGCACCTTCATCGCCTCCGAGCACGCCGACGGCCTGCGCGAGCTGACCGGCCTGATCGACGCGGGCGCCCTCGCCCCCGTCGTGGACCGGGTCCATCCGCTCGCGGAGGCGGCCGCCGCCGTGCGCCGACTGCTCGACGGGCGGGCCGTCGGGAAGGTGGCCCTGGCGATGCCCGCCGCCGGCTCAGTGTGAGGTCGTCGGGCCCGGCTGGACCGGCCAGAACTGGGCCAGCGCACTCTGCTTGAACGGCATCGGGCTGACGCACAGGTCCCCGGCGAACGGCCGGTCGAGGACCACCACCAGCAGCAGGCTGAAGCCGATCAGACCGGCCACCGAGCCGACGAACAGCAGGCGCAGGCCCTGGCTGCGGATCCCGTACAGGAAGGTGAGCGGAAGGATCACGAGGGCGCCGCCGAACACCAGCGCCTTCAGCAGCGTGGGAAGTTCCGCGTTGCTCTGGGCGATCCGGGCCCGGCGCTGGGCGACCAGCTCGTCCAGGCTGTCCACCGCCTGGCCGTAGAAGGCCTGCTCGGCCTGCGTCTGCGGCTCGTAGACGCGCAGCGACTGGTACATGGCCTCGACCCGGTCCGCGGTACGCGCGAAGTCGCCCGCCCCGGCCCGCATCAGCGGCCACTGCTGCTCCACCACGGCGTGCACGTAGTCTGCGACCGCCGCGTTCACCCGGGCCCGGTCGGCATCGGGGAAGACCCGGGCGTCGCGGACGATCTGGGACGCCGCCGTGGCCTCGGTCGCGACCACCGTCTCGGTGGTCTCCAACTGCGTCCAGAGATTGACGATGACGAAGGCCAGGATGATGCCGTAGATCGCTCCGAACATCCCCAGCACCACCCCGACCATGTCGTTGTGCTCACCGCTCACCAGCGACGGCTTCAGGCGGCTCGTCAGGACGCTTCCGGCGACGGCGAGGACGACGACCCCGCCGACGACCGCGAAGGCCAGGACGAGGGTCGAGAGGTGGTTGAGCAGCCAGAGTTCCACGGACAGGGTCCTTCGCATCGGCAGCGTCCTGCGTCTCCCCGGCCAGCCTGGGCCACGTCCGAGCCTTCGGTCGCAACGGCGCTCCGTGTGCGAACGCGGTTCACGCCAATGCCATGGACTACCCCCGGCCCGACCGCCGGTCCCCGGTCCCCGACCGGTGCCCGGCTGCGGCTGCGGCTGCGGCTCCGGCTTCCGCGCGGCGCACCAGGGCGGCGACGCGGGCGGCGAGCGGGGCCCACAGCCCGGCGGGCAGGTCGTGGCCCAGGCCCTCGACGATCATCAGCTCGGCGCCCGGGACGGCCGCCGCGGTGGCCCGGCCGCCGCTGACGTCGCACAGGACGTCGTCGGTGCCGTGGACGACCAGGGTCGGGACGCGCACCGGGCGCAGCCGCCCGGTGCGGTCCCCGGAGGCCGCGGCCGCGGCGAGCTGCCGGGCCGCACCGGCGTGGTCGAGGCCCCGGTCGTACGCCCGTCCGGCCCGGTCGGCCGCCTCGGCCTCGTCGAACGGGAACCCGGGCGAACCGACCGCCCGCAGGGCCCGTACCTCCCAGGCGACGTAGCCGGCGCGGTCCGCGGGCGGCGGCCCGAGCCCGGCGACCGCCCCCGGATCGGTCCGTCCGACGCCGGGCGCCCCGGTGCCGGACATCAGCGAGGTCAGGGACAGGATCCGGGACGGGTGCTCGATCGCGACGGTCTGCGCGACCATACCGCCCAGCGAGCCGCCCACCAGGTGCGCGGCGCCGATGCCCAGGGCGTCGAGCAGCCCGACCGTGTCGGCGGCCATGTCCGACAGCGTGTAGCCGGCCCGGGCGGGGTCCGGGCCGGCGGGGAAGCGGGAGGAGCGGCCGCAGTCGCGGCTGTCGAACCGGACCACCTGGAGGCAGCGGCCGACCAGCTCGGCGCAGAATCCCTCCGGCCAGTAGACCAGCTGTGCGCCCGCGCCCATCACCAGCAGGACGGCCGGCGCCGCGGGGTCGCCGAACCGCTCGTACGCCATCGCGATCCCCGCGGGGCCGACGTCCAGGGCCATCTCTTCGCTCATGGCCCCACTACGTCTCCCGGCCCGGGGCGGGACGAACCTCCGCTGCGCCGGTCGGCGCAACGGCGCCCCCTCGTGGCGCGAGGTTCAGCTGCGGGCTCCGGTCAGCGGCGGCCGCGCCCCGGGCGCCTCGTGGTCGAGGCGGGCCTCCAACTCGTCCAGGGCGTCGCGCATCGCGACGATCCGCTGCCGCAGTCCGTGGTCGGCCTCCACCGGCGGGGGCGGGCCGGCCTGGGCCTCCTCGGCCTCCCGGGCCTCCGTCCGCTCCAGCTCCCGGGCCTCCTCCAGCGCGTTGAGCACCACGCCGATCAGGACGTTGACCAGCACGAACGAGGCCAGCAGGACGAACGAGGCGTAGAAGAGGATGCTCAGGGGCGAGATCGCCAGCCCCGCGTGGACGGCTTCCCCGAGCCCGTCCATCATCATCAGCAGAAACAGCGTCAGACCGGCCCGGCCGAGCGAGCCGTAGTGCTCGGGGTCGCGCGCGGCGAAGCAGATCCAGCCCACCATGGCGTACACGTAGAGGATCAACGCCCCCACGAACAGGAAACTCACCGTTCCCGGCAGGCTGCGGCCGACCGCGACCAGCAGGATCCGCAGCTGCGGCATGAACCGGGCGGTCCGCAGCACCCGGGCCAGCCGCAGCAGGCGGAGCAGCGTGGTGTTCTCGCGCAGGAACGGCACGAAGGCGGAGGAGACCACCACCAGGTCGAAGACGTTCCAGGGATCCCGGAAGAAAGCTTTCGGCCGGTCCGCGTGCGCCCCCAGGCGCAGGACCATCTCCACCGTGAACGCCGTCACGCAGAGATCCTCGGAACGCTTCAGCACCTCGTGGTACTCCGCGGCGACACCGCTGTAGGTGTCCACCCCCAGCAGTACGGCGTTCACCAGGATCACCAGCAGGACGGCGAACCCGAACGCCGGGGCCTCGCACACCGCCCGGCACCGCGTGGCGAGGATCCGCCGGCCGGACGCCGGTACCGTCAACTGAGTCATCGCGCTCCTCCACGTCGACCACCGGCCCGTCGGCTTCTCCCCGGCCGCGGCGATGATCGAATTCCGGGACTCCCAACGCCGCCCGGGGTGAATAGGCACGCGGGGGATCCCCCGATCGTGGCGCGCCCCTTGTCCGGTCGAGGGGCAGCGGCCGTGGCACCTCGCGGACGGTTGACAGCGGCCACCCGCCCGCGCGGGCTCTTCCGTCCCGCCCGGGTCAGGTCAAGCAGTTCGTCCTCGCCCGCCTGGCGGCACGCCGCTGATCCTCCGTCCGCGCACGAGCCCCGCAGCGGCCGCCGGTGCCGGGCCGTGGTCAAGTCGTGATCACGGACGGATATGCTCCCGCTCCGTCAGATGCCGCGCGGTGTCTGGGACGGAACGAGAGGGTGGGATCACCATGATGGGACCGGCGCACGCGCTGTCCGGTGCGGCGGCGTGGTTGGGGGTCGGTGCGATCGCGGCCGGCATGGGCGAGCCCATGCCGTGGCCGGTACTGCTGGTCGGCGCCCTGATCTGCGCGGGTGCCGCGCTCGCCCCGGACCTCGACCACAAGGCGGCGACGATATCCCGGGCCTTCGGGCCGGTGTCCCGGTGGGCGTGCGAGGTGATCGACAAGCTGTCGTACGCCGTCTACAAGTCCACCCGGGGCAAGGGCGACGCCCGCCGCTCCGGCGGGCACCGGACGCTCACCCACACCTGGCTCTGGGCCGTGATGTGCGGCGGCGTGGCCGCCGCGATCGCGCTGTACGGCGGGCGCTGGGGCGTGCTGCTGGTGCTGTTCGTGCACATGGTGCTGGCCATCGAGGGCCTGCTGTGGCGCCACGCCCGGATGTCCAGCGACGTGCTGGTCTGGCTGCTGGGCGTCACCAGCGCCTGGATGCTCGCCGACATCCTCGACAAGCCCGGCAACGGCTCGCAGTGGCTCTTCGACCAGCCGGGCCAGGAGTACCTGTGGATCGGCCTGCCGATCGTGCTCGGCGCGCTCGTGCACTGCATCGGCGACGCGCTGACGGTCTCCGGCTGCCCGATCCTGTGGCCGATCCCGATCGGCCGCAAGCGCTGGTACCCGATCGGCCCGCCGAAGGCGATGCGGTTCCGCGCCGGCAGCTGGGTCGAGATCAAGGTGCTCTCACCGGTCTTCATGGGCCTCGGCGCGGTGGGCGCGCTGATCGCCCTGCGCCTGGTGGGCTGAACCGACCTTGGGGCCCGGCTCCGGGCGGCCGCGACAACCGGCCGCCCGGGGCCGGGCCTTGTGCGTTTCCGATTTGCCAGAGCTTTACACTCCTGTAGAACCGATCATCTCCGCCGCAAAGGAGTCGCGGACCCCGTGACCGAAGTGCTCCTCGTGCTCCTCGCGTTGCTCCTGACGGCGGCCTGCGCCGTGTTCGTCGCCGCGGAGTTCTCCCTGACGACGGTCGAGCGCGGTGCGGTCGAGCGGGCCGCCGAGGCCGGTGAACCCGGTGCGGCAACCGCGCTGAAGGCCGTCCGGCGGCTGACCTTCCAGCTCTCTGGCGCGCAGCTGGGCATCACCATCACCAGCCTGGTGATCGGTATGATCGCCCAGCCGTCGGTCGCGGCCCTGCTGCGCGGCCCGCTGGAGGCGGTGGGTCTGCCCGCAGGAGTGGCCGGGACCGTGTCGCTGGTCCTCGGCGTGCTGCTGTCCACCGTGGTGCTGATGGTCGCCGGCGAACTGGTCCCGAAGAACTGGGCGATCTCCCGGCCGCTCGCGGTCGCCAAGGTGGTCGCCGGGCCCCAGTACTGGTTCTCGGCCGCGTTCTCGCCGCTGATCGGCCACCTCAACAACACCGCGAACCGCGCGGTGCGCCGCCTCGGCCTGGAACCCGCCGAGCACCTCGCCTCCGCCCGCACCCCGCAGGAACTCGTCGCGCTCGCCCGCCACTCCGCCCGCGAGGGCGTACTGGAACCGGACACCGCGGAGCTGTTCGTCCGCTCGCTCAACCTGCGCGAGCTGACCGCGGAGAACGTGATGAAGCCCCGGGTCGACGTCCGGGCGCTGGAGGAGAACGCCACCGCCGCGGACGTCGCCAACCTCACCCGGGCCACCGGCCTGTCCCGCTTCCCGGTCTACCGCGAGAGCCTCGACCAGGTCGTCGGCACCGTCCACATCAAGGACGCACTCACCGTCCCGGTCGAGCGGCGGTCGACCCACCCGGTCTCCGAGCTGATGACCGCGCCGATGCTGGTCCCCGAGTCGCTGACGGTGGACCGGCTGCTGGACCGGATGCGCGGCGAGGAGACCCTGGCGGTGGTCATCGACGAGTACGGCGGCACCGCCGGCATCGTCACCCTGGAGGACATCGTCGAGGAGGTCGTGGGCGAGGTCATCGACGAACACGACCCCACCGAGACCCCCGACCTGGTGGACCTCGGCACCGCGGACGACGGCCGCCACCTCTGGGACGCCGACGGCATCACCCGCACCGACGAACTCGAGCGCCTCGGCATGCCGGTGCCCGAAGGCCCGTACGAGACCCTGGCCGGCCTGATCGCCGAACGGCTCGGCCGGATCCCGGTACCCGGCGACACCGCCGAGGTCGGCGGCTGGTCGCTGCAGGTCCGCGCCGTGGCCCACCACGTTGCCGAGCGGGTGCGGATCACCGCCCCCGAGACGCCGACCGCGGACGAGGACCCCGCCGAGCGCGAGGAGAACGACCGGTGACCGCTCTTCAGCTGATCGTCGGCCTGCTCACCATCGTGGCCAACGCCTTCTTCGTCGGCGGCGAGTTCGCGCTGATCTCCGTCCGGCGCAGCCAGGTCGAGCCGCGCGCGGAGGCCGGCGACCGCCGGGCCCGCACTGTCCTGTGGGGCCTGGAGCACGTCTCCGCCATGCTGGCCACTGCCCAGCTCGGCATCACCGTCTCCTCGCTGGTCCTCGGCATGGTCGCCGAACCGGCCATCGCCCACCTGTTGGAACCCCCGTTCCACGCGCTCGGCGTACCCGAGGGCCTGATCCACCCGATCGCCTTCGTGGTCGCCCTTGCCGTGGCCACCTACCTGCACATGCTGTTCGGCGAGATGATCCCCAAGAACATCGCCCTCGCCGCGCCCGAGAAGGCCGCCCTGCTGCTGGTACCGCCGCTGGTCGCCACCACCCGGGCGGTGCGGCCGATCGCGTTCTCCATCAACGCCTTCGCCAACCGGATCCTGCGGCTGCTCAACGTGGAGCCGAAGGACGAGGTGGCCTCGGTCTTCAGCGAGGAGGAGCTGGCCCGGATGGTCAGGGACTCCTCCGACGCCGAGCTGCTCGGCGACCGCGACACCGAACTGCTGCACGACGCCCTGGAACTGGGCAGCCGTCCGGTGTCCGAGGTGGTCACCCCGAGTCCCGAGGTGGTCTTCGCCCACCCCGGGACCACCCCGGCGCAGCTGGAGCAGCTCGCCGCGAGCACCGGCTTCTCCCGGTTCCCCGTGCTCGCGGTCGACCGGACGGTCGCCGGCTACCTGCACATCAAGGACGCGCTCGATCACGACGCCGAGCGCGACCGGCCGTTCCCGGCGGGCACCCTGCGGCCGATCGCCCGGGTGCCCGGATCGATGCCGCTGGACGACGTCCTCACCGCGATGCGGCGCTCCGGCAGCCACCTGGCCGCCGCGGTCGCCGCCGACGGCACCCCGCTCGGCCTGGTGACGCTGGAGGACGTGCTGAAGGAGCTGGTCGGCCCCGCGCCCGCCGTGCGGCGGACCTGAGCTGTCGCACGGCGGGTGCGGGGCCGGTCGCTCAGGACTCCTTGACCACCACGGTGGAGGCGGCCTTGTCGTGCAGGGCCTGCTGCAGCGGCTTGTCCCACAGCGGCGACAGGACGTTGACCAGGGTGAAGAGCGAGCCGAGGCAGTAGACCGCGTTCGGCAGGCCGTAGACGGCGGCGCGGATCAGGTAGGCGTTGTCGGCGGGGCGGCCGCCCTGGGCGACGTCGACGATGCGCAGCTTCATGACCTTCTTGCCGACGGTCTGTCCGCCCTGGGTCAGCAGCATGGCCGCCTCGTAGCCGAAGGCGACCAGCGCCGCCAGCGCGTAGTACAGGTACGAGGTGCCCAGGATCGCGGCGAGCAGCAGCGTCGGGATGAGCAGCACGGCGGCGTCGATCAGCCGGGCCACCAGCCGCTCGCCTATCGGGGCGAGCTGCGGGGTGCCGGGGACCGGCGCGCCACCCTGCGGCAGCCAGGTCGGCCAACCGGCCTGCGGCGCCTGCCCGGGCGGCGGGGTGCCGTACCCGGGCTGCTGGGGCTGGCCGTACGGGGGCTGCTGCGCGTAGGGGTCCTTGTCGAAGCCTGCGGGATCGCTGGTGCTCATGGTGACCTGTTCCCTGGTTCTCGGGCGGCGCTGACACGGCTGTTCTACCGGGTCGGCGTCGATCACCGGAAGACGGAAACGCAAGTCGTTACCGTGGTAGTACGGTTCGCCGGGAGCGTCCGGAGGCCGCCCAGGGAAGTGCGTACCAGGAGAGTGCGGCCAGCATCAGGGCGCTGGGCAGTTCGGCGGCGTACGCGAGGACTTGGGCCAGCCGGTAGTCGGATCCGTGGTGGGCGGACCACAGGTCGAAGAAGGCGTCCATCGCCAGCAGGACCGCCGTCGCGGAGGCCACCGGGCTGGTCGCGGGGTGGCGCCGGCGGACCAGGTACGCGAGCAGGAACAGTGCGCAGACCTCGATGACGTCCAGCCAGATCCAGGAGTTGGCGAGGTTGCGGGCGCCGAAGCGGCGCACCGACAGGCCCAGCGCCACGATCCAGGGCACCAGCAGGCAGCCGGCGACCCGCAGCACCCGGGGCAGCCAGCGGCGGATCGCGTCCTCCCGGCGCGCCGGGGACGTCCGAAGATCGTTCACCCGTCGATGCTATCGCCGCCCGGTCCGCCGCTCGGCTCCTGCGGCCCGCGCGCCCGCCGCCCGCCGAGAGCTTTCGGTGGTGACCTGTTCCGCGGCAGGCAGCGGTCGGATCCGGGAGGACGCCCGACCGGACGTGCTCGCCGCCGGGCACCAGACCTGGCTCCGCGATCCGCGCACCGGGAACTACCTGCTCGACGTGTTCCACGGCTTCCCTACCGCGACATCGTCCTCCGCACTCGGGACGGCATCCCGTGCGAGACCCTGGCCCGCGTCCACCCGGGGCATCCCTGGCTTGCGGGCGGGTGGACGCGGGGGAGGGGCGCCGGCTACCAGCCGATGCCGATGGTGAGGCGGGTCGGCGGGTCGGCGTTGGGCAGGATCCGGACCGAGCTCTGGTCGTTGATGTCGTCGTAGGCGAAACCGTAGGCCCGGTGGCCGAGGCCGACGGTGTGGAAGAACCCGGCGTAGTCGTTCTTGGGCGTGGCGGCCGGGTAGTACGCGGCCGGGGCGTACCACTGGGTGGTGTCGAGTGCGACGCCGCGGTTGAAGGCGGCGCAGAACTCGGCGCCGAGTTCGAGCTCGGTGGTGTTCATCCCGGCCGAGGCGAGGGCCCCGGCGCAGGCCGTCACATCGGCGGTGGTGGGCTTGCTCAGGAAGAACGGCCCGGCGCCGTCCTTGGTGAACTGCAGGCGCCCGTTCACCACGCGGCCGGTGAAGGTCTGGTTGAGCCGGGTCAGGGTGAACTGGTGCCCGGTGTAGTACGACCAGGCCTGGTCGATGGCCGGCTGCAGGTACCCGGCCTGGGCACCGCCGGGACGGAAGGCGGCGGCGCTGCGCGGAGCGGTGATCCGGTACGGCGAGGCGAGCGGCCGGAACGCCGGGCCGACGGCGGCGGCGTACTGCGTGCGGACCTGGTCGCGGGTGAGCGTGATGCCGACGGTCTGGTCGTAGCCGGTGGCGGACTGCTCCAGGCGGGCGGTGACCGGGAAGCCGAACATGTCGACCTGGGTGGTGTTGCCGCCGAACGGGATGACGCCGTGCCGGTAGGTGAACTCGTACCAGTCGAAGTACACGTCGGCGTTGGGGTCGGCGGGGTTGAGCAGGTCGGGTCCGCCCCAGCCCGCGTCGTCCGGCGAGATCGGGACGAACATCGGCGAGCCGACGGAGAGGTACATCCGGGCGCCCTCCAGGGCGCTGGGGACGGTGACGGTGGAGGCCTGGGCGAGGGAGAAGGACATCGCGGCGTAGTTGCGGCCGTTCTTGGTGAGGTGGCCCGGGGCGTTCTCCTCCAGGTGGTTGATGTGCGCGAGGGTGCCGTTCGGCTTCAGGTAGGACCACTGGCCGGGGGTGGCCATGCCGAGGACGAGTACGTAGACCTGGCTGTCCGGCCAGACGCCGCGGGTGTTGTTCCGGAACACCACGGGGAAGGTGCCGGTGCCGCCGGGCGGCGGTGTGGTGCCTCCGCCGCCGGGGGGCGGGGTGCTGCCGCCGGACCCGGCCGTCCAGGCGAAGTGCGGGGTGTCGAAGAGCGGCCCGCCCTTCTCGTAGGTGAACCAGTAGTCCACGGCGCCGCCGCCCGGCAGGCCGGTGACGGTCTTCGTCCAGGTGCCGGCGGCGTTGTCCATCCGGAAGTTCTGCTGGCCGGAGCCGTTGACCAGGTAGTGGACGTCGACCAGGGCGGCGGGGGTGGCGGGCTTGAACCAGAACTGGGCCTGGCCGGCGCCGGCCGCGGCGACGCCCTGGGTGTAGTCGACGGCGGCCCCGGCGGGCGGGGCTCCCGCGAAGACCGCGCAGATCAACAGCAGTACGGCCAGGAACAGGCCCGGGGTGGAACGACGGGAACGGGGCATGGCGCATCCCTCGTGGGGGTGGGGACGGGGAATGAGAGCGCTCTCGGTGAGCGTGGCGATGGGTTCACTTGCTGTCAAGTGCCATGCCGGAAGCGGGGGTTGAAACCGTATCAAATCGCTCACCAGTCTTTAATTATTCAATAAAGAATGTGCCTTTGAGTCCAATGCATTGACACTCTGTCGTGCGGTCGGTACCAAATGCGTTCGAGAGCGCTCTCAACGACCGTCCCCCACCCGAGAGGCAGTCATGACTGCACGAGCACGGCGCGTCAGAACCCTGGTCGCCGCCCTCTCCACGGCCGCCCTGCTGGCCGCCGGACTGGCCGGCGTGATGAACGAGGCCAACGCCGCCGTCCCGGCCCCGGCCGGCTGGACGCAGGTCTTCGCCGACGACTTCAACGGCCCCGCCGGCACCGGGGTCAACACCGCCAACTGGCGCTACACCACCGGGACCAGCTACCCCGGAGGCCCGGCTGGCTTCGGTACCGGCGAGGTCGAGACGATGACCTCCAGCACCGGCAACGTGTCGCTCGACGGCGCCGGGAACCTCCGGATCACCCCCGTCCGCGACGCCGCCGGCCACTGGACGTCCGGCCGGATCGAGACCAACCGCGAGGACTTCCAGCCGCCGGCCGGCGGCAAGCTCCGGGTCGAGGCCCGGATGCAGCTCCCCAACGTCACCGGCGCCGCGGCCAAGGGCTACTGGCCCGCGTTCTGGATGCTCGGCACGCCCTACCGGGGCAACTGGTGGAACTGGCCGGGCGTCGGCGAGATCGACATCATGGAGAACGTCCAGGGCATCAACAACGAGTGGGCCACCATGCACTGCGGCACCAGCCCCGGCGGCCCGTGCAACGAGAAGAGCGGCATCGGCGGCCAGAAGGTCTGCAGCCCCGGCACCTGCCAGAGCGGCTTCCACACCTACGGGATGGAGTGGGACCGCAGCACCAGCCCCGAGCAGGTGCGGTTCTACCTCGACGGCGTGCAGTTCCACTCGGTGAGCGCCAATCAGATGGACACCGGCACCTGGGCGGCCGCGACCAACCACGGCTACTTCCTGATCCTCAACGTGGCCATGGGCGGCGAGTTCCCGGCCGCCTTCGGCGGCGGCCCGGACGCCGGCACCGCCTCGGGCGTGCCGCTGACCGTCGACTACGTCGGCGTCTGGCAGACGGGCCCCGGCGGCGGCACGCCGACGCCCACTCCGACCTCCACGCCCACCCCCACGCCGACCGGCACCCCCACGGCCACGCCCACCGGCACCCCGGTGCCCGGCAACCGCGACGCGTACGCCACCATCCAGGCCGAGTCCTACGACGGGCAGGCCGGCACAGTCCTGGAGGCCTGCAGCGAGGGCGGCCAGGACCTCGGCACGCTCGCCAACGGCGACTGGGCGCTCTACAAGGGCGTCAACTTCGGCAGCAGCGCCGCCCGCCAGTTCAACGCACGGGTGGCCAGCGGCGCCGCCGGAGGCGTCAGCGGCCTGGTCGAGGTCCGCCTCGACAGCCGCAGCAGCGCGCCGATCGGCTCCTTCGCCGTCGCCAACACCGGTGGCTGGCAGAGCTGGCGGTCCGTCCCCGCCAACATCAGCGCCGTCACCGGCACCCACGACGTCTACCTGACCTTCACCAGCGGCCAGCCCGCCGACTTCGTCAACCTCAACTGGTTCACCTTCGGCCACTGATCGCCGACAGCCCGTCCAGCCGTTCGGATCCTCACCTCGCCGGCGAGGTCCGAACGGCGCCTCACGGACATCCTGACGGTCCGTCGCCCGGGTGTCAGGCGGGGGCGGCCGTGGTGAACCAGACCCACTTGCCGCGGTCGCCGACGGTGGTGACGCCCCAGGTGTCGGACAGCGCCTCGATCAGGTCCAGGCCGCGGCCTCGCTCCATGCCGTCGTTCCCGGAGCCGGCCCGGGTGCCCCGGTCCAGGTGCGGCTCCTCGTCGAACACCGCGGCCATCAGGCCCCTGGTCCCGTTGGGTGCCACCACCACGTCCACATGGCTGCCGCGTGCGTACCGCACCGCGTTCGACACCACCTCGCTGAGTAGGAGCTCGGCCGGGCCGCCGGCGACGCAGCCGCCGCAGTCGCCCGCCATCGTCCGCAGGAGGCGCCGCGCCACCCGCACGGCCTGTGGCACGCGGGCCAGTTCGACACGGGTCGCGGCCAGGGACGTCCTTCGGCACGGCATGGGAGCTCCTCTCGGCAGGATCGGAAGGCCGGCGTCGTCGTTGCCGTACGGCCCCTGTACTTCCGACGCTACGGCCGGGGTCGTCCCTGTGGTCAGAGTCACCTGTCCCCGATCGGGGGCGGAGGATCCCGGGCGGGTGGGACCTTGGTCCGTGAGCCGAAGGCCGCTCCGGCGTAGCCTCGGAGCATGGTGCGGAGCGCGGCGAAGGACGTGGACGGCTACCTGGCGGAGCTTCCCGAGGAGCGCAGGGCGGCGCCGGCCCGGCTGCGGCAGCTGTGCCGGGAGGAGCTGGTCGGCTTCGACGAGGTGATGGCGTTCGGCATGCCCGCGTACGAGCGGGACGGGGCCTGCGAGATCGCGTTCGCCGCGCAGCGGCAGTACCTCTCGTTCTACCTGATGCGCGGCGACGTCCGGGAGGCGTTCGGCGAGCGGCTGGCCGGACAGGACATGGGCCGGAGCTGTCTGCGCTTCCGCAGGCCGGAGAACGTGGACTTCGACCTGGTACGGGAGCTGCTCAGGGCCACGGCGGCCCGGCCCGGAACGGTCTGCTGACGTTCCCGGCCGGGCCTGTCCCGTCGGGTCAGCGGGCGGCCATCCGCAGGGCGCCGTCCATCCGGATGGTCTCGCCGTTGAGGTAGTCGTGCTCGGCGACCATGGTGACCAGGCGGGCGTACTCGGCGGGCTCGGCGAGGCGCTGCGGGAAGGTCACGCCCGCGGCGAGGCCGGCCCGGACCTCGTCGCTGAAGCCGGCCATCATCGGGGTGTCGACGATGCCGGGGGCGATGGTGACGACCCGGATGCCGAACTGGGCGAGGTCGCGGGCGGCGGTGATGGTCATGCCCGCCACGCCGGCCTTGGACGCGGCGTAGGCGATCTGGCCGACCTGGCCCTCGAAGGCGGCGATCGAGGCGGTGTTGACGATCACTCCGCGCTGCCCGCGCTCGTCCGGCTCGTGTCGGGCGATGGACTCGGCGGCCAGGCGCATCACGTTGAAGGTGCCCAGCAGGTTGACGTTGAGCACGGCCTGGAAGAGCGCCAGGTCGTGCGGGCCCTTGCGGCCGAGGATGCGGGCGGAGGGGGCGATGCCGGCGCAGTTGACGGCCATCCGCAGGCGGGCGCCGTCCTCGTCGATCCGGGCCAGCGCGGCGCGGACCGGCTCCTCGGCGGTGACGTCGGCGCCGAGCAGGACGACGCCGTCCGGCCGGGGGCCGGCGGCCTCGACGGCCTGCGGCAGGTCGAGTCCGTACACGGTGGCGCCGCGCTCGGCCAGGGCGGCGGCGGTGGCCGCGCCCAGGCCGGAGGCTGCGCCGGTGACCAGGGCGGCGGATCCGGTGATGTCCATGCGAATGCTCCTCGTGGGGCTGTCCGGTGGTACGGGTGGGGGCCGGGGTCAGCGGCCGAGGCCGCGGCTGATGACGAGGCGCTGGATCTGGTTGGTGCCCTCGAAGATCTGCATGATCTTCGCCTCGCGCATGTAGCGCTCGACCGGGAAGTCACGGGTGTAGCCGTACCCGCCGAGGACCTGGACGGCGTCGGTGGTGACCTTCATCGCGGCGTCGGTGGCGATCAGCTTGGCGACGCTCGCCTGGCGCCCGAACGGGCGGCCGGCGTCGCGGCGGCGGGCGGCGTCGAGGTAGGTGGCGCGCGCCGAGTCGACGGCGGCGGCCATGTCGGCGAGCAGGAAGCCCAGCCCCTGGTGGTCGATGATCTTGCGCCCGAAGGTGGTGCGCTCGTTGGCGTACGCGGTCGCCGCGTCGAGGGCGGCCTGGGCGACGCCGGTGGCGCAGGCGGCGATGCCGAGGCGGCCGGAGTCCAGGGCGCTGAAGGCGATCTGCAGGCCCTGGCCCTCGGAGCCGAGCAGGCGGTCGGCGTCCAGCTCGGCGCCGTCCCAGTAGGCGGCACAGGTCGGGATGCCCTGCAGGCCCATCTTCTTCTCCGGGGCGCCGAAGGACAGGCCCTCGGTGGCGCCGGGCGCCAGGAAGCAGGAGACGCCGTTGCCGCCGGGCGCGGTGCGGGCGAACAGCGCGTAGAAGCCGGCCTTGCCGCCGTGGGTGATCCAGGCCTTGGTGCCGGTGATCCGGTACCCGGCCTCGGTGCGCTCGGCCTTGCAGGCGAGCGAGGCCGCGTCGGAGCCGGCCTGCGGCTCGGAGAGGCTGTAGCCGCCGACCAGGTCGCCCGCCAGGGCGTCGGGGAGCCAGCGCTCCTTCTGCGCGTCGGTGCCGTAGGCGTTCAGCGGGTGGCAGGCGAGGGTGTGGACGCTGGTGGCCACGGCGACCGCCGCCCAGCGCGCGGCCAGCTCCTCCAGGACCTGCAGGTAGACCTCGTACGGCTGGCCGCCGCCGCCGAACTCCTCCGGGTACGGCAGGCCCAGCAGCCCGGCCTTGCCGAGGGTGCCGAACAGGCCCTCCGGGTACGTCTCGGTGCTCTCGTGCTGCTCGACCCGGGAGCCGAGCTCGCGGTCGGCGATGTCCCGGACCAGGTCGATCAGGTCTTCTGCTTCCTCGGTGGGAAGCAGACGGTCCACGGCCATGAGGGCTCCAAGCGGTACTCGATGAGGTACGTCAGTACCGCTTAGCGTAGCGCCATCATGGCGCGGGATCGAGGCTGGAATACTGAGCCGGTGATCGAGACCCCAGCGACACCGGCCGCGAGGCCCACCGGGCGCGGCGCCGCGCGCCGAGCGGAGCTCTTCGAGGACCTGGTCGCACTGCTGATCGGGGAGGGCTTCGCGCAGTTCACCCTGGACGACCTGGCGGGCCGGCTGCACTGCTCCAAGCGCACGCTGTACGGGCTGGCCGGCAGCAAGGAGCAGCTCGTCCGGGCGGCCGTGGTGCACTTCTTCCGCCGGGCCACCGAGCGGGTGGAGGCCGCCCTCGCGGCCGAGACCGACCCGGCCGGCCGGCTGGCCGCCTACCTGCGGGCCGTCGCCGCCGAGCTGGCCCCCGTCTCGCCCGGATTCTTCGACGACGTGGCGGCCTTCGAACCCGCCGCCGAGGTCTACGAGCGCAACACCCGGGCCGCCGCCGCCCGGATCGGGCAGCTGATCGAGGAGGGCGTGGCGGCCGGCGCGTTCCGCGAGGTGCACGTCGCGTTCGCCGCAGAGGTGATCAGCTCGGTGATGGTCCGGATCCAGCAGCGCCAGGTCGCCGCCGCCACCGGACTCGCCGACGCCGCCGCGTACGCGCACCTCGCCGAGCTGCTGCTGCACGGCCTGACCCGCTGAACCGGCGGGCACGGCCCGTACCGGGACGGCCCGTAACGGGACGGCCGGGGGAGGCCGCCGGAGGTCAGACCGGCGGCAGCAGGTCGCTCGCGCTGACGGTGTAGGTCAGCGGGGGATAGCGGAAGTCCGTCTCCTGGTTCTCGCGGCGGCGGAGCCGGTAGAAGTCGCGGCTCTGCTCGTCGGTCGCCGGGGTCAGACGCCCGCCCTGCGGGAGGTGCGGCTGTCCGTCCTCGAACCGGAGGAAGGTCCTCGACGTCCGGAAGGTGACGCCCAGCCACTCGTTGTCCGCGGCCCGGGCGGGCGCGTCCAGCACAATCCGGTGCCTGAGCCGACGGTTCAGGGCCACCGAGAACGCGACAACGCCGTGGTGGGCGAGGGGGATCTCGAACCCCTCGCCCCCGGGCTCCTTCTGCTCGAAGACCAGCTTCCTCGCCGGCTCCGCCTCGGGACGCCGGTAGCAGGAGAACACGGCGATGAAGGAGCCGTCGGCCAGATCGAGGGCCTGGTCGGAGTGGGCGCCCATGGTGGCGTAGGCGTTCGTGTAGACCTCGACGAGGGCGTTGTTGAAGCCGACCGCAAGGCCCGCGCGGTCCTGGATCTCCCGCGCGAGGCGCTCGTGAACGTCCCGGAACCGCTGGGCCGGACTGCCGTACCGGGTGGTGGTGCGCACCAGCGGGACGCGGCCCGCCTCGTCGACCCCGGCGAGCACGGCGCCCCGTCGGCCCTTGCCCACGTCCTCCAGGGCGGACGCCGCGGACAGCTCCGCGAACAGGTCCGCGTCGGACGGGACGGACAGCCGGAGGATCCCGTCCGGGACGCTAGAGCCGAGGGGCACGGTAGTCCCCCGTGTTCATGCTGAACAGGAACCGGCCGCCGTAGTCGATGCGGGAGGTGGACCTGTTCTCCTCCGCGTACAGCCTGCGCAGCTCGTCCATGCCGGCCTCGCTCGGCGGCTCCAGCTCGACCGGACCTCCGGCCGTCCTGAGGAACGTCCGGCCGTCCCGGTGGACGGCTTCGGTGTCCGAGCAGCGCACCACGTAGCCCAGGCGGGTCGGGAGCAGCTCGGCGTCCAGCGCCGAGGGCCGGATCTCGTGGGTGTACAGGCGGTTGGTGGACAGCGGCATGAAGAACACCGACCCGGGGTGGAGGGTCAGCGTGAACTGCTCCGGGAGCGTGCGGGCTTCGTCCCCGGCCGCGTCCTTGAGGCGGAAGCGGATGCCGGTCAGGGCGCTGACGCCCTTCACGCCGCGGTCGAAGGCGTCGCCCGGCAGGGGCTGCAGCCCGTCGAGCCCGTCGTAGAAGGTGCAGAAGGCCATGATGCCGTTGGCGGGCATGTCCTTGGTCTTGTCCGCATGGTTCGAGATCCTGGCCTTGGACTGCTTGCGGCCGTCCGTGGCACGGGTGTTGTGGTAGGTCTGGGCGAGGACGTGGTTCAGCGGCGCGTGGCCCCGGAAGAGGGTGGCGGCCTCGGCGTTGAGGGCGTCGACGATGCCCGTGTCCGTCGGGCGGAAGTTCTCGGTCGGCCCGGAGAGGTTCGTGGAGCAGCGGAGCAGGCGGAAGCGGAGCCCGTCGCCGTCCCGCGTGACGGGCGTCAGGTAGATCCCGCTGCGGTGCGCCGCGCCGGGCTTGGTGGACTCCGTCAGGGACTGGAACTCGTGCTCCGCGCGGATCCGTCCGAAGTGGTCGTCGCCGGGCTCGAAGAAGCGGGGGCAGTACACGCCGACGCCGTGGACGCGGACGGGCACCCGGCCGGGGCCGACGACCGGCCAGGGCCCGGCGAGGTCCTCGTGGCCGTGCGGCTGCTCCCGGACGACGAACACCCGCGCGGCCGTGCGCAGCCGGCGGACGTCGACCGCCGAGGCGTCGCCGCACAGGTAGACGGTCCTCCCCGTGAGGTCGGGAGAACCGGAGGCAAGCTCCTCCGGGGTGACGACGGACCCGAAGAAGTCCCTGACCGGGGTGTCGTCCCGCAGCGCCGCAGGCGCGACCAGGACGGCGCCCGCCTCCTCGATCCGGGCCTCCGCGGGCCGGGCTGTGGACATCGGACGGTACCTGCCATCGCCTCGCTCGGTGGACCGTGCAAAGCCGTGGACATGACGGACCGTTGGACCCCGATGCTCTCACGGGCGCAGGACGGCGGGCAACGAGCCGCCGTTGGGTGATCGTCCAGTTCGGGACGTGGGGCGTGGTGCGCGCGACCACTCGTTCGGGCAGGTCGGGCGTTGCTTGAATCGCCGTGTCGATCGGTCGAGGACGGTGGTGGCACGTGGACCTGAACACGGTGGTGGAGCTGCGCGACGCGCGCAGTCGCGGGACGTGGCGCCCGGGCGATGCCTGGCTGGGCGGCGGGACGTACCTGTTCTCCGAGCCGCAGCCGCACATCCGGCGGCTGCTCGACCTGAGCCGGATGGGCTGGGAGCCGCTGCGGGTCACCGCGGCCGGTGACCTGGAGATCGCGGCGACCTGCACGATCGCCGAGCTGTCGCGCTTCGCCCGGGGCGCGGACCGGCCGGCCGCACCGCTGGTCGAGCAGTGCTGCCGGGCGTTCCTCGCGTCCTGGAAGATCTGGAACCTGGCCACCATCGGCGGCAACCTCTGCAACGGCCTGCCCGCCGGCCCGATGATCTCGCTGACCGCCGCACTGGACGGCGTGTGCACCCTGCTCGCCCAGGACGGCGGGGTGCGCGAGGTGCCGGTCAAGGACTTCGTCCTCGGCGCCGGCGTCAAGGACCTGCGCCCCGGCGAACTGCTGCGCTCCATCACCCTGCCCGCACGGGCACTGGCGAGCCGCACCGCCTTCCGGCAGGCCTCGCTGTACGGGCTGGGCCGCTCGGGCGCCCTGGTGATCGGCGCCCGCGACCCGATCGACGGTGAGCTCGCGCTGACCGTCACCGCGTCGACGGTGCGGCCGATCCAGCTGCGGTTCGCGGTGCCGCCGAACGCGGAGGCGGTCCGCGAGGCCGTCGGGTACGGCATCCGGCCGGAGGAGTACTTCGACGACATCCACGGACTCCCGGCCTGGCGCCGGCACATGACGTTCCGCTACGCCGAGGAGATCCGGCGCGAGCTGGTCGAGGGGGAGGACAGATGAGCTTCGCGATCCGGGTCAACGGCGAGGACTTCGACGAGGAACCTCGCGCCGGCCAGTGCCTGCGCACCTACCTGCGCGACCGCGGCTGGTTCGGGGTGAAGAAGGGCTGCGACGCCGGCGACTGCGGCGCGTGCACCGTACAGGTCGACGGCGAGCCGGTGCACAGCTGCCTCTACCCCGCGCTGCGCGCCGGGGGCCGCTCGGTGACCACGGTGGAGGGGCTCGCCGAGGACGGCGAGCTGCACCCGATGCAGCAGCGGTTCCTCGACGCGCAGGGCTTCCAGTGCGGGTTCTGCACGGCCGGCATGCTGATGACCACGTCCTCCGACGCCTTCGACGAGGAGAAGCGCGCCGACCTGCCGCGGGCGCTCAAGGGCAACCTGTGCCGCTGCACCGGCTACCGGGCCATCGAGGACGCGATCCGCGGCGTGCGGCACACCGAGGCGCCCTGCGCCGGCCAGGCCGTCGGGCGCAGCCCGGGCGCACCCGCCGGCCCGCAGGTGGTCACCGGCACGGCCCGGTACACCTTCGACGTCGCCGTCGACGGCCTGCTGCACATGAAGCTGCTGCGCTCCCCGCACCCGCACGCCCGGATCCTCTCGATCGACACCTCGGCCGCCCTGCGGGTGCCCGGCGTGGTCGAGGTGCTCACCCACGAGGACGCGCCGGCGAAGCTCTACTCCTCCGCCCGGCACGAGCACCCGACCGAGGACCCGGACGACACCCGGGTGCTGGACGACGTGGTCCGCTTCGTCGGCCAGCGGGTCGCCGCCGTGGTCGCCGAGAGCGAGGGCGCGGCGGAGGAGGGCTGCCGGCGGATCGTCGTCGAGTACGAGCAACTCCCGTACGTGCTGGACCCGGAGGAGGCGATGGCGCCGGGCGCGCCGGTGATCCACCCGAAGGGACCGCAGTCGCGGATCGCCCGGCCGGAGCGCAACGTCTGCGGCGAGGCGCACGGCGAACTCGGCGACGTGGAGGCGGGCTTCGCCGAGGCCGACGTGGTGTACGAGGAGACCTTCCGGACCCAGCGGGTGCAGCACGCCAGCCTGGAGACGCACGGCTGCGTGGTGTGGTTCGAGGAGTCGGAGGAGACCGGCGAGGAGCGGATCGTCGTGCGCTCCTCCACCCAGGTGCCGTTCCTCACCCGGCGGGCGCTGTGCGACCTGTACGACCTGCCGCCGGAGAAGGTGCGGGTGGTCGCGGGCCGGGTCGGCGGCGGCTTCGGCGGCAAGCAGGAGATGCTGACCGAGGACATCGCGGTGCTCGCGGCGATGCGGCTGCACCGGCCGGTGAAGCTGGAGTTCACCCGGGCCGAGCAGTTCCACGGCGCCACCACCCGGCACCCGTTCCGCGTCACGGTGAAGCTCGGGGCCAAGCGGGACGGCACGCTGACGGCCCTCCAGTTCCGGGTGGTCGCCAACACCGGCGCGTACGGCAACCACGGGCCGGCGGTGATGTTCCACAGCATCGGCGAGTCGATGGGCATCTACCGGGCGCCGCACAAGAAGGTCGAGGCGTACTCCGTCTACACCAACGGCGTGCCCGCCGGTGCCTTCCGCGGCTACGGGCTGGGGCAGGTGACCTTCGCGGTGGAGTCGGCGATGGACGAGCTGGCGCGCCGCCTCGGTGTCGACCCGCTGGTGCTGCGGGAGAAGAACGTCATCGGCCCCGGCGAGCACATGGAGGGCCCGCTCGGCGAGGAGGAGGACCTGCACATCGCCTCCTACGGCCTCGACCAGTGCCTCGGCGTGGTGCGCACCGCGCTCGCCGACGACACCAGTGCCGAACTCGCCCCCGAGGGCTGGCTGGTCGGCCAGGGGTTCGCCATGTCGGCGATCGCCTGCGGCCCGCCCGGCGGCCACATCGCCGACGCCGCGGTGAAGCTGCTGGAGGACGGCACGTACGACATCGCGGTGGGCACCGCGGAGTTCGGCAACGGCACCACCACCGTGCACCAGCAGATCACCGCCGGTGCGCTGGGCACCACCGTCGACCGGATCGGCATCCGGCAGTCCGACACCGACCTGGTCGGGCACGACACCGGCGCCTTCGGCTCGGCGGGAACGGTGGTGGCCGGCAAGGCCGTGATGAGGGCCGCCAACGCGCTCGCCGAACGGATCCTCACCTTCACCGCCGAGTACGCCCGCACCCCGCGCGGCCTGCTGAGGCTGACCGCCGACGCGGTGGAGTGCGACGGGCGGACGGTACCGCTGAAGGAGGTGTACGAGGCCGCGCGGGGGCAGGGCGTCGAGCTGCGGGCCGACGGGCACTTCGGGGGGTCACCGCGGTCGGTCGCCTTCAACTCGCAGTGGTTCCGGATCGCCGTCGACCCCGACAGCGGCGAGATCCGCATCCTGCGCAGCGTCCACGGCGCCGACGCCGGCAAGGTGATGAACCCGCTGCAGTGCCGCGGCCAGGTCGAGGGCGGCGTCGCCCAGGCGCTCGGCGCGACCCTGTTCGAGCAGGTGCTGCTCGACGGGCGCGGCGAGGTCACCACCGCCGCGTTCCGCCGCTACCGGCTGCCCGCCTACGCCGACGTGCCCCGCACCGAGGTGCACTTCAGCGAGACCTCCGACGCGATCGGCCCGCTCGGCGCCAAGTCGATGTCCGAGAGCCCGTTCAACCCCGTGCCGCCCGCCTTCGCCAACGCGCTGCGCGACGCCACCGGGATCCGCTTCACCGAGGCCCCGTTCCTGCGCGACAAGGTCTGGCAGGCCCTGGACGAGCACCGCCGCCGCGCCCGCCCGTCCGGAGGGAAGGGCGGCGCGGCGGGCTGAGCCGGTCGCGGCGGAGGGGCCGTCAGACGTGGACGGACACCTGCGCGTCGGCGGGAGCCGTCGCGGCTCCGGGTGCGGGCCGCTGCCGCCGGAGGGCGACGGCGGTGACGGCCAGGGCGGTGAGCAGCAGGCCCGCGCCGATCGCGAAGGCCAGGTGGAAGCCGGCGGTGAGCGCCTCCGCCCGACCCGTGCCCGCCGAGATCAGGCCGGTGGCGCGGGAAGAGGCGACCGTCGTCAGGACGGCGACGCCGAGCGCCGCGCCGACCTGCTGGGTGGTGTTGAACAGGCCGGACGCCAGGCCCGCGTCCTCCGGCCGGGCGCCGGACATGCCCAGGGCGGTCAGCGCGGTGATCGCCAGCCCGAAGCCGCCGGCGGCGAGCATCGTGGGCAGCAGGTCGGTGGCGTAGTCGGCGTCGTGGGCGGGCAGCCGGACGAGCAGGCCGAGGCCGACGGTGAGCAGGGCCAGACCGGCCAGCAGCGTGGTGCGCTCGCCGAAGCGGCCGATGGCGCGGGCGGAGACGGCCAGCGAGACGGTGCCGATGGTCAGTGCGGCCGGCAGCATGGCCAGGCCGGTGCGGGAGGCACTGTAGTGCAGGACGTTCTGCAGGTAGAGGGCGACCAGCACCTGGAAGCTGAACAGCGCGGCGAGCATCAGCAGTTGGACGAGGTTGGCGGCCACCACCGTGCGGGAGGCGAACATCCGCAGCGGCAGGAGCGGCTTCGCGGCGCGGGCCTGACGGACCAGGAAGGCCGCCAGCAGGGCGATCGACAGGCTGCCGAGCCCGGCGGTGTGCGGGGAGGCCCAGCCGTACGAGGCGGCCTCGACGATCGCGTAGACGCCGATCATCAGCCCGGCGGTGACCAGGACCGCGCCGAGGGCGTCGGCACCGGCCCGCAGGCCCGGGCCGCGGTCGTCGTCCAGCAGCCGCCGGCCGGCCAGGACGGCCAGCACGCCGATCGGCAGGTTGACGAAGAAGATCCACGGCCAGCTCAGGCCCTGGGTGAGCACGCCGCCCAGCACCTGGCCGAGCGAGGCTCCGGCGGCGCCGACGAAGCCGAACGCACCGAAGGCCCTGGTCCGTTCGGCCGGCTCCGGGAAGAGCGCCACGATCATGCCGAGGCTGACCGCGGAGGTCATCGCGCCGCCGGCGCCCTGGAGGAACCGGGCGGCGATCAGGACGCCGGGATCGGTCGCGAAGCCGCAGAGCACCGAGGCGGCGGTGAAGACCGCCAGCCCGGCGACGAAGATCCGCCGACGTCCGATCAGGTCGCCCAGCCGGCCCGCCAGGAGCAGCAGGCCGCCGAACGCGATCACGTAGGCGTCGACGATCCAGGCCAGGCCGGAGGACGAGAAACCGAGGTCCTGCTGGATGGCCGGGAGAGCGACGGTGACGATCGACCCGTCCAGGATGATCATCAGCATTCCGGTGCAGATGACGGCCAGGGCCAGCCATCGCGAGCGGGGGGTGCGGGGCATGAGAGGTCTCTCCTGTTCCACGGTACGCGGACGCGGACGCAACAAGAGAGACGTTAGCAGATAGTTTTGTAGTAGACGATTTCTTTCGGGACTACTGGCGGGGGCGGCGGGGGCGGCGCACCGGCTTGTCGGCGGCAGGCGGGGTCGCCTCCGCGGGCATCTGCTCCAGGCGGGTCAGCGCGTCGACGAAGACCTGTCGCTCGCCCGGCGACATGCCGTCCAGTGCCTCGGTGTGCACCCGGTCGACGATCACCTCGCCGCGACGCACCAGCTCCTCGCCCGCAGGGGTGACCACGATGATCCGGGCGCGCCGGTCGGTGGGGGACGGGTGCCGCTCGGCCAGGCCCGCGCGCTCCAGTTCGTCCGTGGTGACGACCATGGTGGTCTTGTCCAGGCCGGCGATCTGGGCGAGCTCGGACTGCGTGCGCTGCGCCTCCATCGCGTGCAGCAGGACGCAGTGCGCGCGCGGCGTGCTGTCGATCTCGGCCAGCGCCACCGCGAGCCGGGTGTTCATCGCATGGGCCGCCTGGACCAGCATGCCGGTCAGGTCGCGTGCCGTCCGTCCTGGAAAAGGTGTGCTCATCCCCCCAGGGTACGGCAGTCAGCGGATAGTCCACTGCGGAACCATCCCGGGGCGTGCGGGGGCTGTCAGCGGTGCTTGAACTCCTCGATGGCGTCCCGGGCCACCTGCACCATGCCCGCGCTGCCGACATGGCCCGAATCCTCGGAGATGTGGAGCCGTGCGCCCGGCCACGCCCTGACCAGCTCCCAGGCGCTCCGCGGCGGACAGCCCATGTCGTGCCGGCCGGTGATCACCACCCCCGGGATCCCGGCCAGCCGGTGCGCGTCGCGCAGCAACTGGTCCTCCGCCAGCCAGGCGCCGTTGGCGAAGAAGTGCGAGCAGATCCGGACGAACGCGATCTGCTCGTCGACCTCGCGGTCGCCGTACATCCCGGGGACGGCGGTGGGCTCGCCCGACACCACCGCGTCCTCCCAGGCCAGCCAGTCGGCGGCGGCCCGGCGCCGGACCTCCCGGTCGGGGCTCTCCATCAAGCGCGCGTACGCCGCGAGCAGGTCGCCGTCCCGCTCCCGCTCGGGGACGCCTGCGCGGAACCGGTCCCACGCCTCGGGGTGGAACCGGCCTGCGCCCCGGTACAGCCAGTCGATCTCGGAGCGCCGACTCGTCATCACCGCCTGGAGGATGATCTCGCTCACCCGCTCGGGATGCCGCTGCGCGTAGGCGAGGGTCAGCGTGACGCCCCAGGACGCGCCGTTCAGCAGCCACCGCTCGACGCCGAGGTGCTCGCGCAGCCGCTCCATGTCGTCGATCAGGTGCCGGGTGGTGTTCAGCCGCATGTCCGCCGCCGGGTCGGAGGCGTGCGGCGTGCTGCGCCCGCAGTTGCGCTGGTCGAAGCGGATCACCCGGTAGCGCTCGGGATCCCACGCCCGCAGCGGCCGCCGCGGCGAGCCCGAGCCCGGGCCGCCGTGCACCCCCAGGGCGGGCTTGCCGTCGGGGTTGCCGTACTGCTCGAAGTAGACGCGGTTGCCGTCGCCGGTGTCGAGGAAGCCGGTGTCGTAGGGGTGGATCGGAGAGTAGTCGGCCATAACCGACGATCCTACGGGGACGATCGGATTTTCATCCCACAACTCACACATGCAGCAGCCTATTTGAGCTCCAGTCAGCGTCCCGGGAGTGCCGCGGTGGGCGTCGGCCCGTCGGTCTCTGATTGGATGTCACCATGATCGCAGGCACCACCCACGCGGAATCCGGCCTCAGCAAGGCCGTCTGGAGCGACACCGACTTCGACGAGATGGAGTGGCACCAGGTCACCATCCACGGACTCTGCGTACAACCCGGGGCGACCGACGGCGCGCTGCCGCGCCTGATGCTGGACATCGACTACATCATCCGTTGGGTCTACCCCGTCGAGCCGGAGAAGCACTTCACCTTCTGGATCTCGCCCGCCACGCTGGTGTTCGAGGACGTCCGGGACGTCGTGGGCGACCTCTCCTTCACGGGGCTGCCGCTGAGCCTGGACATCGACCAGCTGCGGCGCGCCGACCCGCAGGACGCCGAGGACGCCCCGCACTGGCACATCGAGGGCCAGTCCTTCGACCTGAGGTTCCGGGCCTCGGGATTCCGGCAGTACCTGCGGCAGGTGCCGCAGCACTCGCCGAGGCTCGTCCTCACCCCCGACGCCCGCGGCGGGATCGCCTTCACCGAGACCGCCTTCGCCTGAGCCCGCCCGGCCCGGCCCGGTCCGGCCCGGTCCGGCCCTACGCGGGCAGGTCGAGGACCCGGGCGAGCGCGGCGCTCACGCCGGCCCGGTGGTCGGGTACGTACCGGGCCGCCCAGCCGGTGGCGAGGGCGAGGAAGTCCGTCAGGTCGCGCTCCACTCCGGCCAGGAGCGAGGGGAGCTCGGCGGCGGGCAGTTCGATCACCGGGCTGTCGCTGCGCTCGCTGTCCACCGTGAGCCGGAGGGTGTCGCCGGTGCGCTCCGCCAGCGGCGACGGGTCGTGCCCGAAGCCGAGCACTCCGTCGCCGTCGGTGAGCCGGTACCAGTCGCGCCAGTCCTCCAGCCCGTCGCAGCAGCCGGGCAGGAACTCGGTGCCGCTCGCGGTGTCGGCGACCCGCAGGCCGCCGGCCGCGAACAGGTGCTCGAACGTCAGCAGCCCGTGCAGGAACGAGCCGAGCGGATCGGCGGGCCGCGGCGGACGGTCGCCGTCGGGGTCCACGTCGTTGCAGCCCGCGATCCGCATCACCGCCGTCCCCACCTCGGCGGACGAGAGCCGCCCGTGCAGCGCGAAGAACGCGAACGGCTGCACCTCGGCCACCGGCCACAGGTCGAAGCCGTCGGGGGTGAGGATCTCCAGGACGGGCTGCATCACGATCACCCGCCGAAGTGTTCCGCACGCCCACCCGCCACGCCGCCGATTTTCGCGGCGGCCGCGTGGGTGGTCCGAGAGCGCGGGAGCGGCGAACGGCCCGCTTGAGGTCGGGTGTTCGCGGCTCCCGCGCATCGGGGCGCTGCCGGGAACGATTCAACCGGAGCCCGGCCCGGCCTCCTACTGGAGTTCGACACGACGCGGGCCCGTCGGCATCGGGTGATCGGACAGGACGGCCCCGCAGCGGGCGGGGCGGCGTGGGCGACTGTGGGCGACTGTGGGTCCCGACGGGTGGGGAGGCCCGTCGGCGGGGGGTTCGTCGGGTGATCGAACAAGAGGCGTGCAGACCTACTGGCCTTGCATTTACGATGCCGAATGCACCTTCGCCATGGCATTGGCGAGAGCGAGACCCGTCCCGGAACCAACGGAGCACAGCGTGATCGTCGGAGACCTGCTGGAGCTGGACGACCTCCACCTGGAGGTCGCCTGGGCAGCACCCCACCTGCTCGGACGGGAGGTCACCGGCGTGACCTCCACCGACCTGCAGGACCCGGCGCGCTACCTGCAACCCGGCGAGCTCGTCCTCACCGGGCTGGTCTGGTGGCGCCCCGAGGACGCCCAGGCCGCCCTGCGCTTCGCCAACTCGCTGCGGATCGCCGAGGTCGCCGGCCTGCTCGCCGGCGAGGGCACGCACGGCGCCGTCCCGCCCGAACTCGTCGACGCCTGCCGCCGGCACGGCATACCGCTACTCGCCATCCCCGCCGGCACCAGCTTCCGTGCCGTCACCGACCGGATCTACCTGCGCCTGTGGGGAGGCCTGCAGACCCGCGCCGAAGGCAGCGCGGCCCTGCCGGCCGCCGCCCGGCGGTCGATCGGCGAACTGATCCGCACCCGGGCCCCGCTCGACGAGCTGCTGCGCCGCGCCGTCGCCGACCTCGGACTGCCCGCCTGCTCGCTGCGCACCGGCGCCGGACGCGTCCTCGGCACCTCCGACCCGACGAGCGAGCCCGCGAGCGGCCCGGCCGGCACCACCGGCCCGGGCGTCGCCACCGAGCCCGTGCCGGTCGGCCCGCCCGGCGACACCCCGTTCGACGGCTGGCTGCTGCACCCCCACACCGCGCCCGGTCCGACCGCCACCACCATGCTGCACGGTCTGGCCGAGCTGCTCGCCCCGCTCGCCACCCGCGCCCGCGCGGCCGCCGGCGCCGCCCGGCAGACCGGCGGCCGGCTCCTGGAACTGCTCGGCGGATCCACCGACCCCGAGGCCGAACGGGCCCTCGCCCACTCCGGCCTCCCGCTGAACCACCCGCTCACCCCGGTCGCCGCCCGGATCGACAGCACCGCCGAGACCTGGACGGCCGCCGCCCTCGCCGAGGCGCTGCACGAGCTGACGGACGCCCCGTTCCTCGCCGCCCCCGACGGGCGCGGCGGCGCGATCGCCCTGTGTGCGGCACCCGAGGCCGCCGTCGCCGCCACCCTCGCCCGGGTTCTCCCGCGCCTGGAGGCCCGGCTCACCAGCCGCCGCCGGGTCAGCCTCGGCATCGGCCCCACCGTCGAGCCGCGCGCCGCCGAACTCCGCGCGGCCCTCGTCCAGGCCGACTACGCGCTGCGCACCCGCCCGCCCGGCGCCGTCGGCCGCAGCTGCGACCTGACCTCCGTCGACACCCTGCTGCGCGGCCTGCCCGCCGAGGTCGCCACCGCCTACCGCCGGCGGCTGCTCGCCCCGCTGGTCGAGCACGACCGCGCCAACGGGGTCTCGCTCGTGGACACCCTGGACGCGTTCCTCCGACACAGCGCCTCCTGGGCCCGCACCGCCGAGGCGTTGAGCATCCACGTCAACACCGTCCACTACCGGGTCAAGCGGATCGAGGAGCTGACCGGCCGCAACCTGCTGCACCTCCAGGACCGCCTCGACCTCTGGGCGGCCCTGCGGATCGCCCCGGCACCGCACCCCTGACGGGGGACGGCCGGCACCAGGGCGGAAATTCCTTTGCAGGGCGCGCGGGTCGCCCACGATCCTCTCGGGATGGACCTTCCTCAGCCGGTGATCGACCTCGACGACCTGACCCTCCGCCGCTTCGAGGAGGCGGACCTGCCCGAGTTCCTCAGGGTCATCGACGAGTCGCTGGAGCATCTGGCGCCCTGGATGGCCTGGACCACCGAGCACACCCCGGAGCGGACCGCCGAGTTCCTCGCGCGCCGCGGCGAGAAGTGGGAGAGCGGGCAGGCGTACAGCTACGCGATCGTGCTGGACGGTGCGATCGTCGGCGCGATCGAGCTGTTCCGCGGCGAGGGCGCCCCGGACAACAGCCGGGAGATCGGCTACTGGCTGCACCCCGCCGCCACCGGCCGGGGCCTGGTCACCCGGGCCGCCCGAGCGGTGGCCGCGCAGGCCTTCCGCCTCCCCGAGGTCGACTGGGTCGAGATCGTCCACGACCCGGCGAACCTGGCCAGCGGGGCCGTCCCGGCCCGCCTCGGCTTCACCGTCCACCTGCGCCGCCCCGCCGAACGGCACGCCCCGGCGGAGACCGGCGAGGACCAGGTCTGGCGGCTGACCCGCGCCCGGGCGTGTGCCGACTGACACATCCTCAGGCGGCCTCCGGTGTGCCATGATCGTCGCTGAGTGTTCGCGCGCTCCGGGGTCGGTGCAATTCCGAACCGGCGGTGAAAGTCCGCGACCCGGCCGAAGCCATCGGCCGGTTGACCTGGTGGAACTCCAGGACCGACGGTGAAAGTCCGGATGGAAGGCAGTGCGCGGCGAGTTGTCGTCCGACCCGGCCGGCTCCCCTGCGGGCGCACCGGCCGTGCGGACGTGCTGCTCGCTCAATTCCCCCGGAACGGCGTCCGCGCATCCGGGCAGACATCCGGTGCGGCGCCGTCCATGGCTGGGGGGCCGTCGTGCGCCCGCACGCGCCCTCCCGCATGGCCGCGTTCTCTCGCAGATCAGTGAATCCCCACCGGGATTCCCGACCTCAGGAGAGAGCAGATGGCAACCACGATGACCACCACCACCCCCACCGACCGCCTCCAGCAGGTCGCCCGGGCGGTCGAGGCCTTCCGGCGCGGGGAGTTCGTCCTCGTCTTCGACGACGAGTCCCGCGAGAACGAGGGCGACCTGATGGTGGCCGCCGAGTACACCGACGAGACCGCGATGCGGTACATGCTGGACCACACCTCCGGCGTGGTCTGCGCGGCGGTGCCGTACGAGCGGTGCGAGGAGCTGGACCTGCCGCAGATGGCGGAGGACAACTCCGGGCTGCACGGCACCGCGTTCACCGTCTCCGTCGACCTGGTCGCCGGCGGCACCACCGGCATCCCGGTCGACGAGCGGGCCCGCACTGTGCAGGCGCTGGCCGACCCGGCGGCCCGGCTGGCGGACTTCGCCCGGCCCGGGCACGTCTTCCCGGTGCGCGCCGCCCGCGGCGGGGTGCTGGAGCGCGACGGGCACACCGAGGCGGCGGTCGACCTGTCCCGGCTGGCCGGGCTGTCCGGTGTGACCACGATGTGCGAGGTGGTCCGCCCGGACTGGTCGATGGCCCGCCCGGACGACCTGCGGGCGCTCGCCGAACGCGACGGGCTCGCCCTGATCTCGGTCGGTGACCTGGCCGCCTACCGCAGGGACACCGAGCCGGCCTCCTGACCCGGCGGCTCCGCCACCGCTCCGCCGTGTCGACGAGGTGGAGCGGTGGCGGCGGTCAGGGCCGGAGCGCGGCCGTGACGAGGTCGTGCACTCGCTGCTGATGGTCCAGGTAGGCCAGCAGAGCCGCCGCCAACTGTGCGGCAGATTCCAGCGTTTCCGGACGGAGTTCCGCGACGAGCTGCAGGTGGCTGCGGACCCGGACCAGCGCCGGCTGGCCGACGTGGAAGTGGGCGGACGAGGACTCCAGGTGCAGCGCGAGGTACGGCACGGCGAGCGAAGCCGTCATCCGCTCCTCGTAGCTGCCGAAGGAGGACCAGACGACGACCGGCCCGTCCGCCGTGGCGACCAGGCAGATGCTCGGGCGGCCTACGACGTCGACGGTGCTGGTGGCGTGGCTGTCCAACTCCCGGGGCAGCAGCTCCGGGCGGTCGAGCAGGTGGAGGGCGTCCCGGAGGAGGGTCGCAAGGTCGGCGGCGATCGGGCAGTCACCTCGGGAGTCGTCACGGGCGGAGCGGCCCGGCCATCGTAGGCGGTGGCGACTCGGGCGCGCTCAGAGGGCGAGGGTGCGCCAGCCCTGGGTGATCTGGTCGCGCACGGCGTCGGCGAGCGGCGCCGACGGGCCCGGACGGGCCGTCAGGAGGTCGGCGAGCGCCGCGCCGTCCGCCGGGCGGGCCGCCGGGTCGGAGGTCAGGGCCCGGGTGACGACCGCCGCGAGGGCCGGGTCGAGGGCCTGCACGGCGCCGAGGGCGAGCGGCTCCGGCCCGGTGTCCACGATGCGGCGGATCACCGCGCCGGTGCTGGTCGCGGCGAACGGGCTGGCGCCGTGGGCGGCGCACACCACGCAGCAGGCCCACGCCCAGATGTCGGCGGACGGCCCGACCGCGCCGTCGTCCAACTGCTCGGGCGCCATGTAGGTGAGGGTGCCGGGGCCGCCGCCGGTCCGGGTCAGCCGAGTGCCGTCGACGATGGAGGCGATGCCGAAGTCCAGCAGGCGCGGTCCGGCCGTGGTCAGCATGATGTTGCCCGGCTTGAGGTCGCGGTGGACCAGGCCCAGCCGGTGGACTTCCGACAGCGCCACGGCCAGCGCGAGCGCGAGCGCCCGCAACGCCTGCGGCTCGCGGATCGGCCCGTGCTCGCGCAGGTGGACGTCGAGCGGCCGGCCGTCCAGCAACTCCATCGCCAGGTATGGACGTCCGGCGTCCACCCCGGTGTCCAGCACCCGCGCGGTGTAGTCGCCGGGGACCATCGCCAGCACCCGCGCCTCCCGTTCGAAGCGGCGCAGCAGCTCGGTGTCGTCCAGCAGTTCGGGGTTGAGGGTCTTCAGGGCGACCTGGGTGGCGGCGCCCTGCCGCTGGGCGAGGTACACCGTCCCCATGCCGCCGGCGCCGATCCGGCCGAGCAGCCGGTAGCCGCCGATGGTCCGCGGCTCGCCGGGGCGGAGCGCCTGGTGGGCCGGGTGCGCCGCGGCGACCGGGCCCGCATCGGCCTGCGTCGGCACGTACCCGGCCGGCCGGACGGGCGACACGCGGTCGGGCGTCACGGGCGGCAGGTGGGCCGGCGGGGGAGTGGCGGCGGCCCGCGGCCGCAGGGCGCTCCGGCTGGTGAGCAGCGCGACGGCCTGGACCAGCAGGGCGGCCAGCACGAGTCCGGACGGGACGAACACGCCGACCGCCGCGCGCAGCAGGAGGACGAGGACCAGCCGGGTGCGGGTGGCGGGATCCAGGCGGCGGCCGGGGCCCGCGCCCAGCAGGTTCCGCTGGGTCAGGAACCAGAGCAGCAGCCCGGCGGCCAGCAGGACGAGCGTCAGGACGACGAACAGGTTCCGCGCGGTCGACCAGTCGAGGTCGGTGACGATCGCGAACTCGGCGGTCTCCTCGAACGCCACCGAGTCGGTCAGCACCCCGAAGCCGGCCACGCCCTGGGTGCGGATCAGTACGACGAGGCCGACGGCCCCCGCCAGCTCCAGGAGCAGCTCGCCGAGGGCCGCCGGGGAGGCCAGGACCGAGGGCCGGCCGTCGCGGACCGCCTCCACCCGGCGCCGCGCCCCGCGCTGAGCGGCCGTCAGCAGCGGCAGCGACAGCAGCCGCAGGACCAGCGCCAGCCCGAGCACGACCACCAGTCCGGGGACCACCGTCGTTCCCGCGTCCACCGACATGCGCCCCCCGTATCCGTCTGCACACCGTGCCTGCTCGGCCACACGGAGTATAGATCGCGTCGGCGCACCGTGACGGTCAGAGCTCGATGAGCATGCCGTCCGTCGCGACGGCGGCGCCGGCCTCGGCGAGGGCCCGGGCGGTGGCGGGGCCGGGCGGGTGGTTCAGCGGGTTGGTGTTGTTGAGGTGGGTGTAGAGGTGGCGCGGGCCGTGGTGCCGGGCGAGGTGGGGGAGGGAGTCGTGGATGGCGAGGTGTCCCGTGCCGCGGGAGGTGCGGGCGCCGCCGGTCCGGTCGGTGAGTTCGTCGTCGGTGGCGAAGGTGCCGTCCAGGATCACCAGGTCCGCGCCGTCGAGGGCGCGGTCGAGGGCGGGCGTCCACGCGGCCACGCCGGGGGCGTACACCGCGCAGGCGCTCCCGGCGGCGTCGGTGAAGCGGTAGCCGGTGACCCAGTCGGTGCGGTCCTGCCACTGCTCGCCGGGCAGGTCGGTGGCGTACCGGGGCCGCTTGCCGCCGAGGGCGATCGGTTCGGCGCGCAGACCGCCGTCGAGCTCGACGGCCCGGCCCTCGGCGACGGTGTGCCAGTGCACCTTGGTGTAGGGCGCGAGCAGCGGTCCGGCCGGGAAGGCGGTGTGCAAGGTGTGGCGGACCGGCAGGGCGGCGTGGACGGTGAGTTCGGCGGCCTCGCGCAGCAGCGGCAGGCCCAGGGTGTGGTCGAGTTCGGCGCTGGTGAGCAGGACGCCGCGCAGCGGGGTGTCGCGGGTGCCGGGTGCCGGGGCGAGCTCGGGGGCGGCCAGCAGCTGGCCGCGCAGGTCGGGCGAGGCGTTGACCAGGTACCAGGCCTCGCCGTCCGCGCTGACGGCGAGGCAGTCCTGGGTGCGGTGGGCACCGGTGCGGCGGGCGGTGGCGCAGCCCGGGCAGTCGCAGTTCCACTGCGGGAGGCCGCCGCCGGCGGCGGTGCCGAGGATTCGGATCTTCAATGCGGCCTCCGGGGTGCGAGCGGCCCGCCGGGTGCGGCGGGCGCGGTGATCAGGTGGTGGTCGGGGGAGAGCCGGCAGGCCGGGTCGGTGGCGCCGGGGTCGCCGGTGAACTGGTACGCCTGGCAGCGGCAGCCGCCGTGGTCCTGGGTGCGCAGGTCGCAGTCGCGGCACGGTTCGGGCATCCAGTCGGTGCCGCGGTAGCGGTTGAACGCCGGCGAGTCGTACCAGATGCCGACCAGCCCGGCGGTCAGCACGTTCGGCAGCGGCGGCCCCGGGAGGCCGCCCGCGGCGAGGCAGGGCAGGACGGTGCCGTCGGGTGCGACGACGAGCTGGCGCCGGCCCCAGCCGTCCATGCAGGGCTTGACGGTGCCGCCGTGCTGGTCGGCGGGGACGTAGGCGATCTCGACCCGGTCGCCGTGGCGCGCGCGGGCGGCGGCCAGGTCGGCCTCGGCCTGCCGGACCTGCTCGGCGCCGGGCGCGAGGTGGGCGCGGTTGCGCCAGGCCCAGCCGTAGTACTGGGTGTGCGCCAGCTCGACCCGGTCGGCGCCGAGGGCCACCGCGAGGTCGGCGATCGCGCCCAGCCGGGCCAGGTTGCCGCGGTGCAGGACGGCGTTGACGGTCAGCGGCAGGCCCGCGCCGGTGAGCAGGGCGGCCGCCGCGCGCTTGCGCCGGTGCGCGGGCCGGCCGGCGACGGCGTCCGCGCCGAGCGGATCCGCGTCCTGGAGGGACAGCTGGACGTGGTCCAGGCCCGCCTCGGCCAGGGCGGCGGTGCGTGCGGCGTCCAGCGGCAGGCCGCTGGTGATGAGGTTGGTGTAGAGCCCCGACCGGCGGGCGTGGCCGACGAGTCGGACGAGGTCGCTGCGGAGCAGCGGCTCGCCGCCGGTGAAGTGGACCTGCAGGACGCCCAGGTCGCGTGTCTGGTCGAGCACCCCCAGCCACCGGTCGGTGTCCAACTCGGCGCTTCGGGAAGTCAGTTCGACCGGGTTGGCGCAGTAGCCGCACTGCAGCGGGCAGCGGTGGGTCAGCTCGGCGACCAGCCCGAGCGGGACGGGCGCCCGCAGCCCGGCGACCGCCCGGCCGGCGGCGGGGCGCGGGTCGACGGGTGCGCCGGTACCGTCCTGCGCGAGCAGGCGGCGGGCGGCGAGGTCGGCGAGGAGCGCGCGCACCTGCCCGGCATCCACGCCGTCGTACGCGGCGGCCAGCCGGTCGGTGATCGCGGCGGCGTCCCGCTGCCCGTCGCACAGGCGGAGCACGGCGGCGGCGGTGTCGTTGAGCAGCAGCACGCCCTCGGGGTGGAGCAGCGCGGCCTGCCCGCGCACCGGGTCCTCCACCAGCCGGACGCCGCGCCGCAGCCCGGGAGCGGCGACGGGAGCGGCCACCGGACCGGCCGCCGGAGCGGTCACCGGTCGGCGCCGTAGTCGACGGCGTCCAGCATGGCGCGCAGCACGTCGCACTTGAAGGCCAGCGCGTCGAGGGCGGCCTGCTGCCGGGCGGCCCCGGTGGAGTGGTCCAGGACCAGCTCCAGGGTCCGGGCACTGTCCCGCCGGGCGTCGGGGATGCGGTGCTCGAAGTACGCGTACCCGGCCGGGTCGATCCAGTCGTAGTGCTCGCGCCAGGCGGTGACCCGCTGGGCCATGTGGTCGGGGGAGAACATCTCGGTCAGCGCGGCCGCCACCCCCTCGATCCAGGGCCGGGTCTGGCAGAAGTGCAGGTAGCCGTCGACGGCGAAGCGCACCCCGCGGGTGACGTGCCGCTGGTCGGTGACCTCCTCGCGGGTCAGCCCGACCGCCTCGGCGAGCACCAGCCAGTCCGCCAGGCCGCCCCGGTCGTCGGCGGTGCCGTCCTGCTGGGCGAGCCGCCGCGACCACTCCCGCCGGACCTCCGGCAGCGGGCAGTTGGCGATGATCGCGGCGTTCTTGCGGGTCAGGCAGAGCTGGTAGTACCAGCGGTTGGCGACCCAGCGCCGCAGCTCCGGCGGCGTGCAGCCGCCGGAGTGCAGGCGCAGGTGGAACGGGTGGGTGTCCCAGTACCGTCCGCGCAGGTCGTGCAGGGCGGCCGCGAACCGTTCGCGGGTCAGCGGCCGGGCGACCGGTCCGGTCACCGGGTGGTCCGGGCCGCGTACGCGGTGACCTCGGCGCCGGTGCGGTGGCACTCCACCACGGGCGCCGACCACGCGGGCCGGACGGCCTGCGGGCCCGCGACGGGCGCGGCCGGGGCGACCGGGGCGACCGGGGCGATGGGGGCAGGGCCGGGGACGGGTTCGGTGTTCATCGAGACCTCCTGGACGTCGGGGGTTCGTGCTCTCCGTGGGTTCGTGCTCTTCGTGCGGGATGCCCGCGGCGGCGGGCTCCGTGGCTCAGGACCGTACGAGCCGCCGCGGTCGGGCGCCGCTCCGGTCGCGCCGTTGCGGGCACGATCGCGCTCGAACGAGTGATGGCCGCGGCCGCTCAGGAGCCCGCCCGGCCGAAGGCGACCAGGTGGCCGTCCTTGGTGCCGACGAACACCTTGCCGCCGTCGGTCGCGGGCACCGAGAACCGGGTCACCGTGCCGAGCGGGAAGCTGCGCCGCATCTTCAGCGTGCCGCCGACCGGCACCGGGTCGTAGACGCGCAGCTCGCCGTTCTGCCCGCCCGGGCCGGTACCGGAGTAGATGATCCAGACCAGGGCCGAGCCGCTCGCCGTCCCGTCGGAGGTCACCACGGGCGAGCCGGAGGCGTAGCCGAAGCCCTCCGCACTGGTCCCCGCACTGGTCAGCTTCGGCCTGCCGGAGGCGTCGACCCCGTACTTCAGGGCCCGCAGCGCACCGTTGTTCTCGATCAGGTAGACGTAGCCGCCGTCGCCGCCCCAGACGCCCGGGTGGCCCCAGACGCCCTTGAACGGGCCGGTGGTGCCGACCACGGCGTCGGTGCCGTTCGGGCCCTGGCCCATCCCGCCGAGGTCGTCCCGGTCCAGCAGGAAGACCCGGCCGTCCTTGCCGACCTGCACCAGCAGGTGCGGGTGGGCGGCCGTCCCGAAGCCGGACGGGAGCGCCGCCGGGCCGCCCGAGCCCAGGTCCAGGTCGTCGTGGTCCAGCTGCCGGTTGTTGCTCGGGCTGAAGAAGTCCCGCGCGCCGAGACTGCCGTCCGCGTTCACGCCCAGCCGGACCACCGAGTCGGCGAAGTGCCCCAGCGGCTTGCTGCCCGGCCCCTTGGCGGGTGACGAACCGTCGCCCGCGCCGTTGCCGGTCGCGATGAAGATCCGCCCGGCGCCGTCCGAGACCAGGCCGCCGCCGCTCATCCAGACGCCGCCGTTCTGCGACCGCGAACCGGACTCCGTCGACCACAGGGTCGGCTTGCGGGTCGTGGTGTTCACCCCCGCGACATGGCCGACGTATGTGCCGATGCCGCAGTCCGAGGCGAAGCCGAAGTACACCGCGCCGTCGAGCAGCAGCAGACCCGAGCGCTGGGCGGAGGTACCCGCGTCGAGCGGGACGCCCGGGCTGTTCACCGGGTCGCCCTGGATCGTCACCGGCCAGCCCGCGCGCTCGGCGCCCGAGCCGGCGTCCAGCGCGTGCACCGCGAAGTGCGCGCCGCCCTCCGAGGACTTCGCCACCAGGTAGACGGTGGCCGTCGCCGGGTCGTACACCGGCGACGAGACGATCCCCGTCCCGGGCGACAGACAGGCCGAGGAGGACGCCACCGGGGTGCCGAGCGCACGCTGCCACAGCACCCGGCCGTCCGCCGCGGCCACCCCGTACACGTGGTTGGTCTGGGTCGCCACCACCACCGTGCCGCCGGCCACCAGCGGCTGCGCGTACACCGCGCCGTCGACGGCGGTCGACCAGCGCCGGCCGAAGTCCGAGGCCGAGACCCGGGCCGGCCCGAGACCCGGCTCGGCCGCGTCCCACGCCGTACGGAAGGAGTTGACCGACACCGTCGTACTGTCGGCCCACGCCGGGGCGGCCGGGCCGAGCACCCCCGACGCGGCCGGGGCGAGCAGGGCGAGGCCGGACAGCAGCGCGAGCGCGCCGCGCCCGGACACCCGGGACGGGGGAGGGTGGGACAGAGCCATGGATCGCCTCGGAGGTCGCAGGGACACGGGTACGGCACCGTGGCGCCATTGTGCGAACGCCCCCGCCGGACCGGCATCCGCGGATACCCCCGCCGGGTGGGCCGTTCACGCCCACGAGGGAACCGGCTGCGCCGCTCAGGCCCGCGCGGCGTCGCGCGGCACCGGCGGGCGGGCCCGGAAACTGCTGCGGTACGCCCGGGGCGACGTCCCGACCGCGCGGGTGAAGTGCGCGCGCAGCGTCACCGGCGAGCCGAACCCGGTTGCCGCGGCGACCTGTTCGACCGGCAGATCGGTGCTCTCCAGCAACTGCTGGGCCCGGTGGATCCGGGCCCGCAGCAGCCACTGCAGCGGCGTCGTGCCGAGCTGCGCGCGGAAGCGCCGGGTCAGGGTGCGCACACTGGTCGCGCCGTGCCGGGCGATCTCGTCCAGGGTCAGCGGCCGGTGCAGCTGCGCCTCCATCCAGGCGAGCGTGGGCTGCAGCGCCGTCCCGGTGTCGCCGGGGGCCTCGTGCCGGATGAACTGGGCCTGCCCGCCGTCGCGTTGGGGCGGCATCACGATCCGACGGGCGGTCCGGGCGGCCACCGTCGCGCCGTGGTCCCCGCGCACCAGGTGCAGGCACAGGTCGATGCCCGCCGCCACCCCGGCGGAGGTCGCCACCGAGCCGTTGTCGACGAAGAGGACGGCCGGATCGACCTCCACCGCGGGGTGGCGCAGGGCGAGTTCGTCCGCGTGCCGCCAGTGGGTGGTGGCCCGCATCCCGTCCAGCAGGCCGGCCGCGGCCAGCGCGAACGCGCCCACGCAGATCGAGGCGACCCGGGCACCCCGACCGGCCGCCGCCCGCAGCAGCTCCAGCACCTCCTCGGGCGGCGGCTCGCGGAACGACTCGTGCCCGGGGACGACGACGGTGTCCGCGTCGAGCAGCGCCTCCGGCCCCCACGGCGTCTCCAGCCGCATCGCGCCGAACGCCGGCGCCGCGCGCACCCCGCCGGGCGCGGTGCAGACCCGCACCTCGTACAGCGGCGCCCCGCGCTCGCCCGTACTGGAGCCGAACACCTGCCCCGGCACCGCCAGATCGAAAGCGACCACCCCGTCCAGCGCCAGCACCGCGACCACATGCATGGCCAGAACCTAGCGCACCGCGTCACCCCGGCCACTGTCGGGGCCGCAGGCATGATCGGAGGATCGACGCATGACCGATCACTACCGCGAGTTCACGATTCCCGACACCGAGCTGACCCGGCAGGCCCACGCCCTGGCCGAACGGCTGCTGGCCCCCGCCATCGCCCACCACAGCGTGCGCAGCTACCTCTTCGGACGGGAGCTGGGAGCGACCCGGGGCCTGCGGCCGGGCCACGACTACGACGACGAACTGCTGTTCCTCGCCTGCGTCCTGCACGATGCGAGCCTGTCCGACGCGGGCGGGCGCGGCGACCGCTTCGAGGTCGAGGGCGCCGACCTGGCGGCCGAATTCCTGCGCGAGCACGGCGTCGGCGAGGAGCGGGTGCAAACCGTCTGGGAGGCCATCGCCCTGCACACCGCCGTCGGCATCTCCCACCGGCTGCGCCCGGAGATCGCGCTCACCCACCTCGGGGCCGGCGCCGACGTCGTCGCCCGCGGCACCGCCGCCCTGCCCGCCGGCTACGCCGACCGGGTGCACGCCGCGTTCCCGCGCATCGAGCCGGACGGCGGACTGCCCGCCGCGATCGCCGACCACGCCCGCCGCGACCCGGCCGGGGCACCGCTGTTCAGCTTCGGCCACGAGATGCTCCGCCAGGCCGAACCGGGCCGCCCCGTCGCCGACTTCGCCCTCGCCGCCCGCAGCGCCTGGCCCGGCGTCGGCTGAGGCGGCGTCGCCTGACGTGGCACGGCCCCGCGCCGGGCGGGGCGCGGGGCCTGCCGGGTCGGGCCCGGGTCAGCGGAAGAGGGGGAGGTTCTCGGTGAGGAAGGCCTCCAGGGTGCGGGGGGCGCGGCCGGTGAGACGCTGGAAGGTGTCGTCCGGTATCTCCGTGCGGGCCACCGCGAGCTGCTGGATCTCCACCACGTGGGCGGCCAGCCAGTCCGGCAGGCCGGCCCGGTGGACCAGGTGGGCGCGCAGCTCGGCCGGGGCGAGGTCGAGGTAGCGGACCGGCCGACCGAGCAACCCGCCCAGCAGGTCGGTCAGTTCGGGGTAGCTGTAGGCGCGGGGGCCGGTCAGCGGGTACGTGCCGCCGGCGAGCTCCGGGCGGGTGAGCACCGCGGCCGCGAAGTCCCCGATGTCGCGGGCGTCCACGTAGTTGCAGCGGGCCCCGCCCATCGCGCCGTGCACCACCCCGGCCGCCGCGACACCGGGCGCGAGCAGCAGCAGCTTCTGCAGGAACGCGTACGGCCGCAGGACGGTGGCGGTCGGGCCCGATGCGCGCAGCCGCTCCTCGACCAGGTGGTGGCCGCGCGAGACGGCGACCGGGGAGTCCGGCTCGGCGGCGGGCGCGGAGACCTTGACGACGTGCCGCACGCCGCGGTCGACCGCGGCCTCCACGGCGTTGAGCTCGTACCGGACCTGCTGCGGGCCGTTGGCCATGGTGAGGAAGAGCTGCTGCGCGCCGGTGAAGGCCGCCCGCAGGGAGTGCGGGTCGGCGGCGTCGGCCCGGACGAGTTCGACCCGGGCGAGCGTGGGCGCGTCCAGGGCGGCGGCAAGGCGGGCGGGTTCGCGGCTGAGCGCGCGGACGGGCACGCCGAGGGCGGTGAGGCTGCGCAGGGTGGCGCCTCCGGTGGCGCCGGCGGCGCCCATGACGACGATCACGAGGACTGCCTTTCGGGTCGGGGTTCGGTGACGTGGTGGAGTGCGGCGGACGGGCGGTGGTGGTCCTGGGGTGCGCCGTGCGCGCGGGGCGGTCGGGGTGGGCGGCGGCTGCCGCGCCAGTGCCAGGTGGTGATGGTGGCCGCGATCGCCGAGGAGACCGGGAGGTCGATCGGCAGGCGGCCCGGCCACGGGCTGCCGGCGAGGGCCGGGAGGTGCGGCAGCCAGTGCGCGCCGGTGAGTCCGACGGCCAGGCCGAGCGCCGCGGCCGCCAGGCCCAGCGCGGCGGCCGCGACCGCGCGCGGGGTCCGGGCAGGGCGGGTGCGGAGCGGCCGGCGCCGCAGGCCGGCGCCGAGAGCGGCGGCGACCAGCGCGGAGGTGCCGCCGATGGTGGTGAGGGCCGCGGCCACCAGCTCCGGCTGGTGGGTGATCGCGCCGGCGGTACCGGCCATGACGGCGGGCATCGCGTACGCGACCAGGACCTCGCGCCACAGGGCGAAGGGCGGCGGAGCGCCCGGGGTCCTCCTGCTCATGAGCTGTCCTTTCGTGGAGTAACTGATTAGGTGCCTAACTATTGGGGCTGAAGGAAGGCGGGCCGCCGGGCGGCCCGCCTGGACGGGGAGGTCTCAGTCCGCGGTGAGCGCGTCGATGCCCGCGACCACCCGGGCCAGCAGGTCGAGGAAGGTGGTGCGCTCCTCGGGGGTGAGTCCGCCGACCATGGCCTGCATCCGGGCGTAGTGCTCGGGCGCCAGGTCGCGCAGCTTGTCCGCGCCGCGCGCGGTGAGGATCACCACGTTGCCGCGCCCGTCCTCGGTGGACGGCCGGCGGGCCACCAGGCCCTCCCGTTCCAGGCCGTCAACCAGGCCCGTCACGGTCGCCCGGGAGACGCCGAGGCTCGCCGCGAGCTGGGACGGCGACTTCTCGCCGCCGTGGTCCTCCAGGTCGGCCAACAGTCGGTAGCGGCCGGTGGAGAGACCGAAGCGGCCGAAGTGCACCTCGCCGGCCTGTCCGATCCGGGCGCCGGCCGTCATCAGCCGGGCCGCGACCAGGACCGCCTGCGGGTCGGCCGTGAGGCCGTAGCGGGCGATCTGGCGGCGGGCCTGGTCGAGGGTGGGGGCGCCGAGGCCGTCCTCGGGGTGCTGGGTCACGAGAACTAATATGGTGCCTAATCACTCGCCGGTCAAGTGGGCCGGAACCCGGTCACCGCACGCCGGTCAGGTGCGCGAAGACGACCGTGTTGCCCTGGTAGCCGGTGCGCGCGTCGAACGCGCCGCCACAGGTGATCAGCCGCAACTCGGCCTGGCCCGTCGCGCGGTAGACCGTGTCGGTCGGAAAGGCGTTCTTGGCGAACACCCGCACGCTGTCCACCGTGAACACCGCCGTACGCCGGTCCTCGCGGGTGATCTCGACGGTCAGACCCGGCCGCAGCAGCCCCAGGCGGTAGAAGACCGCCGGGCCCTTGGCGGTGTCCACATGGCCGACCGCGACCGCCGTCCCGTCGGCGCCCGGCGCCGGGGCGCCGCGGTACCAGCCGACCAGGTTCCGGTTGGTGACCGGAGGGCTGTCGAGCTGTCCATGCGCGTCCAGACCGACGCCGGAGACGGGCGCGTCGACCTTGAGCGAGGGGATGCGTATCCGGGTCGGCCGCGAGGCCGGCAGCGCCGCCACCGCCGCCCGGGACATGGAGGGGGACGGGGCCGGCTGCCCCGGATCCGAGGACCCCGGGGCGGCGGGCCCGGCCTCGCCCGGCTGCGGCGGATGAGAGGTCGTCATGCCGTCGTGGACCAGCCAGGCCCCGCCCAGCACGGCGGACGCCACCGCGCCGGCGACCAGCCGGCCGGCGCGGTGGCGACGGGCATGCCGTCCGTCAGTGCGCATCGCGGCGGCGGTTGCGGCGCAGCGCCCAGAAGCCGGCCCCGGCCGCACCGGCGATCAGCGCGGCACCGCCGACCACCTCCGGCACGCTCAGCTCCTCGACCGAGCCGCCGCCGCCCGCACCAACACCGCCGCGCGGCGTGGCGCTCGGGCCGTTACCGCCCCCCGGAGTCGTGGACGACGGGGACGGGGACGTGGGCGGGCGCTTGGTCGGGGTGGCCGAGGTCGAGGTGGACGCCGACGCGCTCGGCGAGCTGCTGGTGGACGGGCTCGCGCTGGGGCTGGCACAGGAGACCATGAAGACCTTGTGCTTCGCGCTGCCGTTCTCGCCCGCGAACGTCCAGTCCAGCTTGTAGTGGCCGTCCGGCAGTGAGTAGTCGGCGGTCCGGCCGTGTCCCGTGACCAGCGTGATGTTGCCCGCCAGTACCTGGGCGTTGCCGGTCGGCGGCTGCTGGGAGATGGTCCAGGACACCTGCTGGACGGTGTCGAAATTGAACCCGTCCAGGTAGAACGAACAGACCTTCGGGTCGTTGCGCTCGTCGTCCTCGGGCGTGGTCGAGTCGTGGATCTTGACGTCGCCGTTGTCACCCGGAGCGGCGTGAGCCGTGGTGGGCAGCAGGAAGAGCGGAGCGGCGGCGAGCGCGGCGGCGCCGGCGAAAGTACGGATGGTCATCAACAGGCTCCAGGAGCAGCCGGGGCGGCTGAGAACGTGGACAAGGACGCGACGAGCCTCGGCCAGGCTGACGGCGTGTCGGACACCGACGCGCGGGCGAATGTGATTTTTCACCGGTTCGGCCCGCGTGAGATCAGCCGGCGCGCGCCCCGGATCCGGCCAGGGGGTTTGACCACCCCGGGAACTGCCGAGAAAGACGACCAGGTGCCAACACGACCGCAGGGAGGACACCGTGCGCTATGCGGGTCTCATAGTCCTGATCGCCCTGGTCGCCGCCGCCGCGATCGGCTGGCGGCTGCTCCGCTACCCCGGGCAGTGGCGGCACGCCTTCGGCGGCGAGTACGACGAGCACCGGCGCGACCTCGACAGCGCGCGCGACCGGCTGACCTCGCTGCAACGCGACGCCAAGCGTGAGCACCGGACCGCGGCCTCCGGCGTCGACGCGGCCGCCACCGCCTACCGCCGCCGCGTCCGCGACGCCGAGGCCCGGCTCGCCGCCCTCCGCGACCCCGGCCGCGGGAACCCCCGCGGAGAGCTCGGCGCGCTCCGCCTCCACCAGTACACGCTCCAGGTCACCACCGGCGGCCGGACCGGCGAGTACCCGCTCGACGAGCTCTCGATCCGGCCCGACCCGGCCGGCGCCGAGACCCACGTCCACCTGATCCTGCCGAAAGGCCGTCAGCAGATGCTGCCCTTCCCCCGAGAGGAGTACCCGGAGGCCGCCGTCCGGGCCTTCGTCGCCGACGTCCACGACGCGGTCGCCGCCGCCAAACGCGCCAAGGCCGAACGCGAGGCCCTGATACCGGAAGCCGAGGCCGACCTCGCCGAGGCCGTCGCCGACACTGCCGGACAGCAGCACGCCAAACGGCAACTGGCGGACGTCGAGGCGCGCCACGAGGCCGACCCGCGGATCCCCGAGGCCCGCCGCGAACTCGACGCCGCCCGCGACCGCTGGCACCACCTCACCGGCCGCCGCCCCCGCTGACCCGGCGGACGTCCGGGGCCGGTCAGGGGCGGTGCAGGACGGAGAGCGAGCTGCCGCGGCCGATCTCGGCGAGGGCGTGGGCGGTGTACGGGACGGTGTCCGCCGGGAGGCCGTCCAGGGGCCACCACCGGAGACGATCGCACTTGTGGGGCTCGCGGTTGGAGATCCGGCCGCCGTAGCGGGCGGTGCGGAAGAACAGCTGCAGACGGCTGTGGCCGTCGTCCGGGTCGAAGTGGTGGAGCGTGTGGGCGAGGGTCAGGTCCGACTCGGCGACGGAGATGCCGAGTTCCTCCTCGGCCTCGCGGGTCATGCTGCGGGTGACCGCCTCGCCGGCTTCCATGTGGCCGGCCGGCAGGTGCCACAGGCCGTCCGCGTAGTCGGTGTTGCGGCGCAGCCCGAGCAGGACCCGGTCCTCCTCCAGCAGGACGAGGTGGACGCCGATGACCAGGGTGGGCGGGTTCGCCAAGGAGACCTCCGGGGGAGCGGACGGGGCGGCGGGGCGTGCAATGCGACTGCACAGCAGCCGAATTGGCGCTTCGGCGACCGATGATGGTGCTGTTCGAATTCGGCGCTCAAGTGGGTTTTCCGGACGGCCCGGGTCGGACGGGAGCCTTCAGCACGGCGGCGGCGGGGTCAGAGCTCGAGGCGGTACCAGGTGCGGTGGTCGTCGAACTGCAGCCAGGCCCGACCGTCGCGGCAGATCTTGCGGCGGGCCCAGCCGGTCGGCCGCGTTCCGTCCGGGAGGCGGAGCGGGGCCGATGCCACCGCCTCGAGCGGGCCGTTCCGGCCCCGGGTGAGCGTGACGGTGTAGTGGCCCGGGGCCTTCCCCGGCCCGGTGTCGGAGGTGAGGAAGGCGGCGCTGTCGCCGTCGACCAGGACGGCGGACGCGGACCGGACCGGCGACCGCCGGGTCCAGCGGATGCCGGCTGCGTCGACCTCCACGAGGGGGAAACCGGTGTACGGGTAGGCCCAGGTCAGGTCCGCCCCGACGTTGAGGGCGTAGCAGTCGGTCCAGCTGCCCGGGCCGATCCGGTCGAGCGTCGCGTACCAGGCGGGAGAGCCGTCGCCGGTCCAGCGGACCAGACCGGGCAGCGGCATGGTCATCCGTGGCACGGGCCGTGGCGTGCTCGCGGGGCCGGGAACGCGGAGCCGGTCCGCGGGCAGTTGCGCGCAGAGGACGGCCTCGTCGCCGTAGCCGGTCCAGATGTTGCCGTGGCGGTCCGTGAGCAGGTGCTGGACGTCGTCGCCCGCGTGGAAGGTGGTCAGCGGCGTGCCGTCGTCGCTCACCACGAGCGCGTTGTGCGGGATCTCGCGCTCGAGGTCCTCGAAGGTGGCGGCCGGCGGTCCGGAGGGCAGGCGGCAGCGTGCGGAGACGAGGACGAAGCCGCTGCCCAGCGAGTCGATCCTGGGGAAGTGCAGGTCGAGGCCCGGCAGGCGCACCTCCTGGGTGCCGCTGCCGTCCGCCACCACGATCAGCGCGTCGTAGGGCGGACGCTGCGCCGGGGGCACCCGGCGGTTGCACATCGCATCCGGCGGGACCAGCAGGGTGACGACGCGTCCGTGGGCGTCGACGGTCGACGCCGCGACCTGCTGCCCGTCGTAGCGGTCGGGCAGGGAGGCGTAGGGCGCCAGGCGGTGGGGAGTCGTGGTCACGGCTGTGTCTCCTGGGGGTTGTCCTGCTGCAGGGTTCGGGTGCTGCGGAGGTGTTCGGCGGCCTTCGCCGGGTGGGCCCGGAGGTGGTGTGCGAGGAGCAGGAGGGCGTGGTCGCGTTCGGGGTGGGGCGTGGAGGCCAGGCGTTGCTCGGCCAGGGCGAGGACGTGACCGGCCTGCCCGGCCTCGCCGATGCGCAGGGCGTACATCCACGTCGGGTCGAGCAGGGACGGGGCGGTCTCGACGCGGGCCATGACCTGCGCTGTCGGGTGCAGGCCCAGGACCTGGGCGGGTCCGAGGGCGAGGTGGAAGTCGGGCCGGTGGGGGTCGGCGAGGTGGTCCAGGACGAGCGCCGGCCAGCGGGGTTCGCGGAGCAGGGCCTCGAAGCGTGCGGTCAGGTGCCGGACGTCGGCGGGCGTCCAGGGCAGGTCCTGGGGTGGATGGCGGAAGAAGACGGTGACGGTGATCAGGTCGCGCAGCAGGCCGAGGCTGGGCGTCCGCACGTGGACCAGGTCGGCGTAGCGGCGCAGCACCGGGACGGCGTCCGGGTAGTCGGCCAGGCCGGGTGCGGGGCCGCCGTGGCTCGCGGCGAGCGCGGCGAGGATGCCGCCCGCGCCGTCCATGAGGGCGGCATCGATCTCCGGACCGCTCAAGGCGCGATGCAGATCGCCGGTGGTCGCGGCGATGTGGGCGAGGTACTCGTCCATGACCGTGTTGCGGAAGCCCTCGCGGAGCAGCCAGGCCTTGACGGCAGGGTCGGTGGTGTCGCGCAACGTCCGGACGGCCTGGATGCGTCCCCAGCCGGCGACGCGCTGCGCCAGGGCGTGGACGGCCCGGTCGCCGTCCGGTTGGGAACGGTGGAGTGCGACGGCCGCGTACAGGGTGAGCTCGTCCAAGGTGCCCAGCAGGAGCAGCAGTTCGCGGTCTCGGGTGTCGCCGCCGAGGCCCAGCAGCACCAGGCCGATCTTCACCACGGCCCGCTGGGTGCCGTGTTCCACCAACTCCCGGCCCACCCGGCGAAGGCCGCCGGAGGGCAACCGGAGGCGACGGACCTCGGCGCCGAGCCCGTCCGCGACGTCGATCGGCGAGCAGGCGGCGACCCGGTCGTGGAAGTCCCGGTGCCTGCCGACGCGGGCGGACTCCGGAGATCGGAGCAAGTCTTCGAGAAGGCGGGCGAGTTCGACTCCCGTAGGAGCGTCGGCGTCCTGGTCGCACCGGACCAGCGCATCCTCACCGCCACCGACGAAGACGGGACGGTGACCGCCCGGGCCGACATCCGGAAGCGGATCGCCGAACCCCGGCCACGGACCGGGTCCGTGGCGGTCGCGGAGGGCCAGCGCGTGGTCGAGAACAGTGGGCCGGTCACCCGGCGAGCCGGTCACCGGCCGGAGGGCTGACAGCCCTTTCGTGTCGTCATGACGTGGATCGTGCCCAAGCCGGCGCACCGTCGCAACCGAGTTACCCGCGCGGCGCGTGGCCCAGTACCCACGCATGGGGAACCCGGTGTCGGTGCCGGAGAGTTCCCGCGTCGGCCCGCAGTGGTGTAGACCAGTGTCGGTGGGGTGGCAGAATGACGGGCCGAGTGCCGGTCACCAGGAGGACTTCATGCGGCAGCGGCTCAACCTGATCCTGCTCGGTGTGCGCGACGTCGCCGCCTCCGTCGCGTTCTACCAGGCGCTGGGCTGGCGGCGGTCCAAGGCGGGTTCGGACGGGTTCGCGCTGTTCGAACTGGGCGGGGTCGCGGTCGCGTTCCAGTCCCGGGAGGCATTCGCGGCCGACGCGGGCCTGCCCGACCGGGGGCCGGGCGGGTTCGCCGGGTTCGCCCTGGCGTACGTGGCCCGCAGCGCCGAGGAGGTGTACGAGGTCATGGCCAGGGCCGCCGAGCTGGGCGCCACCGTCACCCGCCCGGCAGGACCGAACGCCTGGGGGCACAGCGGGTACTTCACCGACGCGGACGGCCACCTGTTCGAGGTGGTCCACGAGGACGGCTGGATCTTCGACGAGCACGACGACCTGGTGCTCTGAGCCCTCGGATCAGGAACCGGAGGCCACCGCGGGCCCGGACGGCCAGCTGTGGCCGGCGTCGTGCAGGCCGCTCAGCGCCGCGTGGTCGTTGGCCACCAGCACCTGGGCCAGCCGGGCCGCGGCGGCGACCACGGCCGGCCAGTGCGGCGAATCCAGGTACGCCACGTCGGGGGCGTCCGCGCCGACCTCCTCCTGGACGATGGTGTACGCGGTGCCGAGCCGGGCCATCAGCTCGACCTCCTGCTCGGTGCGCAGGCACTGCCCCAGCCACGGCAGCGGAGCGCTCGCGTCGCAGAAGTCGTCGAAGAGCACGTGCACGATGTGGTCGAGGTCCTCGAACTCCGCCGGATCGAGCCACACCTCCCGCTGCCACGCCGGACTGGCCAGCGCCACCACGGCGGGCACCACGTGCAGGCGGTAGCGGGGCAGGGCGACACCGTGATCGATCACCCGCCCGAGCCTACCCAACCCGCCCGGTGGCTCAGGTGCTGCGGTTCAGGACGCGGGCCGCGCCGCCGGCCACGGCGGTGGCGAGGACCCAGCCGGCGACGGTCAGGGAGAGGGCGACGGCCTTCGCGGCGTGGGCCGGATCCCACGCCGTTCGCTGGCCGAGGCCGAGGAACGGGACGACCAGGTCCAGCACGTACAGGAGGGGATCCCAGGTCGGCCCGCCGGCGGGGTTGACCGGGCGGGGCGGGCCGGTCAGGCCGAAGTAGGCCGTCCCGGCGGCGACCAGGAGGGCGAGCCACAGCAGCGCCCGCGCCGGGCGGTAGCCGAAGCCGACGACCGCCTCCAGCAGGAGCCCCCAGATCCGGCCGGCCGGCCCGAACGACCGGTGGCGCAGACGTTCCTGACGGATCAGGACGGTGCGGGCCGCCTGCTCCTGCCCGGCCTGCCGGTAGGCGGCGGCGACCCGGGCGTGGACGGCGGGGGAGGGGGCGGCCACGTGGCGGGTCAGCCAGTCGAGCCGGGTGCGCGGCGGGCAGTCCGCCACGGGTTCGAGGGCGGTGAACGTCGTCCCGGCGAGGTCCAGGGTGCAGCGCCCGGGCCAGCTCCCGGGGGTGGCCACGAGGGTGCCGATCTCGGCCGCGGCCAGGGAGACCGTGCCGCGGGAGGACGGGTCGAGGTCCAGGAGGAGCCGTTGGGCGCGCAGGTCCTCCAGGTCGGCCGCGCCGTCCGCGCCGGTGGCGGGGGAGAGGCGGGCGCCGGTCAGGTCGAGGGTGCCGCCGATCCGGCTGCGGGAGAGCCGGAGCTCGCCCGCTGCCCGCAGGCCCCGGGCCCGCAGGCCGCCGTCGACGGTCATCTGCTTGCCCATCAGCGCGAAGCCGCCCGACCCGCGCAGGGTGGTTCCGCTGAGGTCCAGGCCGCCGGAGATCCGGGCGTCGTGCAGCCACAGTTCGTCCGCGACGGTGCCGTTGCGCAGGCCGAGCCACAGGCCGACCCGCAGGCCCTCGCCGTCGAGGCCCGGCAGGTGCGAGCCGTCCAGGTTCCACCAGGTGACCTCGGCGTAGTCGAGCACGACGCGCTCGGCGAAGCCGCAGGCCATCAGCTTCACGGGCACGGCGACGGTCGCACCGGTGAGGTCCAGGCGGCCGGTGACCCGGGCGCCGAGGAGGTCCAGCCGGCAGGAGCGACCCGGTTCGGGCTGCGGCCCGTGGAGCAGCAGCAGGGCGAGCGCGTCGGCCCGGACCGTCCGATCGGCCGGCCAGTCGGCCGTCCGTGACGGGTCGTCGAGCCGCGCGTCGCCCGCTCGCAGATCGAGCCGTTCGCCGCGGCGGTACGCCCGCCACAGGCGCTTCTCGGTGTCGCTCCAGGAACTCGGCGGCCGCTCCGTCGTCAAGACCCCTCCCTCGGTCGTCCAGCGGCTCGATCATCACCGGGCCCGGTCCGCCCGATCAAGGTGTTTGCGTGGTGAGACCCCGGTGCCCCGCGCGGGCGAGGTGATCTACGCTCGCGGGCATGTCTCAGCCGATACGACTTCAGATCCTGATCACCACTCAGCCGGGCCGCGGCCAGGAGCAGGTCGACGCGTTCGAGCGGCTCGCGCCGATCGTGCGCGCCGAGGACGGGTGCCTGCAGTACGACCTGCACCGGGTGGTGGGCGACCCGGACCGGTTCGTGCTCGCGGAGCTCTGGGCGTCGCGGGAGGCGCTGGCCGCGCACGACGTCACGCCGCACATGGTGGCGGCGGACGCGGCCGCCCCGGCGTTCCGCGCGGGCCCGGCGCAGGTGCTGGAGCTCGAGGCCGCGCCGGTGGCCTGACGCCGTCCCGGCCGGCCTGTCGGGTGGCGTGGCGTTCCGGTCGGCGTGTCGGCTTGCCGTGTTCGACCGGTTTGCGGCGTTTCGTCCGGCCGATGGCCGGGCGGGCGGTCTAGGGTCGCCGCGTGGGAGAGCCAGAGCAGCACGCAGAAGGCGCGGGACCGTTCACCACCCGGCTCACCTGGCACCCGCCCGGCGGCGGCACCGCCGTCTGGGAGTCACGGCTCGCCCGGCGGCGGGGCGTCATGGCCGTCCACCGGCCCGGCGCGCCCGCCGGGCGGCACGCGAGCGCGGACGAGGTGGCGATCGCGCGGCTGCGCAGGCTGAACGCCATCGCCGCCACCGCCTTCGTCATCGGCGGCGCCCTGTTCGCGGCCGGCGCCGCCGTCGCCCAGTTCGGCTCCGGCGACGCCACCACGGCCGCCACGATCTACTTCGTCGGCGGGCTGTTCTTCAACACCGGCGGCTACGTCTCACTGCTCCAGGTCGTCAACGCGCCCCGTCACGAGCCCGGCGGCGAGGGGCGGCTGCACACCCCGCGGTGGCGCTGGTGGAGCTACGAGCCGACCCGGATCGACTGGCTGAGCGCGTTCGTCCTGTTCACCGGCACGCTGGTGTTCGGCATCAACCTGCTGGACTCCTTCCTGCAGGGGCTGAGCGTCCAGCAGGTCAACCGGCTGATCTGGACCCCCGACGTGATCGGCTGCGTGCTGTTCCTGATCTCCGGGCACCTGGGCTTCGTCGAGGTCTGCCACGGCCGGTTCCGCGTCCTGCCGCGCAGCCTCGGCTGGTGGATCGTCGCCGTCAACCAGCTCGGCTCGGTCCTCTTCATGGTCTCGGCCGTCGCCGCCTACACCCGGCCCGCGACCGACAGCCTGGTCAGCGCCGACGTCGCCAACTGGGGCACCCTCGCCGGCGCCCTGTGCTTCTCCGTCGGGGGTGTGCTCCAGCACTTCGAACGGCCCTGAGGGTGCGGGTCATGCGGGGTCGTCCGCGACGAGTTCCACCTCGAAGCCGTCCGGGTTCTCCAGGTAGGCGGCGTAGGTGTCCGGGCCGCCGGCGTGCGGGTGACGGTCGGGGAAGAGCAGGGTCCAGCCGTGCCGGGGCGCCTCGGCGACCAGGGCGTCGAGCGCGGGGCGGTCCCGGACGTGCAGGGCGAGGTGGTTGAGGCCCGGGCGGCAGCGGTCGTGGCGGGTCGCGGTGAGGGCGGGGGACTGCTCGACGACCAGGTAGGTGGTGCCGAGGCGCCAGCTGCGGCCCGCGTCCCAGTGCTGGAACGGGGTCCAGCCGAGGGTCTCCAGGAGCCAGCCGAAGCCGGCGGCGGCCCGGTCGAGGTCGGGGACCCAGAGCTCGACGTGGTGCGGCGAGCCGTGGACCGGGCGGGCCGGGGACGCCGCCGCGGGGCGGGTGCGGAGGTCGGCGACCATGGTGACGGACGCCTCGCCGGTGACGGCCGCTTCGCCCTCGGGGTCCGCGTGCAGCCGGAAGCCGTGGCGCTCGTAGAGCCGCCGGGCCGGGTTGTCGCGTTCCACGCTCAGCGAGACCCGTTCGACGCCGGACTCCGCGGCCAGGCGCAGGAGCCGGCCGAGCAGGACGCCGCCGAGGCCCTTGCCGCGTTCCGGCGCGGCGACGGCGATGCTCAGCTCCGGGACGTCGGGGGCGACGAAGCCGTAGCCGGGTTCGTCCGCGGTGAAGCGGCGCAGCCAGGCGGCGCCGACCGGGAACGGCTCGGTGCCCTCGCGTCCCCAGGTGGTCTCGGCGACCAGGCCGAGGTCGCCGCGGCGCGGCCAGCCGGTGACGTAGCGGGCGTTGCGCGGGTCGGCGAGCACGTCCTCGCGGGAGGCGTCGCGGCCGGGTTCCCAGTTGACTGCTTCCACGACCATGTCGCCGAGCACCTCGGCGTCGGCGGCGAGCGCGAAGCGGGTGTCGACGTCGGAGGGGCCGCCGTCCGGCCAGGTTTCGTCCTCCAGCCGCTCGGGGGCGAGTTGGCGCAGTGCCGGCCCGTGGAACATCCACACCCGGAAGTACTCCTCCTCCTGGTCCTTCAGGAAGAGCTGCACGAACTCCGGGCGCCGCCAGGGCAGGTGCTCGACGTACGCGAGCAGGCCGGGCAGGTCGGCGTGGTTGAGCGCACCGGCGTACACGTCGCACTCGGGGTACTTGCTGCCGCCCCAGCGGGTGTCGCGGTCGGTGGTCTCGCCGAGCGCGCCGACGTACCCGGTGGCGCCCGGCCCGAAGCCGCGCTTGGGGGCGTCGGACTGCAGCCAGCGGCTGAGCGCTTCGGCGGTGCGACGGTCCGAGGAGTCGACGGACAGCATGAGGTTGGCGACGTGGCTCACCCGGCGATTCAACACGAGCGCACCGGGCGCTGCTACCGGTTTGTCCCCCTGGCGGACCGCCGGCCTGGCTGGGCGGCTGGTTTTTGCTGTCAAGGTGTCAGCAATTTGCGGAATGTGTCGCATGTATTGCTGTCATGGATCCGGATCGTTACGCTCCCGCTGGTCGGACCGCGTCACTGACGTGCCCTCAGGTCCGCTGTGCCCCTGAACGGTCGAGCGCACGGAGGGATTTCGGTATGGGTGTGACACGGCGGGTGTTCCTGCAGGCGGCCACGGCGGCGGGAGTGGCCGGGGTGGTGGGCCTCGGCGAGGCGGCCACGGCCACGTCCGCGGCGGCGGCGAGCGCGCCGGGCGACGTGGTGGGCAAGGTGACGGTCGGGTACCAGGGCTGGTTCGCCTGCCCCGGCGACGGCGCGCCGATCAACGGCTGGTGGCACTGGGCGCGCAACTGGGGCCAGTCCCCGTCGCCGTCCAACAGCTCGATCGTCGCCTGGCCGGACGTGCGCGAGTACCCGGCGACCTACCGCACCGCCTTCCCCGCGCTCGGCAACGGGCAGCCGGCCGCGCTGTTCTCCTCCTACGACCAGGCCACCGTCGACCTGCACTTCCGCTGGATGAAGCAGTACGGCATCGACGCCGCCGCCCTGCAGCGCTTCAACCCGACCGGCGGCGAGGGCCCGACCCGCGACGCGATGGCCGGCAAGGTGCGCAGCGCCGCCGAGTCGCAGGGCGTCAAGTTCTACGTCATGTACGACGTCTCCGACTGGCTCACCATGCAGTCGGACATCAAGACCGACTGGACCACGAAGATGCGGGCGCACTCCGCCTCGCCCGCCTACGCCCGGCAGAACGGCAAGCCGGTGGTGTGCATCTGGGGCTTCGGCTTCAACGACAACCAGCGCCCGTTCACCCCGGCGGCCTGCCTGGACGTGGTCAACTGGTTCAAGGCGCAGGGCTGTTACGTGATCGGCGGGGTGCCCACCTGGTGGCGCACCGGCGACCGGGACTCCCGGCCCGGCTTCGCCGACGTCTACCACGCCTTCGACATGCTCTCGCCCTGGATGGTCGGCCGGATCGGCAACGCCGGGGACGCCGACAACTTCTACAACGTCGCCACCGTGCCCGACCTTGCCGAGTGCACCGCGCGCGGCATCGACTACCAGCCGTGCGTGCTGCCCGGCGGCGTCGGCGACCGGCAGCGCGCCCACGGCGACTTCATGTGGCGGCAGTTCTGGAACATGGCGCGGGCCGGCGTGCCCAGTGTGTACATCTCGATGTTCGACGAGTACAACGAGGGCAACCAGATCGCCAAGACCGCCGAGTCCCAGGCCTGGATCCCCGCCGGATCCGGCCTGCTCGGCCTCGACGAGGACGGCACCGCGTGCTCGTCCGACTACTACCTGCGCCTGACCGGCGACGGCGGCCGGATGCTCAAGGGTCAGGCCCCGGTCACCTCCGCCCGCCCCACCGTGCCGATGCCCGGCGGCACCACCCCGCCGCCCGTCCCGGTCAACCTCGCGCTGCGCCGGCCGACCTCGGAGAGCAGCCACACCCAGGTCTACGGGTCCGGCAACGCGGTCGACGGCGACCCCAACAGCTACTGGGAGAGCGTCAACAACGCCTTCCCGCAGTGGCTGCAGACCGACCTCGGCTCGGCGTACGCGGTGCGCCGGATCGTGCTCTCGGTGCCGCCGCCGGCCGCGTGGGGCGCCCGCACCCAGACCGTGGAGGTCCAGGGCAGCACCGACGGCACCGCCTTCACCCGGCTGCTCGCGCCCGCCGGGTACCGCTTCGACCCGGCGAGCGGCAACAGCGCGACGATCGCGCTGCCCGCGGCGCCGAGCGTCCGGTACCTGCGCCTGGTGTTCACCGCGAACACCGGCTGGCCGGCCGGGCAGGTCGCGGACCTCCAGGTGTGGGAGAACTGACGGTCGCCCGGTCGGTGACCGCTCAGTACCAGGCGGAGCAGAGGTTGTCCGTCGGACAGAACATCACGTAGGTCGCGTTGTACCCGACCCGGACGGTCAGGCTGGTCGGGTCGGGCCCGTAGTTGACGTACGACCCGGGGTCCGGCGTCGCCGTGAAGGTGACCACCGTGCCGACCGGGAAGGACGCCTCGCAGGGCCCGGTCGGGGCCGACTGCCAGGTGTCGGAGCCGTCGTACGGGTCCCACGCGGTCTGGTGGCAGTTGATGCCCGCGGGGCTGCTGACCACGGTGCCGCCGCCCCAGCCGTCGCTGGTCCAGGCCGACACGACACTGCTCGTGGTCGCGGCCTGCGCGCTGACGGGGGCGGCGGTGCCGATCGCGGTGGCCGTCGCGAGGGCGGCCGCCGCGACCACGGTCGCCCGCCAGACGTGACGGAGCGTGGGCGAGGACCGGGCGGATGCTGTGTTCATGGGGATCGCCTCCTGGTGCCGGGATGCCCCACAGTCACCAGTCTCCGCGCCCGAGGCGGCGGGCAACACCCCTTCCGACGGGCAACTTTGTGTCACCCGGGGCCCACCGAGACGTACCGGCCGCCCCGCGTTGACGCGGCGGCGGTGCGGGCCCACGGTGGAAGGGTCGGGGCGGCCCCGGGCCACGAAAGAGGGAGACGGTCATGGCACTGCAGCCATTCCCCGGAGCGGGGTTCTTCCACAACGGGCAGACGAGTCCGATCATCACCGCGATGGGCCGGCGGCTGGTCGAGGAGGGATGCAGCCGCTACCAGGTCGGACCTGGACCGGAGTGGAGCGACGCGGACCGCAACTCGTACTCCGCCTGGCAGCAGAAGCTCGGCTTCCAGGGCCAGGATGCGGACGGCATCCCGGGGCAGACCTCCTGGGACCGGTTGAGGGTTCCGGCGAGCGGGCCGGTTCCGAACGGGGTCGGATCCCCGGTGCCCGGGCACGGCGTCACCACGAGTTACGGCATCCCGGGCTCGTGGAAGGCCGGCCACCACACCGGCGCCGACTACGCCGCCGACGAGGGCACCACCTGCGTCGCGGTGCTGGACGGCGTGGTCAGCGAGACGGGCTTCGACGCGGACGGGTACGGCAACTACCTGGTGCTGCGCTCCAACGGCTCGGACTTCTGGTACTGCCACCTGTCCTCCCGCGGCGTCGGCACCGGTGCCGGCGTCGGCGCGGGCCAGGCCCTCGCCCTGGTCGGCCACACCGGGAACACCACCGGCCCGCACCTCCACTTCGAGAAGCGGCCGGCGGGCGGCGGCTACGGCAGCGACGTCCCACCGGTCTGGTAGCCGGTACGGCTCCGGCCCCCGCCGGTCGGCGGGGGCCGGTCGGCAGGGGGAGATTCGGCCGGGTGACTGGTTGTCATGCTCTGAATGGACATCAAGTTACTTTCGGGTAATGCTCTGATCGGCCCCGCAAGGGGCGATCACCCGTCATGTCCCGAAGGAACCACCCGTGCGCTTCTCCCGGCCCCGCCGTGCGTCGAGGTCCGTCCTCGCCGCCGCCGCCGTCGCCTCCCTGCTCACCCTCGCCACCCCCCTGCCCGCCCACGCGGCGGACAGCGGCACGGCCCACCTCGACGCCGTCGAACGCGCACTGCGCGAGGTGTCACCGGGACTGGAAGGCACCGTCTGGGAACGCACCGACGGAAACGCGCTCGACCCGGCCGGCTGGCTGCTGCAGACACCCGGCTGCTGGGGCGACGCCGCCTGCACCGACCGCCCCGGAACCCGCGCCCTGCTCGACTGGATGCGCACCACCGTCGCGGCCGCCACCCGCACCGTGGACGTCTCCACCCTCGCGCCCTTCCCCAACGGCGGGTTCGAGGACGCCCTGATCGACGGCCTCAAGGCCGCCGTCGCCGCCGGGCACCGCCCGCAGGTCCGGATCCTGGTCGGCGCCGCGCCGCTCTACAACGCCAACGTCCTGCCCTCCCGCTACCGCGACGAACTGCTCTCCCGGCTCGGCACCGCCGCCGGCTCGGTCGGCCTCACCGTCGCCTCGATGACCACCTCCCGCACCGCCTTCTCCTGGAACCACTCCAAGCTGCTCGTCGTCGACGGACAGCACGTGATCGCCGGCGGCATCAACGGGTGGAAGGACGACTACCTCGACACCGCCCACCCCGTCAGCGACGTCGACCTCGCCCTCAGCGGACCGGCCGCCGGCTCCGCCGCCCACTACCTGGACACCCTCTGGGAGTGGACCTGCGGCCACACCGGCATCCTCGACAACGCCTGGTTCGCCGCGAGCGACGGCGCCGGCTGCCGGCCCGCCCTCGAACGCGACCTCAACCCCGCCGCACCCCCCGTCGGCGGCATCCCGGTGATCGCCGTCGGCGGACTCGGCGTCGGCATCAAGGCCAAGGACCCGCGCTCCCCGTACCGCGCGGCGCCCGCCACCGGCGCCACCACCGCCAAGTGCGGACCGGTCGCCCTGCACGACAACACCAACGCCGACCGCGACTACGAGACGGTCAACCCCGAGGAGAACGCCCTCCGTGCCCTGGTCGCCTCCGCCACCGGCCACATCGAGATCTCCCAGCAGGACATGAACGGCACCTGCCCGCCGCTGCCCCGCCACGACACCCGGCTGTACGGGCTGCTCGCCGCCAAGCTCGCCGCCGGCGTCAAGGTGCGGATCGTGGTCAGCGACCCCGCCAACCGCGGCGCCGTCGGCAGCGGCGGCTACTCGCAGATCAAGTCGCTCGCCGAGATCAGCGACCTGCTCAAGGCCGAACTGCTCGCCGCCACCGGCGACCCCGCCAAGGCGCGCGCCGCGCTGTGCGGCAACCTCCAGATCGCCACCTTCCGCGCCGCGCCGGCCGCCACCTGGGCCGACGGGCACCCGTACGCGCTGCACCACAAGCTCGTCGCGGTCGACGGCTCCGCGTTCTACATCGGCTCCAAGAACCTGTACCCGGCGTGGCTGCAGGACTTCGGGTACGTCGTCGAGGACCGCGCGGCCGCGGCGCAGCTGGACGGCGAGCTGCTCGCACCCGAGTGGCGCTGGTCGCAGCCCACCGCGACCGTCGACTGGGCGACGGGCGTCTGCAACGCCTGAGTCGGCCGCTCGACGCCGTCCGCCTTTCGCCCCTTGACCTGGAGCGCGCTCCAGGTGCCAGATTGGTCCGCATGACCGGAGCGACACGCACACTCGGCAACAGCGGTATCGAGGTCAGCCCGATCGGCGTGGGCTGCTGGGCCATCGGCGGCCCACTGCACGCCGGAGGCGAGCAGTTCGGGTGGGGGGCGGTGGACGACACCGAGTCGACCGCCGCCCTGCACCGCGCCTTCGACCTCGGCGCGACCTTCTTCGACACCGCGAGCAACTACGGCGCGGGCCACAGCGAGACCGTCCTCGGCCGGGCCTTCGCCGGCCGCCGCGACCAGGTGGTGATCGCCACCAAGTGGGGCAACACCTTCGACGAAGCCACCGGCGAGGCCACCGGCCAGGACGCCACCCCCGGCTACCTGCGCACCGCGATCGACGACAGCCTCCGCCGCCTCGGCACCGACTACGTCGACCTCTACCAGTTCCACATCTCCGACGCCCCGCTGTCCGCCGCCCTCGACCTGGTCGACACCCTCGAAGGCCTGGTCGCCGCGGGCAAGATCCGCGCCTACGCCTGGTCCACCGACAACCCCGCGAGCGCCGAGGGCTTCGCCGCGAAGGCCCCGCACTGCGCCGCCGTCCAGCACGACTTCTCCGTGCTCAACCCGGCGGCCGGGATGGTCGCCGTGGTCGAGTCCCTCGGCCTCGCCTCCATCGCCCGCGGCCCCCTCGCGATGGGCCTGCTCTCCGGCAAGTACCACGACGGCCGCCGGGTGGCCGCCGACGACGTCCGCTCCCAGGGCCACCAGTGGATCCCCTACTTCGGCAAGGACGGCACCGGCAGCGCCGAGCACCTCTCCCGGATCGACGCCGTCCGCGAGGTCCTGACCTCCGGCGGCCGCACCCTCGCCCAGGGAGCCCTCGCCTGGCTCCTCGCCCGCACGGACGCCGTCGTCCCGATCCCCGGCTGCCGCACCGTCGCCCAGGTCGAGGAGAACCTCGCCGTCCGGTCCCCGCTCACCCCGAGCGAGTTCGCCGAGGTGGAATCCCTGCTCCGGGGCTGACGCCGCTACGGCGCCTCCTCGGGCGGGGTCCCGGCCGGGGTCCCGGCCGAAGCCTCGGTCAGGGGGTCGGCCGGGGTCTCGGTCAGGGCCGCGCGGAGGCGGGCCGCCAGCACGGCGACCGCCTCGCGCAGCTCCGGGCCGCCCTCCACCCGGTACCCGAACGGGACCGACGCCAGCCACTCCTGCGCGTACATCGCCGGATTGCGGGTGCTGCCGACGAGCAGGCAGCGCCCGCCCTCTGCTGCCGTGAGCCGGCCCATCGACGGCCCGACCCACGGCGCGACCCGCTCCAGCGGCGCGTCGAAGACCACCCGGGTCGGGAAGGCCCACCCCGAGCCCAGGTTCTCCTCCAGCACCGCCACCGGATCGAGGTCCTCCGGCATCCGGAACCCGGCCGAGGTCTCCTCGACGGCCAGCACCCGGTCGATCCGGTAGGTGCGCACCGCGTCCGAGCGGTGCGAGTGGCAGAGCAGGTACCAGCGGGCCCGCCGGACCACCACCGCCCACGGATCCACCTCCGCCCGCCACTCGTTGCCCGCCTCGCTGCGGTACGTCACCACCACCCGGCGGCGGGACGCGATCGCATCCACCAGCGCACTGGTGACGGCCGGATCGGCGTGCGCCGGGTACGGATCGGGTGCCGCCGCGGCGTGCTCGCGCAGCGCCGCCGCCTGCCGCCCGACCTCCTCCGGCAGCACCTGGACCACCTTGCCCAGCGCCGCGCCGACCGGATCGTCCGGACCGGTGGCACCGGGCCGCGCGTCCAGCACCGCCATCACCAGGCCGAGCGCCTCGCTCTGGGTGAAGCTCACCGGCGCCAGCCGCGTCCCGCGCCGCAGCCGGTACCCGCCGTGCGGGCCGCGCTCCGACTCCACCGGGATCCCCGCCTCCCGGAGGATCGCGACGTACCGCCGGGCCGCCCGGTCGGTCACCCCGAGCCGCTCGGCCAACTGCTCCGCCGTCGTGCCCGGGCGGGTCCGCAGGATCTCCAGCGTGCGCAGCGCGCGGGCGGTGGGGCTGGTTCCGGTCTCCACAGTGGCAAGCGTAGGCGGACGGCCCGGCAATCAGGAAGCCGATCGTCCTGAATCGCTCCTAGCATGGAAGAACACCAAGTCACGTGGAACGGAGTAGCGCTGTGGACATCCTGCTGATCGGCGGACTGTGGCTGGACGGCTCGACCGCCTGGGACGCGGTGGTATCGGCCCTGCGGGAGCTCGGACACCGACCGCGACCGCTCACCCTCCCCGGGCAGGGCGACGGGAACGCGTCCGCCACCCTGGAGGACCAGGTGGCGGCCGTGGTCGCCGCGGTCGACGCCTCGGCCGGCAAGCCCCTGCTGGTCGTCCACTCGGCGGCCTGCAGCCTTGGCTGGATGGCGGCCGACGCCCGCCCCGAGGGGATCGCCGACCTCGTCATGATCGGCGGCTTCCCGTACGGCGACGGCCACCCGTACGCCGACCTCTTCGAGGTGCGCGACGGCGCGATGGCCTTCCCCGGATGGGAGCCGTTCGCGGGCCCGGACAGCGCCGACCTCGACGAGGAGCTGCGCGAGCGCCTCGCGGCCGACGCCGTCCCCGTTCCCGAGAAGGTCGCCCGGGGCACCGTCCGGCTGAACGACCCCGCCCGCCACCGGGTGCCGGTGACCGTGATCTGCCCGGAGTTCACCGCCGAGCAGGCCCGCACCTGGGTCGCCGCGGGCGACGTCCCGGAGCTGGCCCCCGCCGAGCAGGTCGAGTTCGTCGACATCGACTCCGGCCACTGGCCGATGTTCAGCAGGCCGACCGAACTCGCGAAGCTGCTCGGCGAGGTGGCGTCCCGGGCCTGACGGTCCGACGGACTGTCGCCCCGACGGCCTGTCTCCCCGACGGTTCAGGCCCAGGGGTCGAACGGGATGCCGGCGGGCTTCGAGGCGTTCAGCAGGTTGCGGAAGCGGTCGTCCTTGTCGGTGGTCTTGATGGTGGCCGAGCCGAAGTCGGCGTTGTTCAGCCGGTCGCGCAGCCAGGTGCTCGGCCAGCCGTTCCAGTCCACGATCGGGGGCTGGCGCCAGGTGTGGTAGTGGTTCTCCGGCGGCTCGTCGTTGGCGTTGGCCAGCCGGAACAGGTGGGTCAGGGCCGGCAGCCCGTCCTTGTGGTAGACCACCTTGGGGTGGGTGCCGTCGAAGCGCACCGAGGAGCGCGGGTAGGTCGACTGGCCGCTGTGCTGGGTCACCGTCAGGTACTCGACCCGGTTCGACGCCTGGTTCACCCAGGAGACGACGTGCTCCCAGTCGTGCCGGTGGCCGCAGCACCCGGCGACCGTCTGGTCCTTCTCGAAGTAGCTGGCGTACACGATTGCGCACCAGCCGTTGTTGCACTTCGAGCGGGCATAGGTCTGCGACCGGTCCAGGTCCGACTGGTCGTGGCAACTCCCGTTGATCGCACCGCTGGTGTTCAGCCCCGGGTTGAGCGTGCCGTCCGGCGCGATCGCCGACACCGCGTAGCAGCCGTCCGTGTCGTAGTCGTACGCCGGCGAGAACGAGGCCTCGTAACCACCCGCGTTCTGCGGCAGGTTGGGCAGCGACTCGGCCTCGGCGGACGCCCCGGGCACGGCGAGCAGCAGGACGGCCGCGCCGATCACCGTACCGATCCGGCGGCGGGTGGAACGGCTGCGGGCGGCGCGGGGTCGCCGGTCGGGGGAAGTGCGGTGCTGCGGGAAGGAGTTCGTCATCTGCGCTCCTCGGTCTACACCACTTGTCGTGGACACTGTCGAAGGAGCATAGGGCGAACGGCCCGCCCGGGGGATGAAATCCACCGGACGGGCCGCGGAACAGGCGCGGGCAGGAGCCCGATCAGCAGGGGAAGGTGCCGCTGTACACCGAGTGGCCGTAGGAGGAGCTGCCCGAGCCGAAGCCGTAGATGCCGTCGTCGCTCCAGACCGCCTCGCGGAAGCCGTTGACGCAGGTCGAGGCCGGCGCGAGGGCGAAGCCCTCCAGGTTGTCGACCGGCATGACGGCCGGGTTGGTGTAGGTCACGTCCGGCACGATCGCGCCGCTCGCGTTGACCTTCATCAGGGTGTGCGTCTCACCGCAGGTGTTGTCGCAGGTCGCGATGATGCGCTGGGTCCCGGCGTCGTACATCACGTCCATCACCGAGGCCTTGCCCGTCGCGACGGTGCCGAAGGTGGTGAACGTGCCGTCGGAGTTCAGGCCGTAGACGTGCAGCGAGCCGTCCCACTCCAGGCCGGCGAAGAACAGGCCCGAGCCGTGCAGCGGGTAGTTCGCCGGGTTGTACGCGGCGCCGGTCAGCGGGTCGACCCAGCCGTTCGCGGTCAGCCAGCTGTCCGGCACGAAGCCGACGCCCTCGAAGCCCAGGTTGGCGTCGTCCTTGCTGCCGGTGTTCAGCTGCGGGAACTGCGAGGTCATGTCCCACTGGTGGACCGGCGTCAGGGTCGTGCCCGTGGCGGCCGGGTCGAACTCCATCACCGTGTCCTTCGGGACGGTGTTGTTGGTGTTGTCACGCTCGGACGTCACGTAGACGTGGCCGTTGGCGCCGACCGTCAGACCCTCGGCGTCCGGCTCGCCGGAGCCGCTCGCGAAGCGGATCTGCTTGCCCGTCGCGCTCCACGACGCGTCCGGCACCCACTTGCCGCCGCTCTTCACCAGCTTGTACAGCCAGTTCTTGTTCTTCGCCGCCCACAGCACCGACGGGTTCGCCGGGTCGAACGCCAGACCGCTCAGGTCACGGCCCTCCGGACCGGTCGAGGTGGTGAACGCGCAGACGTTGTCGGCGATCGTCACGTCCAGCCCGCCCGGCCACGCCGACGTGCCGACCGGCGCCGAACCCGTACCCGACGGTGCCTCCGGGGCGCAGCCGCTGGTCAGCGACCCGCCGCCGCCCAGCAGTTGGCCGGTCTGACCGCCGCCACCGCCACCGCTGCCCGTGCAGTCGTTGGCACTGCCGAGCGTCGCCGTCACCGCCGTGCGGAACCAGCCCGTACCGTTGGCGCACCGCTCGTCCGACGGCTTGGCGCCGTCCGTCGCCCAGCTCACCGAGTCGACCGTGTTGCCGCTGCCGTCCAGCAGGAACACCGAGTCGTTGTCGCCCAGCCCCAGCGTGGAGTTGAACGTCACGTAGCCGCCCGCCGGGATGCTGGTCGCGCTCGGCGAGGAGGAGGAGACCGTCACCGCGGCGTGCGCGGTGTCGCCGTCGACGTACTTCCACGAGCCGATGCTGACCGCGCTCGTCCCGCCGTTGTACAGCTCCACCGTGTCCGAGCCGTTGGAGGTGACCTCGTTGATCCGCACCTTGCTCGCCGCCGGGACCGACGCCGGGCAGCCCGAGGCGTTCGCGGAGCCGAACGTCGTCGTCGAGACCGTGGTCACCCACGCCCCCGTACCGTCGCCGCCGCAGCGCGCCATCGCCGGCTTCGCGTTGTTGGTGGCCCAGTCGACCCGGTCGACCACCGTCCCGTCCGCCGTGTAGATCACCAGCTTGTCCGAGTCACCCAGCCCCTTGGGCGAGTTGAAGGTGACGAAGCCGCCCGCCGCGATCGTGGTGGACGACGGGCTGAACGACTGCGGCGCGAAGCCGTCGTCGGACATCTTCCAGCCGCTGATGCTCACCGCCGTCGACCCGGCGTTGAACAGCTCCACCGTGTCCGAGCCGTTCGAAGTGAGCTCGTTGATCCGGACGTTCTGGAACCCCGCCGGGTCCGCGGCGGCAGCAGGCTGCGCGGCGATGATCCCGGTGACGACCAGACCAGAGAACGTCAAAGCTGCGGCGCACACGGAGGCGACGCCGGCACGCGAGTGTGAGGTAGGCACGAGGCGGAACTCTGGCGACGCAACGTGGAAACCGCGTGTACTCCGGCTGAATCCGGGCTGCTGCCCGCAGGAACGACAGACGCGGGCGGCAGAGCGGCGCGGTCAGGGTGCTGCGTTCCCCTCGAAGTCACCGAGATTGATCAGGCTCACCTCGTTGCTCCAGGCGCTCCAACTCACATGCTTCCGCGCGCCCCAGTAGTAGGCGTCGTATCCCATGAGGTCGCCGTACGCCGTGTTCTCGTGCTCCCGGTTGTCGAGGATCTCGATCATCGCGTGGTCCAGGTCAGGTGAGGGTCGGGACGTCGCCGCCGGGGCGGAGGGTGATGGTGACGCCGGTGGGGAGGCCGCGGGTCCAGGGTGCGGTGAGGCCAGCGAGGGTGTCGGTGTCGGGCGGGGTGCGGCCGAGGCCGATGGCCAGGTGGGTGGTGGTGGGGCCGGTGGCGTACGGGTGCGGCCAGGCGTGGGCGTCGGTGACGCCGGCGTCGTCGAGGGCGGCGACCAGCGCGCGGATCCGGCCGCGGACCTGGCCGAGCAGGGCGTCGAGCGCGTCCGGGCCGTCGGCGCGGAGCGTGAGCACCGCCCAGGCGGCGTGCCGACGGTGCAGGGGCGGCGGGGTGAGCAGTGCGTCGGTGGCGTCGTCGCCGGATTCGAGGATCTCCCAGGCGCGGTAGAGCTCGTGGCCGAGCAGGTCCCGCCCGCCGGCGGTGACCTGGGCGGTGCAGGAGCGGACGGGGGCGGTCGGGGTGGCGACGGTCACCGGCCCCGCCGGGGAGGTGGCGGGCGGGCCGACCGGCTCGCGCCAGTCCCACGCCGCCCAGCTGCCGAAGAAGTGGCGCAGCAGGTCGGCGCCGTCGAGGTCCGGCGCGTCGACGACCGTCCGGGCGGCCAGGACCGACCAGGCGAGGCCGGGCAGGCCGCCGAACGGCGCCGAGTCCAGCCCGCGGGCCTTCGCCCACGCCTTGACCTCGCGCGCCAGCGCGGCGAACGCCGCGTGGCGCGGCCCGACCGCGGCCAGCAGCGCGTCCGCGTCGGACACGGCGCTCAGCGCCACCGCCGCCGCCTCGCCGAGCTCGGCCCGGCGGGCGACCGCCTCGGCGGGGTCGAGCGTCCCCGTGGCCACGACCGCCAGGTCGACGGCGAGACCGTCGACGTCGAAGCGCAGCCCCGGCACCCGGGCGCCGACCACCTGCCGCAGCCGGACGGCCCGCGGCAGCGCCGCCGCCACCCGCGCCGCGAGCGCCGCCGGGTCGGGTCCGCCCGGCAGCACGGCCACCAGGTCCAGGTCGGCGCCGGGCAGCGCGCAGCCCGTCCGCCGCGAGCCGACGAGGTGCAGCACGCCCTCGGCGAGTGCCTCGGCCAGGCGCCGCGTGACACGGCCGGCGAGCGCGTCCGATGCACCGGGTGCGGCGTTCGGTGCGCCGGGTAGGGACGCGGGTGCTGCGTCAAGCGCTCCGGGCACGGGCACGGACGCGGCGGTCTCGGGCAGCCGGCGGAGCTCGCCGGTGCCGAGGGCGAGGACGGCGCGCGGCCGCATCGGCTCCTCGCCGCGCCGCGAGAGCAGCACCAGTTCGCCGACCGGCACCTCGGCGGCGGGCAGCCGCGCTGCGCACTCGGCGGCGAGCCGGTGCGGGTCGCCGGTGCGGCCCAGGCTCAGGTGCGGGGTGAAACCCTCGGAGCGTCCCCGGCAGCGCGGGAAGCGGTCCAGCAGCGCCCGGTGCAGGGCCTGCCACGGGTCGGCGCCGTCCGCGGCCGGGTCGAGCCACACGGTGGAGTCGCCGCGGTGCCGGAAGCTGCGCACCCCGGCGAGCCGGGCGGTGAACGGGGCCACCTCGGCGGCAGCCTCCGCGAGCAGCGGCGCGGCCGCCTCGAACTCGGACTCCGGCACGAAGCCGTACAGCACGTTGACGTGCGGCGGCCAGCGGTGGATCTGCGGGTCGTGCTCGGCGCGGACCGCCTGGATCGCGGGCCACAGCGCGTCCGGCGGCAGCCAGGCGAGCGCGGTGCGCACCGACGGCGCGACGTCGAAGACGCCGCCCGGTGCGGCCCCGCCGGGGCCCAGATCGACCTGCACACCGTAATGGTCCGACGGGTGGAGGCCGTCCGCGTCCGGGCGGTCGCCGAGCAGGACGGCGGTGCGGGCCTGCGGGCCGCCGGGCCGCAGCAGGACGCGGTCCAGCCGGGAGGCCCGGCCGGAGAGCGAGGAGACGGCCGCCAGCGGATTGGCGGCCGGGTCGAAGGTGGGGGTGTCGTCGCCGGCGCCGTGCACGGCGCTCCAGGCGTCCAGCAGTCCGAGCAGCGCGGCCGGGCCGTCGGGGCCGCCGCGGCCGTCGTTGAAGTCGCCGGCCAGCACCAGGTCGCCCTCGATGCCCGCCAGGCCCTCGGCGATCCGGGCCAGTTCGGCCCGCCGGCGGGCCGGTCCGTCCTCCGTGTGGTCGCTGGTCAGGTGGGTGGCGGCGACGGTGAGCGGACCGCCGGCGGTGTCGACGACGACCGCGGCGAGCGCCTTGTGCGGGCCCAGCCGGTGCCGACCCGCCTCCAGCACGGGCAGCCGGCTGAGCAGCAGCAGCCCGCACTCGGGCACGTCCCGCCCGCGCGGATCGGTACCGACCGTCCAGCCGTCCCGCAGCCACGGCTCGCGCAGCAGCAGGTCGACCAGGGCCGGCTCGACCTCCTGCAGGGCGATCACGTCCGCGTCCGTGCGCCGCAGCGCGGCGAGCAGCAGCGGACGGCGGCGCGCGGTGTCGATCCGCTCGCCGTCGTAGCGGTCCCACAGGGTGTTCCAGGTGACCACGCGGACGGCGTCCCGGCCAGGCGACCCGGTCGGGTGCCCGGCCGGGGTGCTGGGCGTCCAGGCGGTGCCGTCCCAGGCGTGCGGGGTGCGGGCGGTGAAGAACGGGGCGTGCAGCCGCCGCCCGTCGCCGGCCCGGCCGGCCGCGGAGGTGTCCAGCCGGTCCACCCCGGCGGCCCGGTCCCACACGGTCTCGCCGTCCGCCTCCACCGACATCACCCGGTGCCACGGAATGTCCCCGCCCGGCGCGAACCCGTCCAGCGGGACGCGCTTGGGCTCGGCCCCGCGCTGCTGAACGATGAGGACGAACCGCGACGGGTCGAACCGGGCGTCCCACCGCACCCGGTGGTAGATCTGCTCGCTGGTGCGCATCAGGAGTCCTCCCCGCCGATCGTGCCCGCCGTGTCCTCGACCGTGCCCGACCCGCCCACGTACCGGGTGCGGTGCGCCTCGCCCGCGTACGGCGGCCCGAAGCGGCGCAGCTGCGTCGCGAGCACCCCGGCCGGCACCGGGTGCGGCCGCACCCCGTTGCGCCGCGCCAGCTCCTCCTCGCCGACCAGGAACACCACCTGGGTGACCAGCGCGTCGCGGCGCTGCGCGATGCCCAGGGCGAGCGAGCGCTGCTGCCGGTTGAGCGAGGTGGCGTCCCACACCACCGTCCCGCCGCGGGCGAGCGCGGCGTCCAGCCGGTCCAGGCCCTCGCGCAGCACGTCCGCGTTGGCCCGCTGGTCGCCGCGGTCACCGCGCTCCTCGCGCAGCCCGTCCAGCGAGACCCGCGCCGCCACCCCGGGCAGGTCGGCGCAGAACACGCTCTTGCCGCTGCCGGACGGGCCGACCAGCTGCACCAGCTGCGGGAAACCGCCCGAACGCCACCGCCAGGTCGCCGCCACCGCGTCGTCCACCCCGCTCACCCGGCCGAGCGCGAACGCCTCCCGGGCCTCGGCCCAGCAGCGGTCGGCGGCGTCCGGGGCGAGGCCGGCGAGCGCCGAACGGAGGCCGGTCCGCAGCTCGGCCAGCGGCTCCTCACCGAGCAGACCGGCGTCCTCGGCGTGCGCCGCCGACCACTCGACCTGCTCGCGGGCGTCCGCCGCCTCCCCGTCGGTCCGGTCGGCGGTCACGGCGGCGGCCACCGCGTGCAGCACCCCGAGATCCGCCGCCGGCGCCAACCGCACCAGGCCCGCCCGGCGGTCCTCGTCCGGGTACGGGCGCTGCAGCACCGGGTGCAGGCCGACCAGGTCGACGACCCGGCGGGCGAGCGGCATCCCGAGCGGCCCGGCGAGCCGCGCCGCCAGCGCGGCCCGGTTGCTGCCCGGCAGGGCCGCCGCCAGCACCCCGGCCAACCGGGCGTCACCGCGCCGGCCCAGCACGTCGAGACGGGCCGTCAGATCGGCCACGGCCGCCTCGGCGGCCGGCGCCCGCTCCGGATCCAGCCCGGCCGCGGCCAGCACGGCCGGCAGCTCGACGGGCGCGCCCGAACGCACCGCCCACAGAGCGGCCGCCGGGCCGAGCCCGTTCGGCACGACGGCGGCGTGCATCCAGTGGGTGTCGGTCTGCACGTGCTGCGGCCGCACCCACTTCGCGACCCGCAGCCCGAAGTCCTCGCGGGGGAAACCCTCGGCCGTACGGACGACGTACCCCTCGACCTGCGAGGTGTCGAAGCGCAACGCGCGCAGGGCCTTCTCGTCGAAGACACCGCGCCACAGCACCCGCGGCGCGGGGACGCCGAGGCGGCGCAGGAAGCGCACCGTCTCGTCCCAGCCGAGACAGCGGTCCGCGTCGTCCCAGACCGAGAAACCGTAGAACCAGCTGTCCAGGCGGTGGTAGGCGAGCGAGTGACGGGCGAACAGGTTCTCCCCGCACACCCGCCACCCGGCCGGCACCGCCGGGCCGATCCGGCCCTGCAGACCCTTCACCCAGGCCCGGGACGGATGGTGACCCGAATCCAGCGAACGGGCGTGCAGGCCGTCCCGGTAGAGCGTGGTGTTCTCGCCGTCGAGCTTCTCGGTGACCACGACCTCCCGGCCGCGCAACCCCTCCAGCCCGCCCGAGCGGACATCGTCCGCCGACGCACCCGGGGACCAGGGCAGGTGCGGCGTCCGCGGATAGGACACACGCATGATTCGCTCCTGACCAGGGGTGACGGGGACCCCGACACTCTAGGAGGCGGGCCCGACCTCCTCCAGCCAATTTCCGTCCACCGCGCTGCCGGTCGCGGTCAGACCGGCAACGCGCCCGCCGGATGGCCGTGCACCCGGCCGCAGGCCGTCAGGGCGAGCACCCCCTGCCCCTCGACGACCGTGCCGGGCGACAACGCGCCGGGGTCGACGGACAGGCGCGCCGCGATGTCGGTGGCATAGCAGGTGTCCGGGATCCCGAGCTCCGCCTTGACCCGCAGGTAGCGGTCCGAGAACGCCTCGGAGTCCGCGAGCGGCACACCGTCGAAGGCCCCGTCGGGGAAACCGTCCTGATGCGGCAGGAGAAAACCCGACTCGGCCGGGTGCGACGGCCCCTCGTCGCCGTCCTCCTCCGCGTCGAACACGTCGTAGAACCGCACCACCTCACCGCCCTCGGCGATGCACCAGGCCGTCCAACCGTCGCCACAACTCATGCCGTACCAGTGCGCGGCCCCGAAACGGCGGCCCAGGTCGGCGCAGCGCCGCCGCACCACCTCCGTCAACGCCTCGTCGTGGTCGTCCGCGTCCTCCAGACGGTGGGTGTCCTCCGAAGGGTGGCCGAAGACCAGCGTCCAGCCGTTGAGCACCGGGCTGACGAACACGCGCGCACAGTCGCTGTGCGGGCGGACCCGGTCCCAGGCGTGGTGATCGTGGTTCCACGCCGCCGCGCCCGTCCGCATCGTCACCGGCTCCGGCCGGCCCAGATCGAACGCCGCCAACACCGCGGCCTGGTCACCCGTCGGCACCGCGTACCAGGAACCGCACAGATGTAAGCCCTCCGGCACCTCCGACAACTGCGCGATCCGCGTCAGACGCAGCCACGCCTGCCGGTCCCGCTCGTCGAGCGCGGCCGGCCCGCCGATCGCCGCGAGCGCCTCCAACGCCCCCGCCCGGACCCGGCGCCCCGACGCGGGCCGACGGCGCAGCCGCCGCAACTCCGGGACGGCCCCGGCGCCGATCGCCCTGAACGCCCACACCGCCCGCTGCCGGACCTCGGACTCCACGTCACCCAGCAGCGGCACCAGCAGGGCGACGGACGCGAGAGCGCCCTCGCCCCGGCTCTGGAACGCGAACAGCGCACCCTCGCGCACCCGGGGATGAGCATGGCGCAGCAGCGGCCCGTAGACCGAGACGTCGTCAACAGCGAGGCGCCCCAGCGCCCACCCCGCACGCCGCGACACCTCCGGCGAGCCCGCCGCCGCGAGCGCCTCCGCCAGCGGGAGCAGAGCGGGCTCCCCGATCCTCGACAGCACGTCCGCCGAGACGGTCCACTCCACCGGCGACCGCTCGTCGCACAGCACGTCGAGCACCGCGGCGACCGCCGCTCCCCCCTGCGCCACGAGCGCATCACGCGCCGGCCGGGTCCCGTCCCAGGAGCCGGTGAGTCGTTCGGTCAGCAGCGAGGTGTCCATGGCCCGGGACCGTAGCGATTCGCACTGACAGTCCGGGCGGTGGAAGTGGGGGGTGGGTCACGACATGGAACCGCCAGGGCCCGAACCACTCGCCGGGGCCTGGCCGGCCCACCCCCCATCGCCGCGAGTCCCTCACGACCTCCGTCCGGCGTGCATGTCCCGCACCGTAGACCCAGCCGCTGACAACGGCGCCCGCCCGCGGGACCGAAACCCGGTTGCACCGGGCCGGAGGATGAGGGACGTGACCGCCGAACAGTGGGCTGTCGCCGGACCGGTAGGAGGAGACTGGATGGCACGAACCTGGGACGAGGCCCGGCTGATCGCCGACGGGTTCGAGCGGGTGTACGTCGAGCACGAGTGGTACAGCGGGCCGCGGGCGGGGGTCGCCGGTGTCGACGGTGAGCCGCACTACTTCCGGGGCGACGACTTCGACGAGGGCGACGAGGTCGATGCGTACTGGGTCTGGCCGGCGAGCGGGGCCGCCGTGGCGCTGGAACGCGAGCAGTGGGCGATTTTCGTCGGGTGGAACGCCCGGTACGAGGCGGGCGCGGCTGACCGGGACAGCCACCCCGGGAGCGGCGGGGTCGACGGGCGGTACGACGATCTGGGGCGCATCCTCGCGCCGTACCGTCAGATGGCGTCCGATGCGCGGTGTTTGCTGGGGGAGCTGCGGTTCGACGACGGCGCGTGGTACCGGCCGGACGGGACGGACTGCTGGTTCCGGTGGCGGCCGGGGCCCGTGCACGCGGTCGACCTGCCGGGGGAGCGCTGATGTCGATCTTCGCCACCTGGCTGCTGCTCGCCGAGGACGGGGACGCGGCTGCCCCGCGGGTCTACAAGGGCTCGCACGCGGATCCGGAGGACGGTGACCCCCGTGGCGGCTGGGTCGAGGTCGCGGCCATACCCAACCACTGCCATCCGGCGGTGCGATGGCAGGTCGCACCGTCGGACGGCCTGCCGGTCGAGTACCTGCGCCTGTCGGTCGGTCAGGCTGCGGAGCCCTCCTCGAGCGGCCTGCCCGGGCAGGCGACGGTGATCCTCGACCGGGCGCAGGTGGAGGACCTCCACGAGACCCTGGGCGCGTGGTTGACCGCGGAGGAGCGGTAGGGCCGCCCCGTGTGGTCGTGCTCCGGAGTGACTCGGTTCGACTCCCCGGGGCGGGAGGCCCGGGGTGGTGGCGGGGCGGCGGATAATGGGCGGTGCCGCAGGTGGGCGGCGTGTGGGCAGGGACCGGCGGAGAGGTGGAGGACGGATGACCCTGGAAGCGGGACGACGCGTCAGGCTGGCGCTGGACCTGGGGATCGGGGCCGCGGTGGTCGGGGAGTTCGGCGAATCGGTGGGGTTCCTGTCGCTGGGCGCCGGGATCGAAGGCACCGTGCAGCAGGTCGACGGCGAGCTCCCGGAGAGCGAGGAGGTCCGCGAGTACCAGCGGCTCAGCGCGCTGCTGGAGGACTACGGCCACACCATGCCGGTGGCGAGCCGGGAACGCCTGGAGGCGGAGATCGCCACGCTGGAACCCGACTGGGCCGCCCACCAGGAGCGCGGCAAGCGGGTCACCGTCCGGGTCCGGTGGGACAACGGCTTCGTCCTCGACGGCGCACACCAGGACATCCTCGTCCCGCTGCAGGCGTGACGCCCGCGAAGCGGCGGGAACGGACGATCGGCTGACGCCACCCCGGCCGACGGGCACGGAGACCGGCGTTCGCAGCGGCGAAAAAGCAGCCTGTGAGGCGGGCCGACGTGTACCGGGAGGGCTGCTCGGGCGTCGTTTCTTTTGGTCGGCGATGCATCGGGCATCATGGTCGCCATTCGCCGGCAAGGTGAGAGGACGTGCGCTGCAGGTGTCTGGGATCGAGCAGGCAGCGTTGACGGAGCTGTGGCAGCAGCGATGGCCCGGTTGTCCTCCGGTGGGGCACCGACTCCGCGGTCCGTACCGGGATGTCTGGGTACGCTTTCACAGTCTTCCGGAGTCGAAGCGGTACGCGCAGGACGAGAGCGAGTACGCCGTCGTCCTGGACCGCTACAACACCGTTCTCGACGAGCTCTTCGCCGGTACGGACGTTTACGTGATCACTCCGGTGTGGACCAGGGAACCCGATGTCCCGCCGCACCGGCCGAACGCCGGCTACTGGAAGAGTCTGCTGGTGGAGGACGACCCCGAGTCGGATTTCCGCACCTATTACCACCTCTTCGTGACCAGGCGTCCCTGGCAGCGCGGCTGCATCGATGACCTGCTGCGGAGCATCGCCGACGACGAGGTGACGGATGTCCTGATCACCGACATCCAGTTGCAGCGCATCCACCTTCCCTACGACGGTGGCGCCGACGTTTTCCTCAACACTCCCGAGGAGCGGGACCGGATGCGCCACCGGCATGCCGGCTGGCTTTCCAGCCACCCGGGCGGTCTCTGACCGGCCCGGGGAACTACTGTCGCCTGCGGCAGGATCCGGTTCATGTGGCCAGCCGGCGGAAACAGATGAACACCGCTGCGATGCCGGCGAAGACGAGGAAGTGCTCGGCCTTCCGCTCGTAGCGGCGGTGCAGCCTGCGGCAGCCGGCGAGCCAGGACATCGTGCGCTCGACAACCCGGCGGTGGCGGCCCAGGCGTTGGGAGGACTCGATGCCTCGGCGGGCGATGCGAGGGACGATGCCACGTCCGCGCAGCCATCGCCGCAGGTGGTCGTAGTCGTAGCCCTTGTCGCCATGGAGCTTGGCGGGCCTGCGTCGGCGCGGTCCGCGCCGAGAACGGATGGGCGGGATACGGTCGGCGGCGCACCACCCGCCGAAACAACTCCCACAGCTCGTCCGGGACAGGCGCTCAACAAGACTCTCCACGACCAGCCGAACGACTCCGAAGCACCAAAAGAAACGATGTCTTGGCAGGGCACGGTGCCTCGCGGCGGGGACCGGCGAAAACCGGTGGCCGGGGCGGGAGCGGCACGGGATGCTACCGGGCATGTTCGATCGTGCGTACGCCGTTCGCATCGTCCAGGAGGACCTGGACCGCAAGTATTCCGGACGTCTGGTGGTGGTCGAGGCGGAGGCGAACCAGCTCGTCTGGGTCGTCCACTACCAACACGAGGAGTACGTCCGTACCCGCAACTCGTGGCATCTCCTCGCCGGGAACCATCCGTACCTGGTCGACCGCGTCGACGGCAGCCTCCACGATGTCCACTCGTTCGCCTACACGAGCGGCGAGTGGGAGGCCGACTACCGGGTCCGCGTCAGGAAGATGCGGGTCCGCACCGCGGTGGACGATCTGCACGACGAGCTCCGGCGGGCGGTGGTGGAGCAGGGCCGGATGACTGCCCTGCGGATGCTGCGCGAACGCGTTCCCGTGCTGTCGCCCGCGGATGCCGTCGCGTACGTGACCGCCTTGCAGGGCGGCGCCGCGCCCGAGCGTCTCCTCCCCGTGGTCGCCGGGGTCGTTCTGCCGCCTCCCGATCCGTTCATGGCCGTGAGGACGATCCGCCCGGGACCGGTTCCCGGCGTCTGTGAGCAGTCGGGCCGGGTCCTCATGTGACGTTGGCGGCGGGTCAGGCGCGCCGATCGGTGCGTGCGTGGGTGGCGAGGAGGTCGGTGAAGGCGGTGGTGAGGCGGTCGGGGCGGGTGCGGGTGTAGGCGGTGAGGGTGCGGCGGACCGGGGGGTCGGGGCGGAGCAGGACGCCGTCGGTGTGGGGCGGGACGATGGTGGCGGGGACGAGCGCGGGACCGAGCCCGGCGGCGGCCAACAGGGGCGCGGCGGAGGTCTGTTCGGCGCGGATCGCGGCGACGGGATGGAAGCCGGCGGCGGCGCAGGCCCGGTCGAGGACGTCGGCGAGGCCGTTGCCCGGCGCGTAGTGGACCCAGGCGCGGTCGGCGAGCGCGGTGAGGGGGACGGCCCCGCCGGGGGTGGCCGCCAGCGGGTCGTCGGCGGGCAGGACGAGCGTGAACTCCTCGACGCCGAGCTCGCGGATCGGCCCGTCCCAGCCGTCCGGTGCCGGTCCGACGGCGAGGTCGGCGGCGCCGGCCGCCATGGCCTCGCGCAGCCGCTCGCCGTGCGGGTACTCGCGCAGCCGGATCCGGACCCCGGGGTGCTCGCGGCGCCACGCGCGCAGGACGGGCGGCAGGATGCCGAGGCTGATCGAGTACACGGTGCCGATCTCGAGTTCGCCGTCCTCCAGGCCGCTCGCCCGGCGGGCCGCGGCGTGCAGGCGTTCGGTCTCGGCGAGGGCGGCGCGGGCGTGGGGGAGGACGGCCCGTCCGAGCGGGGTGGGGCGGACGGTGCGCGGCAGCCGCTCCAGCAGGGGGCCGCCGAGCGCGGTCTCCAGCGCCCGGATCTGGTGGGAGAGCGCGGGCTGGGTGACGTACAGCTGCTCGGCGGCGCGGGTGAAGGACCCGGTGTCGACGACGGTGACCAGGTACTCGAACTGCCGCAGGGTCGTCATGAGCAGAGTTTATCGGCCTGATAGAAACCATGCCTTGGACTCATGGCCGGGTGGCGGGCGAGGGTGGAGGAGCGGTCGACGCGGAGCAGGATCCGCCGACCGGAACCCCCTTCCCACGGACAGGAGTCACCCATGTCTGCATCCTCCCCGCTGGCCGGCAGCCGTCTGATCGTCGTCGGCGCGGGCTCGCGCACGGGCCGGGCCGTCGCGCTCGCCGCGTCCGCCGCCGGAGCCCGGCTCGTCCTCGCCGGACCGGACCCTCGGAAGCTGGAGTGGACGGCGGGCGAACTCGCCGGCGAGGCCGAGGTCCTGCCGCTCGACCTGACGGACGAGCGGTCGATCGCCGAACTCGCCGCCAAGGTCGGCGGCTTCGACCATCTGGTGTCGACCGCCGCGATGCCCGCGAACGGGCCGGTGGCGGAGCTCGACGCGGACGCGGTGCGCCGTGCCTTCGACGCGAAGGTGATCGGCCCGCTGCTGCTCGCCAAGCACCTGGCGGGCCGGGTCGACGGCGCCGGCACGTTCACCTTCTTCTCCGGCGTGGCGGCCTGGCGACCGGCGCCCGCCCGTACCGTGATGGCCACCACCAACGGGGCGCTGGCGTTCCTCGTCCGGGCGCTCGCCGTGGAGCTCGCCCCGATCCGGGTGAACGCCGTCTCCCCGGGCATCGTCGACACCGGCTCCTGGGACGGTCTCGGCGCCGACAAGGCGGCGTTCCTGCGCGGCGTCGCCGAACGCAACCCGGCCCGGCGCGTCGGAGCCACCGAGGACCTGGTGAAGGCCGTGCTGTACGCGATCGACAACCCGTACGTCACCGGCACCGTCCTGCACGTCGACGGCGGCGGCCGCCTCGCCTGACCGCGGCCGTCACGCAGCCGCCGCGCAGCAGGGCGCCGGCCGCCGAGGTCCGGCCGCGCCGACTACGCTGGGCGGCATGCTCGTTGCCGCCGCCGTCTGTCCCGACCTGCCGTCACTCGCCGGTGCATCGGACGGGGACGCGCCGGCGGCGCCGGAGCGGCTGCGCGCGGCCTGCGCGGAGGCGGTGGCCGCCGTCCTCGCCGCGGCACCCGACCTGGTGGCCGTCGTGGCACCGGGGCCGCGGACCCTGCTGCACCCGACCGGCCGGGCGGACGGCGACCTGCCGGCGTCGCCGGGCAGCGGTGTCGGCGTCGGCGCGGCGCTGCTGCGCCGGGCGGGCTGGACCGGTCCGGTCCGCGCCTACGAGGTGGACGACGACCGGTCCTGGCCCGCCAACGGCGAGGACGGGGTCCACCTGGCCGGATGGGCGGACCGGGTCGCGCTCCTGGCCCTGGGGAACGGCCCGACCCGGCCCGACGCCGGCCGGACGACCGGCCCCGACCCGAGGATCGCCGGGCTCGACGCCGGCATCGCCGCCGCGCTGGCCTGCGGCGACGTGGACGGCTGGTTCCCCGACCTGGACGCCGACCTGGCCCGCGAGCTCGGGGTGTCGGGCCGCTCGCCCTGGCAGCTGCTGGACGGCGCCGACGAGGACCTGACGACCCACCGGCTGCTCCACACCGCGGCCGTGGACGGGACCAGCTGCTTCGTGGCGGTCTGGACCCGGTGACCAGGGCCGTCCGAGGGTGCCTCAGGGGCTGCCGGTCGGGCGGTGGACGGTGAGCTCGCCGTAGGTCGACAGTGCGCCGGCCGGGTCGCCGGGGGCGTCGCGCAGGACGGCGTCCAGGAAGGCGAGGGTCGCGCCGGCGACCACACGCGGGCTCCCGGTGCGGCCCAGGGTGCCGACGATCGGTGGCACGGGCGGCAGGTACAGCGGGCCGTCCATGAACGTGAGGTGCGCGGCGCCGGGGACGGTGAGGCGGTAGCTCGTCGCGGTGGTGGAGCCGAGCGCCTCGGTGAGGCGGGGCAGGTAGCGCGAGTCGGTCGCGGACGTGACGGCCTGGGTGAGGGCGAGGGCCGGTCGGTCGAGGGCGGGCGAGGCGGGGCCGTGGGGGTAGCCGTCCAGGTCCACGACGGCGCGGAAGCGGTGGTCCTGCCGGGCCGCCTGCAGGGCGGCGGCACCGCCCAGGGAGTGGCCGGTCACCGCCGCCCGGCCGGTGTCCAGACGCCCGGTCAGCGGGTCGGCGCTCCCGCCCCGGTCCAGGCCGTCGAGCCGGGTGAGGACGAAGGAGAGGTCGGCGGCCCGGATCGCCGTCCAGCCGGCCGCGAGCTTCTCGTCCTCGGCCCGGTCGCCGCTGGAGGCGGTCGCGGTGGTGACCGTCCGGCCGTCGGCGAGGACGACGGCGGCGGAGTCGTACGGGTGGTCGAGGGCGGCCACCAGGTAGCCGTGGCTGGCCAGTTCCTCGGCCCAGGCGGTGTTCTGGGTGCGCACGCCGCCCGACCCCGGGGAGAACAGGACGACGGGGAACCGTCCACCCCCGCCCACCACCGGGGCGTCGAACACCGCGCGAGAGCGGGCCCGCGGCACACCGTCGACCAGGAAGCCCGGCAGGCCGACCCCGCGGGCGAGCGCGGCGGAGACGGTGCGCGCCTCCTGCTCGGTGCGCCCGAGGTACTGCGCCCGCTCGACGCCCGCGGAGCTCGGCTGCGCGGGGTACCAGAGCTGGACCACGACGGTGCGCCGGTCGTCCGGATCGGCGGTGAAGGTCTCGGGGCGGCCGGGGTCGGTCCACTGCACCACCCGGGTACCGACCGCGAACTCCCCCGACGGCTCGGGGAACACCGGCACCGGGAACGACCAGGCCGCCACCGGGCCGGCGGCGATCAGGCCGACGCAGGCCAGCGATCCGGGCAGCGCCAGCCACCAGCGGGCCCGCCACGGGGCCCGGCCGGTACGCCGCCGCAGCAGCGGGGCGAACGCGAACGGCAACGCGAGGGCGGCACCCGCCAGGACGGGCAGCAGCTGCCAGCGGATCCCGGCCGTCAGGCCCAGGACGAGCGAGGACAGCAGGAGGACCGCCCCCGCCGCGAGCACGGTGCGCGGGCGGGCGGCGGGGGGAAGCCAGCGCGCCACCACCAGGGAGACGGCGGCCACCAGGGCGAGGATTTCCAAGGGGGACATCGGCAGTCCCAGGTGTATTTCGGTCACTCGGCCATCGTCGGCGCCGGGGACGCGCCGCCACATCGCTCCCGGGTCGCCCTCGTGCGCACCCGGGGTCGCAACCCGCGGACGGCTCCCGTGCCACCGGAGCCGCAGCCGGGGGCACCGCGCAGGCCGCAGCGTTGCGACTGCGGGAGGTGGTGGGACTCCTCCTGCGGTCGTACCCCGGCGCGGTGTGATCACCCGGTGGACTCATGCGCGCCGCGCGGCCCGCCGCCTACCGTGGCAGGGCGGCGGTGCGCGCCGGGCCTCGCGAGGCGTCCACGCGCCGCGCCCGGCGCGCACCGGGTACAACGCGCCGCCGACCCCGACCGGGGCCGGCGGGAGACCGAACCGACAGGGGGCGGGCGATGACCGAGGCGGCCTCCGGACCAGCGGCCCGAACGGCCCGAACGGCCCGAGCGGCGAACCCGGCACGGTCGCGACGCGCGCTGCCGGCGGTCACGGCCGCTTGGCGCCGGGCCCGGCGGCTGCCGCCCCTGGTGGCGGAGTCGGTGCTGTCGGCGCTGCTCCTCCTCCACATCGCGGCCACCTACCCGCCGCACGGACTGCCGGTGCCCCTCGCCCTCACCGCCGCCCTGGCGCTGCCCCTGCTGTGGCGGCGCCGGGCTCCGCTCGCGGTGCTCGGCGCCGTCGCGGCCGCGGCCCTCATCCAATGGCTTGCCGGTGTCCAACTGCCCGCGGACATCGCCCTGCTGGTGGCCCTCTACACGGTGGCCGCGCACTCGGGCCGGCGCGTCACGCTCGCCGCCGGCGCCGTCGTCGAGGCAGGGGTCCTGCTGGCCTGCCTGCGCTGGGCGACGGACGGGGTCTTCCTGGCGCCCTTCGTCGCGGTCACCGCCACGGTCGTCGCCGCCGCCGTCCTCGGCATGAACGTGCGCACCACCCGCGCCTACCTCGCCGCCGAACAGGAACGGGCCCGACGCCTGGAGCTGGAACAGGAACACCTGGCCCGACTGGCCGTCACCGAGGAGCGGACCCGGATCACCCGGGAGATGCACGACATCGTCACCCACAACCTGTCCGTCATGGTCGCGCTCACCGACGCCGCCCTCGCCACCCAGCACCGCGCGCCCGACCGGACCACCGCCGCGATGGTCCAGGTCGCCGAGACCGGCCGGCAGGCCCTCACCGACATGCGGCGCACCCTGGGAGTCCTGCGCAGCGACGAACCGGACGCCGAACGCCACCCGCTGCCCGGCATCGCCCAACTCGCCGCCCTCGCCGACCAGATGGCCGCCGCCGGGCTCCCGACCAGCCTCGACGTCCACGGCGACCACACCCAGCTGCCCGCCACCGCCCAACTCACCGTCTACCGCCTGGTCCAGGAAGCCTTGACCAACGCCCTCAAGCACACACCCGCCGGCACCCGCGCCACAGCCCGGATCCGGTGCACCACCGGAACCGTCACCGTGGACGTCACCGACACCGGCCCCCGCCCGCCGCGGACCCCCGCCGGCCGGCCGTCCGGGCACGGCATCACCGGCATGCGGGAGCGAGCCACCGCCTACGGCGGGACGCTGCGGGCCGGACCGCTCCCCGACGGCGGCTGGGGCGTCCACACCCGACTCCACCTCGGCAGCGGCGGAGCGACCGCCGCATGACCATCCGCATCCTGATCGCCGACGACGAAGCACTCCTCCGCATGGCCTTCGGCACCGTCCTGGAGGCCCAACCCGACATGGCACCCGTCGGCGAGGCCGCCGACGGCGACCAGGCCGTACGCCTCGCCCGGGAGCTGCGCCCCGACGTCGTCCTGATGGACGTCCGGATGCCCGGGACGGACGGGATCGAGGCGACCCGACAGGTCATCGAGGTCTCCCCGCAGAGCCGGGTGCTGATCCTCACCACCTTCGACCTGGACGCGTACGCCTTCGCCGGACTCCGCGCCGGGGCCTCCGGCTTCCTGCTGAAGAACACCAGGCCGGAGGAGTTCCTCGGCGCGATCCGCAGCGTCGCGGCGGGCGACGCGGTGGTCTCCCCGCGGATCACCCGGCTCCTGCTGGACAGCCTCCGCCCGCACATCCCCGACGGCGGGGACACCGGCTCCGCCGCCCGCGACGCGCGGCTGCGCCGGCTCAGCACGCGCGAACGCGAGGTGCTCGTCCAGGTGGGCCGCGGCCTGTCCAACACCGAGATCGCGGCCGTCCTGCACCTCGCCGAGGCGACCGTCAAGTCTCACCTGGGCCGGATCCTGCACAAGCTCGAACTTCGCGACCGGATCCACGCGGTCGTCTTCGCCTACGAGAGCCGCCTCGTCCGCCCGGCCTGATGCCGACCGGCCGGCCATCGGGTCGGCCGTCCGGTCGGCCGACCCGTCGGACGGTCCGTCAGCCGGCCCGGTGGACGGCCTCGCCGCCGAGCACGCCCAGCTCCACCCGGGCGTCCAGAAAGGCCTTCGGCTCCAGCTCGAACAGGTCGTCCGAGAGCATGACCAGGTCGGCGAGTTTGCCGGGCGTGACGCTGCCGAGCTCGTGGTCCAGATGGACGGCGTACGCGCTGCCCAGGGTGTAGCCGCGCAGCGCGGTCGCGAGATCCAGCGTCTCCTCCGGCATCCACGGGTCGCCGCCCGCCAGGCCGCGGCGGGTGACCGCGGTGTACAGGCCGACCAGCGGGTCCATCTCCGCGACGTTCCAGTCGCTGGAGAGCGCGAGCACCGCGCCGGACTCGTGCAGACTCCGCATCGGCCAGGCCTTGTTCCAGCGGTGCTCGCCGACCGCCTCGGCCCAGTCCCGGCCGGGGCCGGCGATGTCCGGCGAGCAGTGCCGCGGCTGCATGCAGGCGACGACGCCGAGTTCGGCGAAGCGCGGCACGTCCGCCGGGTCCAGGCACTCGACGTGGACGACCTGGTGCCGGGCGTCGTTCGGGCCGTTGACCGCCCGGGCGTGCGCCACCGCGTCCAGCACGGTGCGGATCCCGCGGTCCCCGGTGGCGTGCACGAAGGCCTGGAAGCCGGCCGCGTCCAGCCCGGCCAGCACCTCGGCGAACTCCTCCGGCGGGTAGAAGGTCTCGCCGCTGTGGCTGTGGTGGCCGGCGTACGGCTCCAGCAGCGCCGCGGTGTGCGGCTCCACCACGTCGTCGATGTACAGCTTCAGCGGCCCCACCCGGAACCGGTCGGAGCCGTGGCGCCGGGCGGCCTCGGCGAACGCGGCGAGATCCTCCGCGGTCGTGCCGCGCGGGTGGAACAGCCCGGCGACCAGCCGGGACCGCAGCCGGCCCTCGGCGAGCGCCCGTTCGAACAGCGCCAGATCGTCGAGGGAGTTCTGCGGTTCCACCACCGTGGTGATCCCGTACCGGGCGGCCATGTCCAGGCTGCCCGCCAGCCGCCGGTACTGCCGGTCCGGTGCGGCCCACGGCACACCGGCGGCGCGCAGCGCCCGGTGGCCGTCCCGGGACAGCCCGCGCACCGCGAAGTCGGTGAGGAAGCCGGTCGGTTCACCGGTCGCCGGGTCCTTCTGCACGGTGCCGTAGGCGGTCTGCACCGTGTCCCGGCCGATGCCCAGCCGGCGCAGCGCGGCCGTGTTCAGCCAGGCGGTGTGCACGTCGTAGCTCAGCACGAACGCGGGCCGGTCACCGGTGAAGCGGTCCAGGTCGGCGGCGGTGGGCATCCGGCCGCCGGGGATCGCCGAGTAGTCGAAGGCCTCGGCCTCGATCCACTCGGCCTCCGGGTGGCTGCGCAGCCGGTCGGCGATCCGTCCGCCGATCTCGTCGAGGGTGCGGGCCCCGGCGAGCTGGACGCAGTCGGCGTCGGAGCCCAGCCGGACGTGGTTGTGGCTGTCGACGAAACCGGGCAGCACCAGCCGCCCGCGGGCATCCACCGTCTCGGTGTCCGGGCCGGCGAGAGCGCGCCACCCGTCGCCGTCGCCCACCCAGACGATCCGGCCGTCGCGCACGGCGACCGCCTCGGCGCGCGGACGGGCGTCGTCCACGGTGTGCACATGGGCGTTGTGGAGGATCAGGTCGGCGGGGCGGGTCACGGCCGGGCTCCGTTCGTCGGGGCGGCGGCGCCCGCGGCGCCGTCGGGGACGTGGGGGACGGTGGGGTCGGGGGCGCCGGCCACGTCGGCGGGCAGGCTGAGCACCCAGTGGGTGGCGCTGCGCGGACGCAGGTAGGCGAACCAGTAGCAGGTGCCGGCGAGCAGCACGCCGGCGGTGATCAGCAGGTCGCGGGTGGTCTGCTGGGTGAGCGAGTAGCCGAGGACGGCGATGGTGACGACCGGGACGGTCGGCCACAGCGGCATCCGCCAGGCGGGCACGGCGCGGTGGCGGGCGCGTCGGGCGGTCAGCGCGGCACAGCCCAGCAGCAGGTAGATGACCGCGACGACGACTCCGGTGAACCCCAGCAGCGCGTCGATCGGCACGGCGAACGCGAGGACGACGCCGGGCAGGCCGATCGCCAGGGTCGCGGCCCACGGCGAGCCCCACCGGGGGTGCAGCGAGCCGAGGACCCGGTTGACCGGGTCGGGCCAGGTGCGGTCACGGGCCGAGGAGTACAGCACCCGGCCGTTCTGCAGCACCATGACGATCACCGCGTTGAGGATGGCGAGGGCGATGCAGAGGCTGACGAAGGTGGCGACGGTGCCGCCGGCCCAGGAGTCGACGATCGCCACGAGGTCGCCCTCGGCGAGCCGGTCGGGTGAGTCGACGCCCAGGCAGATCGCGGCCACCGGCACGGTGATCAGCACGACGCCGGCCAGCAGCGACCACAGCACCGTCCGGGCGACGGTTCGGCGCGGATCGCGCAGGTCCTCGGAGAGGTACACCGCGGTGCCGAAGCCGTTGTACGTGAACAGCGCGACGGCCAGGCCGGAGATCAGCAGGCCCGCGGTGAACGGGCCGGTGCCGCCCCGGCCGTCCGGGACGACCGCGTGCACGAGGCTGCCCAGCGGCTGGTGGACGTGGGTGAGCCCGAGCACGCTGACCACGGCCGCGGCCAGTACCTCCAGGCCGAGGAAGAGGCCGGTGATCAGCGCGTTGGACTTGATGTCCAGGACGCCGACGGCGACGGCGAGGGCCATCACGGCGGCGCCCGTCACCGCCGGATCGAGGGACACCACCGACGACAGGTAGCCGGCCGTGCCGAGCGCGATGATCGGGGGGATCACCAGCAGCGACACCACGGAGATCACGAAGACCAGCCAGCCGGCGAGCCGGCCGAGCAGCTGCCCGACGATCGAGTACTCGCCGCCGGCGCTCGGGACGAGGGTGCCCAGCTCGGCGTAGCAGAACCCGACGCCGAGCGAGAGCAGCGCGGCGATCAGGAGGGTGGCGACCGCGCCGCTGCCCTGGGTCTGCAGCAACGGCGGCACCACGATGAACAGCGAGGAGGCCGGGGTCACGCAGGAGAGGGTCAGCAGGACGCCACCGAAGACGCCGAGCGAGCGGGGGAGTGCGGCGACGCCGCTCTGGGGGGATCTGGACATCAGCCGTCCCGGCAGGATGAGGGGGAGGGGGACGCCGGTCATTCAAGGCCAGGCGAAAACACCGCGTCAATGGCTCTCGGGTGCATTTCCGCCGGGAATTTTCGCCTTACTCTGCGATTCTTAATTTGTGTGCGTGATACGCATTCGATCCGCCGGTCAGGCCGGGAGATCGTAGCTGTACGTCTCCTTCACGATGTCGAGGTGGTACCAGGACTCCGCGCGGACCACGCCCGGCAGGGCGCGCAGCGCGTCCAGGGTGCCGAGCAGGGCCGCCCGGTCGGCGGCGTCCACCCCGCAGACCACGTCGAAGCGGCCGTGGCCCGCCGCCACGTAGTTCACCCCGGGCAGCGAGACGGCCGGCGCGGCGGCCTCCCGGGCACCGCCGCGCACCCCCAGCCCGACGCCGACCGCCTCCCGCACCCCGAGCGCCTGCGAGGCGACCAGCCCGGTGACGTGCACCGCCCCCGACTCCAGCAGCCGCAGCACCCGCGCGCGGGTCGCCGGCTGCGACAGCCCCACGTGCTCGGCCAGCGCCGCGAACGACGCCCGCCCGTCCACCTGCAACAGCCCCAGCAGCACCCGGTCCACCTCGTCGACCGCCGGCGGGCCCGTCGGCGGACGCGGCGCAGCCGGTGCGCCCGGCAGCGGCGAGTAGGCGTCGCGCAGCAACTCGGTACAGCGGAACACCTCGATGCCGTGCACACCGGCCAGGCCGCGCAGTGCGGTGAACTCACGCTCCAGCGCGCCGTCGTCGGCGACCCGGACCTCCGCCACCACCGCGCCGCCGCCGGCCGTGCAGGACACGAAGGACGTGGCCGGCCGGGCCGCCGCCGCCTCGGCGACCGGGCGCGCCGGACCCTCCACCGCCAACGACACATGGGCGACCGCCGTGATCCCTACCACCGACGGGCGGACGATCCCCACGACTCGCACCGCACCGGACGCGGTCAGGCGGTGCACCCGCGCCCGCGCCGCCTCGCGCGAGACACCGAGCAGGTCGGCCAGACGCTGGTAGCTCACCCGCCCGTCCCGCTGCAACTCGCGGACCAGCGCCGCGTCCAGCCCGTCCAGCACCGCCGCCACAGCCTTCCTCCGACCGTCCACCCGGCCGGACCCGCGGCCGCCCCGCACCTGACCCGCCGAGCCTAGCCGCCGGACCCGGGCGTCCCCCGCGCGTTCTGCCCGCCCGCGCCGCGGGACCGGGACGGCCCGCGTCGGCGGCCCGCCCCGGTCCCGCGGCGCGTCAGGCGCTAGAAGCCGACGGCGACCTCCATCCACTGCGGGTTGCGCATCGAGGTGTACGCGGCCTGGCCGGCCACGTCGTCGTACGGGAAGCCGTACGCCAGGCGGTCGATGCCGTGGTCGTGCCAGTACTTGGCGTACCAGTTGGCGGGCTCGCCGCCGGCGTAGAACTTGGTCGGGTCCTGCTGCTGGGCGGTGGGCAGGTCGGCGGTGTGGCGGTTGAGCGCCGCGCACATCGTCGGGTTGCCCGCCATGGTGCCCGCGCAGCCGAAGATGTTGGACGTGGACTCGTTGACGCCGACCGAGGCGGCGTACGCCGTGAAGTAGTCGGCGTTGGCGCCGCCGGTGCGGAAGCTCGGGTCGCTGCCGGGCGCGATGATCCGGTACGGGGCCTGGGTCTGCGCCAGCACCTTGAACTTCGCCGGCACCGCGTCCTGGAAGGACTGGAACACCTGGGCGCGGCTCATCGTGAACAGGTCCTGGCTGTCGCCGAGCTTGATGTCGGTGCCGTCGTGGGAGTGCACCCGGATGGCGAGCGGAAGTCCCCAGGCGTCCACCCGGGTGGTGTTGCCGTCGAAGGAGGCGGCGCCGATGGTGAACTCGATGAAGTCGTAGTACTGGCCGGTCGGCGAGCCGACGTAGAAGTACATCCGGCCCGAGGAGTTCGCCGGCATGTCGAAGTACGGCTGCTCGGCGATGGAGTGGGTCTGACCGTTGAAGCTCCAGTAGACCTGGCTGTCCGGGTAGGCGCCGTTGGTCCGGTTGAGGATCTTCAGTTCCATGACGTTCTTCGCGGCCGGGATGTCGGCGGCGGTGCCCCAGAAGGGGTCGTCCGGCGGCGGCGTGGTGGGGGGCGTGGTGGTGCCGTTGGGCAGCCGGACGGCGAACTCGTAGAGCGAGTAGCCGTACGGGGTGGCGCGCTGGGTGCCGTAGACCCGCACGTAGCGGCCGGAGCCGCTGACCGCGAGGTTCTGCACGCCGCCGGTGGAGGTGGTGGTGGAGTAGATGTCGGTCCACGCCGTGCCGTCGTTGGACACCTGGATGCGGTACGCCGTGGCGTAGGCCGCCTCCCAGGTGAGGCCGATGCCGCAGACCGGCAGCGGGGCACCGAGGTCGACCTGGAGCCACTGCGGGTCGCCGAACGCGCTGGACCAGCGGGTGCCGGTGTTGCCGTCGACCGCGGCGGAGGCCGAGGTGGACGCGTTCTCGCTGGTCGACGCGGTGGCCGGGCGGTTCAGCGCGGCGTCGGCCGTGCCGCAGGCGGGCGGGTCGACGGGCCCGCCGTACACCTGGAACTCCCAGAGGGAGTAACCCCACTGGGTGGCGCGCTGGGTGCCGTACATGCGCACGTAGCGGCCGGAGCCGTTGACGGCGAGCGTCTGCACGCCGCCGGTGCCGGTGGTGGTCGTGTAGACGTCGGTCCAGGTGGTGCCGTCGCCGGAGGTCTGGATCCGGAACGCCTTGGCGTACGCCGTCTCCCAGGTGAGCGTCACCTGGGAGATCGTCTGGGTCGAGCCCAGGTCGACCTGGAGCCACTGCGGGTCGGCGGCCGCGCTGGACCAGCGGGTGCCGGTGTTGCCGTCCACCGCGGCCGAGGCCGGCGTGCCGGCGTTCTCGGTGGACGAGGCGGTGACGGGCCGGCTCTGGGAGAGCAGGGCGCCGGCCGCGCCGGCGGGGTGCTGCGCGATGACGACGGACGCCAGCCCCGCGAGCAGGGCGATCAGCAGACCGAGGATCAGGTACGGCCGGCCGCTGTCGTGCGGCCCGGGCCGCGGGCGCGTCCGTGGGGGAGTGCTGCCTGGCATGTGTTCTCCTCAAGCGGGTGGGGACTCGTGACGGAGCCTCAGCAAGCTTCGGGAGAGAGCGCTCTCCGGCGTGATGCTTGCAAGGCCGAGCCGAGGCGTCAAGAGGTTGTTCGAATGCGGCAGTTGGGGCCAGACATGCCTTCGGGTTTTGAACATAAATCGCGGCCCCGTCAGTTCCGGAGTTCCGGAACTCGTTCACTTCATTGACGTGAGCGCAACCGCGTCGTAATCATCGCTGCGTGGAGAGAGCGCTCTCACGCCCCCACATCCCCCAGAGGCCCCCACCCAGGAGACGCTGTGACTGCCAGGCCCCCGCGTAGCACCCTCGCCGCACCACCCCGTTCCTTGATCTTCGCGTTCGTCGCCGTCCTGATCGCGACGTTCGCCCTCGCCGTCGGCCAGGCCCCCGCCCGGGCCGAGGGCACCCTGCTGTCGCAGGGCAAGTCCGTCACCGCCTCCTCCACCGAGAACGCCGGCACGCCGGCCTCGGCCGCGGTGGACGGCAACACCGGCACCCGCTGGTCCAGCGCGGCCGCCGACCCGCAGTGGCTCCAGGTCGACCTCGGTGCCACGGCCACCCTCAGCTCCGTCGTCATCACCTGGGAGACGGCCTACGCCAAGGCGTTCCGGATCCAGACCTCCGGCGACGGCACCAGCTGGACCGACGCCTACACGACCACCACCGGCACCGGCGGCGTCCAGACGCTCGCCGTCAACGGCTCCGGCCGCTACGTCCGGCTCTACACCACCCAGCGGGCCACCCAGTGGGGCGTCTCCCTCTGGGAGTTCCAGGTGTACGGCACGGCGGGCACCGGCACCGGCACCTGCTCGACCAGCAACGCCGCGCTGAACAAGTCCGCCACCGCGTCGACCAGCGAGAACGCGGGCACCCCGGCCGGCTCGGCCGTCGACGGCAACGCCGGCACCCGCTGGTCCTCGGTCGCCGCCGACCCGCAGTGGCTGCAGGTGGACCTCGGCTCCTCGCAGAACATCTGCGGCGTCCAGCTGTCCTGGGAGACCGCGTACGCCAAGGCCTACCAGATCCAGGTCTCGGCGGACGGCGCGACCTGGAACACCGTCTACTCGACGGCGGACGGCCGCGGCGCGACCGAGCTGATCACCCTCTCCGGCACCGGCCGGTACATCCGGGTGTACGGCACCCAGCGCGCCACCCAGTACGGCTACTCGCTCTGGGAGTTCCAGGTCTTCACCGGCGGCGGGGGCGGGAACCCGGGCGGCGGCAGGACCCTGCTGTCGTACGGCAAGCCCGGCACCGCCTCGACCTACCAGGACAGCGGCAACTGCGGGGGCTGCACGCCCGCCAAGGCCTTCGACGAGGACCCGGCCACCCGCTGGGCGACCAGCGACGTCAACGGCTGGGTCGACCCGGGCTGGATCGCGGTGGACCTCGGCGCGACCGCGCACGTCACCCAGGTGGTGCTGCAGTGGGACCCGGCGTACGCGACCGCGTACCAGATCCAGGTCTCCCCGGACGGCGCCAACTGGACCAGCATCTACTCCACCACCACCGGCAAGGGCTTCAAGGAGACCCTCGACGTCGACGGCACCGGGCGGTACGTGCGGATGTACGGCACCGCGCGCAGCAACGGCTACGGCTACTCGCTGTGGACCTTCGACGTGTACGGCACCGGCGGCAACCCCACCCCGCCGCCCGCCCTGCCGCCGGCCCCGAACAACCCCCCGCGCCTGGTGTGGAGCGACGAGTTCAACGGCCCCGCGGGCGGCAAGCCGGACGCGTCCAAGTGGACCCAGGACCCCGGCAACGGCCAGAACGGCGAGCTGGAGCTGTACACCAACGGCGACAACACCAACCTGGACGGCAACGGCAACCTGGTCATCGAGGCCCGCCGGGAGGCCAACGGCCAGTACACCTCCGGCCGGATCAACACCCACGGGCACCTGGACTTCACCTACGGCCACGCCGAGGCCCGGATCAAGGTCAGCGGCACCCAGGGCCTGTGGCCCGCGTTCTGGATGCTCGGCTCGAACTTCAAGTCCGGCACCCCGTGGCCGAACTGCGGTGAGATCGACATCATGGAGCACGTCGGCAAGGTCGCGGACTCGGTGTACTCCACCCTGCACGCCCCGGCCTACTTCGGCGGAGGCGGCTACGGCTCCCCGTACACCCTGGCCGGCTCGGACTTCGCCAACGACTTCCACACCTACGCCGTGGACTGGGACTCCACCCACATGACGTTCGCGGTGGACGGCCACAGCTTCTTCACCGTCGACCGCGCGACGCTGGAGCAGACCCGCGGCCCGTGGGTGTACGACCACCCCTTCTACATCATCTTGAACAACGCGGTCGGCGGTGACTGGCCCGGCAACCCCGACGCCACCACCGTCCTGCCGCAGAAGATGATCGTCGACTACGTCCGCGTCTCGCAGTGACCCCCGGGGCCCGGGGCCGGTCCGTCCGGCCCCGGGCCCTCTTCGTTCGGTTCGGCTCTCCCATGCCCGTGTACCGCCTCACGACGGAGGAGTACCCATGAGGCAAAGCCCACGAAGGCCCAGCGGGGTCATCGCCCTGGTCATGGCGCTGGTCGCCACGGCCTTCCTCTCCCTGGTGGCCGTCTCGCCGCGCGCCGCGGCCGCCACCCTCATCTCCCAGGGCAGGACGGCGACGGCGTCCTCGGTGCAGGACGCCTTCACCGCGAACGCCGCGGTCGACGGCGACCCCGGCACCCGCTGGTCGAGTGCCGCCGCCGACCCGCAGTGGCTGCAGGTGGACCTCGGCACCTCGCAGCCGATCACCCGGGTCGTGCTCACCTGGGAGACGGCCTACGCCAAGGCCTTCCAGATCCAGGTCTCCGACAACGCGTCCACCTGGACCACCCTCTGGTCCACCACCAACGGCACCGGCGGCACCCAGACCGTGGACGTCACGGGCACCGGCCGCTACGTGCGGATGTACGGCACCCAGCGCGCCACCCAGTGGGGCTACTCGCTCTGGGAGTTCCAGGTCTACGGCGGCGCCACCACACCGCCCCCCACCTGCACGGGCACCACCGCGGCGCTCGGCAGGCCGGCCACCGCCTCCTCCACGGAGAACGTCGGCACCCCCGCCTCCTCCGCCGTCGACGGCAACGCCGGTACCCGCTGGTCGAGCGCGGCCGCCGACCCGCAGTGGCTGCAGGTCGACCTCGGCACCCCGCAGCGGCTCTGCGGGGCCCAGCTCAGCTGGGAGGCCGCGTACGCCAAGGCGTACCGGATCGAGGTCTCGGCAGACGGCTCCGCCTGGACCACCGCGTACGCCACCACCGCCGGCGCCGGCGGGGTGGAGAACCTCTCCTTCGACGCCACCGGCCGCTACGTGCGGATGTACGGCACCCAGCGCGCCACCCAGTGGGGCTACTCGCTCTGGGAGTTCACCCTGCTCACCCCCGGCAGCGGCAGCAGCTCGCCGCCGCCCGGCGGCGGTGACGGCAGCTGTCCGTGGGTCGGGTCCACCCAGCCGGTCGCCACGCGCGTGCAGCAGGTGCTGGCGCAGATGACCACCGCGCAGAAGGTGTCGATCCTGCACGGCAACAACAACGCCACCCCGTACATCGGCAACATCACCGGCATCCCGTCGCTGTGCATCCCCGACATCGGCCTGCACGACGGCCCGCACGGCGTCGGCGACGGGTTCGGCGGGGTGACGCAGATGCCGTCCGCCAACACCTCGGCGGCGACCTGGGACACCGCGCTGCAGCAGAGCTACGGCGCCGCGATCGGCGCGGAGTTCGCCGGCAAGGGCGTGCAGGTCGCGCTCGGCCCGACGCTGAACATCGTCCGCGACCCGCGCTGGGGCCGGGCCTTCGAGACCTTCGGCGAGGACCCGTACCTCAACGGCCAGATGGCCGCGGCCGACATCCGCGGCATCCAGAGCCAGGGCGTGATGGCCGAGATGAAGCACGTGGCCGTCTACAACATCGAACACCCCGCGGGCTCGGTCACGGTGGACAAGCGGACGCTGCAGGAGCTCTACCTGCCGGCCTTCCAGACCGCCGTCCAGCAGGCCGCCCCGGCCGCCGCGATGTGCGCGTACAGCATCGTCAACAACCTGCCGGCCTGCCAGAACCCGGACCTGATGAACGTCGGGCTCTACCAGCAGGCGAACTTCGGCGGCTTCGTCACCAGCGACTGGGGCGGCGCGCACTCCACCGTGGAGTCCGCCAACGCCGGCCTGACGGTCGAGATGCCCAACGGCTACTTCTACGCCGACTTCCTCGCCCAGGCGGTGGCCGACGGCCGGGTGAGCCAGGCGACGCTGGACACCATGGTCAGCCGGCTGCTCACCCAGTTCTTCGCCTTCGGCCTGTTCGACAAGGCGCCGAGCGGCTCGCGCGACGCCACCGTCACCACGGCGGCGCACGCCCAGATCGCCCTGCAGGGCGCCCAGGAGGGCACCGTCCTGCTGAAGAACAACGGCGTCCTGCCGCTCTCCACCGCCACCACGCACTCGATCGCGGTGATCGGGTGGGACGGCGGCGCGGGCGTCCAGACCATCGGCGGCGGCAGCGCCACCGTCACCAGCCCCGGCACGGTCTGGCCGATCACCGGGATCCAGAACCGGGTCGCCGGCACCGGCACGACCGTGACCTACAACGACGCCACCAACCTCGCCTCGGCGGTCGCCCTGGCGCGGAGCTCCGACGTGGCGGTGGTGTTCGCCAGCGACAACTACGGCAACGAGCAGCACGACAGCGCCACGCTCGACCTGCCCAACAACGGCGGCGGCACGGTGAGCCAGAACGACATGATCGCCCAGGTGGCGGCCGCCAACCCGCGCACGATCGTGGTCCTCAACACCAACTCGGCGGTGAACATGCCGTGGCTCGGCCAGGTGGCGGGCGTCTTCGAGGCCTTCTACCCGGGGCAGATGATCGGTACGGCGGTCGCGGCGCTGCTCTTCGGCGACGTCAACCCCTCGGGCAAGCTGCCGGTGACCTTCCCCAAGTCACTGGCCGACGTCCCCGCGCGCACCCCCGAACAGTGGCCCGGCACCAACGGGCAGGTGCAGTACAGCGAGGGGCTGAACGTGGGCTACCGCTGGTACGACAGCAAGAACATCGAGCCGCTGTTCCCGTTCGGCTTCGGACTGTCGTACACCACCTTCGGGTACAGCGGCCTGCAGGTGTCGGCCCTCACCGGGAACACCGCCACGGTCCAGGTGACGGTGACCAATACCGGCACCCGGGCCGGGACCGACGTTGCGCAGCTCTACGTGGGGGCACCGGCCTCCACCGGCGAGCCGGTGCACCAGCTCCGCGGATTCCAGCGGGTCACGCTCGACCCCGGCCGGTCGAAGACGCTCACCTTCACGCTCGGCACCCACGACCTGGCGTACTGGAACACCGCGGCCAACACCTGGACGACGGCGGCCGGCACGTACCGGATCCTGGTCGGCGACTCCTCGCGGAACCTGCCGGTCGGCGGCGACCTCACCGTGCCGACCGCAGTGAACGGTCTCGCGGCCGCTGCTGCGCCGCTCGCCGTGCCGAACCCGCACGGGATGAGCAGCCCGGTGCACGCCGCGGTCCAGTGGACCTTCGACGCGGCGGGCGCGGCGGCCGGCGCGAGCTACCGGGCGACCGGGCTGCCGCCGGGCATCTCGATCGACGGCGGGGGCCGCTTCACCGGCGCCGCGACCGAGAAGGGCACGTACACGGTGACCGTGACGGCCACGGGCACCACCGGGGCGGTCGGTTCGGCGACCTTCGTCTGGACGACCACCTGAGCCGCGCGGCTCTTCTCCACCCGGGAACCCCCTTCGCCGGCGCCGGCGAAGGGGGTTCCCGGCTTCAGTGGGGTGCGCGGGGTCCGACGCCGTTGAGGAGGTAGTCGACGCGGCCGGCGGTGTTCTCCGGGTCGAGTTGGTCGGTGCCCAGGAGCAGGCGGTAGTAGATGGGGCCGAAGAGCAGCTCGACGATGGTCCGGGTGGGGACGTCGGTGCGGAGCTGGCCGGCCTGGACGGCCGTGTCGAGGCGTTCCTGCCAGCGGGCGATCCGGGGTTCGAAGAAGCTCTCGCGCAGGTCCTCGGCGAGGCGGGGGTCGCCCTGCGCGTCCGCCACCAGGCCGCGCCACACCGTGCCGAGATCCATGCTGAGCATGCGCGTGACGGCCTGGGCCGCGACGGTGATGTCGGCGGCGACGTCGCCGGTGTCCGGTACCCGACCGGCCGGCCCCGTCCGGTCGTTGAGCGCTTCGAGGACGACGGCGGCCTTGCTGGGCCACCAGCGGTAGATCGTCTGTTTGCCCACCCCGGCGGCCTGGGCGATGGCCTCCACGGTGACCTTGGTGTAGCCGTCGCGGGTGGTCAGCTCCAGCGCTGCGTCGAGGATGGCGCGGTGGGACCGCTGGTTGCGCAGATCCGGGTTCGGTGCGGGGGGCATGTCCAGATTGTCTCACGAGACGCCACGTATCGTCTTGACATGGCCGGTGCCCTCCGTGAAACATGGCCGATACGAGACGAGACGTCGCGACTCGTATTCGTTGGAAGTGAGCACCGGACGCCTCGCAGCGCGGTCTTCGAGGCGTCAAGTGCCCGTCACTCTGGGGGATTCCATGGTCGAACGCAGGAGCCGTACGCCTCGTTCCGCAGTCACCAACCTCGCCGACCGCGGCACCGGACACGGCCGCACACACGGGCCGGGCTTACACCGCCCGCACCGGGCCCGCCGCGAGATCGGCGGCTCCTGGCAGGGCTGACACCCGATCGGATCCGCAGTGGGGCCGGTAGGCCCAGGCGGGTGGGACCGGTCGGCTCTGGTGAGCCGACCGGCGGCGGGGGGACCATCGAGGCGCACGCGAGGCGCACTCCCGCCGCGCATCGCCGGCCGAGAGATGGTGAGAACCATGGACGAGATCGGTCGAGCAGGGTGGTTCGGCATCGGTGTCGCAGGCATGGCACTGGTCGGGGCGGCCCGCGCCGTGGTCGGAGCCGGGCACATCGCCAGGGAACTCGTACGCTCCCCAGGCGGAGACGACCGCGACCCGGTGACGGGTGCCTCGGTGGTCCGGGCGGTCAGCGGACCGGGAGGCTGGATCCTCTTCGGTGCCCTCGTCCTGGCCGGCGGGGCCGTCTACCACGTGATGGCCGGCACCGGAGCGGTCGTGATGGAGGCCGTCCACGCGGCGGCCAAGTGAGCCGCTACTGGGCGACCGTGAAGACCACATGGCTGCCCGCGTCCGCCGCCTCCCGGAAGAAGACCACCAGGTCGGCGAAGTTCGCCCAGGTGTAGGCGAAGTCCTCGTCGCCGAACTCCGGACCGTAGTCCTCGACGTCGATGCGGTCGTAGCCCGCCCTCAGCGCCTCGCGTCCGACCTCGGCCACGGCATCGGCGACATCGCGAACCTGATCCGGAGCGAGCAGGCAGACGATCCAGTCGTCCCCCTCGTGGAGCGGGACGCCGCCCAGGACCGCGGCGTTCAGCGGGTAGCTGCCGTTCTCGAAGCCGAGGTAGCCGTCGGTCAGGCTGCGGTGGATCGCGTCCCACGCCTTGTCGGTGTCGCAGTGTCCGACACCGATCGCCTCCCCCTCGATCTCCTCGACCAGCGCGGCGACCTCCCCGTCGTTCGCGGCCGCGAGCAGGCGGCCGGCGGTCTCCGCATCGATGGCGAAATGCACTCCCAGGGTCATACCGCACACCGTACGCTCTCAATGATCAACACATGATCGACACGAGAACGTCGAAGGAGCTGTGCGCATGGACCTCGCCGGAAAGACCGTGGTGGTGACCGGGGCCGGGCGCGGATTCGGCAGGGCGTTCGCGCTGCGCGCGGGACAGCTGGGCGCGCGCCTGTTCCTCTCCGCCCGCACGGTGGCCGCCGCCCGGAAGACCGCAGAGGAGATCGCGGCCGACAGCGGCGCGCGGGCGGACGCGTTCGCCTGCGACCTGGCCGACCCCGCCACCGTACGGGCCTTCGCCGAGGGCGTCGCCGCCCGCACCGACCGGGTCGACGTGCTCGTCAACAACGGCGCCCGGTACCTCGCGGGCCCCGACCTCTGGGACGCCGACGACGAAGCGATCACCGACACCCTCGCGTCCGGCGCCACCGGCACCCTGCTGACGGTCAAGCACTTCCTGCCGCTGCTGCGCACGTCCGAGGGCGCCGACGTGGTCAACCTGGTCTCCTCGGCCGCGGAGACCCGCGACCACCGGTCCCAGGCGCACCCCGCCTTCTACGCGGCCAAAGCCGCCCAGGCCGGCTTCGCCGACATCCTCTCCCACCGGCTCCGCCCCGAAGGCATCCGCGTCATCTCGCTCTACCCGCCCGACTTCACCGACGGCGACCCGCTCCACCCCACCTGGGACCAGGCCACCCGGACCGCGAAGGACCCGCTGACCGCCCAGTCCGTGCTCGACTGCGTCCTCTTCGCGATCGGCCAACCACGCGACTGCTTCATCCGCTCCTTCCACTTCGAGCAGCTCTGACCCCCACTCGCACCTGGCTCAGAGCTGGTCGGTGACCTGCCGGGAGATCCCCTCGAAGAACTCCCGCAGGCCGGCGGCGGCAAGGTCGAACCGGTCGGACCAGGAAGCCGCGGTCGACATCCACACGCGTCCGGAGCCGGTCACGGCGAAAAGACGGCCGCCGCCGTCGCTGGCGAAGACCGTGGCGGGCCCCTCATCGGGGATCGCAACGGGCCCGTAGGCGCGGACGTGCTCCGCGACCAGCGAGGCCGGGTGGACGAAGCAGCCGTTCGCCACGTCGGGCAGCGACACCTCGTCGATCACCCGGTACACCGTGGCCAGGTCCGCGGGGATCGGGGTCAGCGCGACGAGCGCCCCGGTCGCCCGGTGACTCTCGTCCGTGGCGGGCGCGATCACGTTGTCGCCGGGCGGGAAGCCGTGCCGTACCTCGAACGACTCCGTCAGCCCGGCCACGGCCGCAGCCGTCCGCTCGCACCAGCCGCGAAGCCAGTCGCCGTCCAGCCGTTCGTCCATCACCGTGATTCCTCGTCCTCGGCGCCGGGGCCCGCCCGCGCGGGTACGGAAGCGCCCTCGGGCGCGTGCAGGGCCCAGCCTGGCAGATCCTCCACCGCACCGACCGCTTCGATCCCGAGGACCTGTGGCGGAGGATCACCCGGTACGGGGAGCTGGAGCGGCTGGACGACCTGCCGGCCGGGCTGCCGGACGTCGCGGCGTTCCTCCTCGCACGGCAGGACCGCCCCAGTCCGTCCGGTAGTGCCTCGCCGCCCGGTGGCGAGGGGACGGTGCCACAGGTGTCTGACCTGTGGGCAGGGGTCGTTCCGGTGCCCGTGGGGACGGGTAAGGGGCCGGGCATGGAGAAGCGCGAGGTCGTGCCCGAGAAGGTGGCGTGGGTCCTGGTGCGTGGCGGTCGGGTCCTCGTGACACGCTGCCACGGTCTGGACGTCTTCTACTTCCCCGGCGGGAAGCGGGAGGCGGGCGAGTCCGACGCCGAGACGCTGGCGCGTGAGATCGACGAGGAGCTGCGGGCCCGGATCGACACGGCCACGATGGTGCACGTCGGCACCTTCGAGACGCGGCGGGAGTCCGACGGCCGCACAGAGTTCCGGATGATCTGCTACACCGCCGAGCACACCGGTCCGCTGGTTCCCGCGAACGAGATCGCGGAGTTGGACTGGTTCGGCCACGCCGACCGCGCGCGGGTGTCGCCGGTGGACCGGATGGTGTTCGACATGCTGCACACGTCCGGCCGGCTGCGCTGACCCGCTGCCCGCTGCTCCCGCACGACCGCCGTCGAGCCCCCCGTGCCGGCCGTACCGCCGGGTGGTGCCACGCTGCGGCCCGTACCGCTGCACCAGTTCCAGAAGGCGCCGTGGCGGCCGCCGCACGGGAGGTCAAGGACGGCGGCCGCGCCACGCTCGTCGCCGCCACCGGCTCCGGCTCCGGCTCCGGCAGGACGCTGATCGTCGCCGGCGGCACCCTCGCGGGTCCGGTCGACCGCACCGGCCTCGGCGACGACCCCGCCTTCCGCCCCGGCGCCCGGCTGCGCAAACAGGACGGACTGCGATCCGACGGCAGCCTGACCGGACAGCAGCTCGCCCTCCTCGACGCGCTCCACGAACCCGCGACCGCCGGCGAACCCGCGGTAACCGCGACCGGGACCGGCTGACCGGACGCCACCCCCCCCGCGCGGAGGGGCCGCGCCCGGCCGGCGGTGCGGTGGTCAGCGGGCCGCGCGGGTGGCCCGCTTGGCGGTGGTCGTCTTCTTGGCGGTGGTCGTCTTCTTGGCGGTGGACGCGGTCTTCCGCGCCGGCGCGGTCGTCTTCTTCGCAGCGGTGGCAGGCTTGGTGGCGCTCGTCTTCCTGGTGGTGGCCGTCTTCTTCACGGCGGCCTTGGCGGTGGTGGTCTTCTTGGCCGGCGCCGCCTTCTTGGCCGTCGCCGGTGCGACCGCCGCGGTGGTGCGCTTGGCGGTGGTCTTCTTGACGGTGGTCCTGGCCGCCGTCGTCTTCTTGGCCGCGGCCGCCTTGGCCGGTGCCGCCTTCTTGGCGACGGCCTTCTTCGCCGGGGTGGCGGTCGCCGCCGCCGTGCGCTTGGCCGCGGCGCGCTTGGTGGTCGTGGCGGTCGTACCGCCGGGGGTCAGCGAGCCCTTGGGGGCCTTCATGATGGACGGCCCCTGCTTCGGGAGCTTCTTCGCGCCGGAGACCAGGTCCTTGAACCCCTGGCCGGGGCGGAAGCGGGGAGTGGTGGTCTTCTTCACCCGAACGCGCTCGCCGGTCTGCGGGTTGCGGGCGTAGCGGGCGGACCGCTGGACGGACTCCAGGGTGCCGAAGCCGGTGACCGACACGCGCTCGCCGGCGACCACGGCACGCACCATCACGTCGAGGACCGCGTCGACGGCGTCCTCCGCGGCTGCCCGGCTGCCGAGTTGACCTGCGACTGCTTCGACGAGCTGGCCCTTGTTCATGGTGACGACTCCTTGGTGGGTTTTGATGACGATTTGAGCTGTTTTCGCTTTCACGGTAATTCGGAGTTCGCAATTCCGCCTGCGCACGCGGTCTCGCCGGACAGCGAGTTGGTGCCCCGACCCGCCCCAGAACCCGCCCACCAGGTCGAGTTCCGCCCCTCACCGGCCGGAATGCGCGGCGGAAACCCTGGTCATCTGCCCGGTCGTCCACCGGGGTTGACGCGGGGGGCGCTCGGCGCGCAATGGTCCCGGCGAGGCGATGTCGGCCCCGGATGAGACCTTTCACGGATGGACGACATGGACCCTGTGGATGTGGAGACCTGCGGCGAGAACGCGGTCGTCGCACGCTTCCGGCTGGCCCCGGCCGGCTTCGGCGACCCGAGCCAGCGGGCGACTGTCCGGGAAACGGGGACGCTGCTGGCCGAACTGATCGAACAGGCAGGTGTCGGCGAGTTCGACGGACACGAGTTCGGTGGCGGCGAGGCGGTGCTCTACGCGTACGGCCCCGATGCCGCCGCCCTTTTCGCCGTCATGGCTCCCGTCCTGCGCGGGCTCCCCTTCCGCCCGGCCCGGGTGGTGCTGCGGCACGGGCCGGCGGGCGATCCAGCGGCGATCGAACAGCACGTGGACCTGTGACGGAGGACCGGAGCAGCGAGATCAGCGGGTGGACCCGGAGGGCTGAACGGCGCGCACGCGCGGCTCACATGGCGGTCGGGCCGTCCCCGTTGCGGCTGGTGCGGCGCGCCTCCCCGTTCGCGTGACTTCTGCGCCGGTGCGGCGCCCCCGCCGGGGCCGGGGCGGGGAGCAGGAGGTGGGCGGTGACGGCGAGGGCGCCGCCGATGGCGGTGGCGAGGAGTCGGGTGGCCACGGCGTCGGGCTCGTCCGCTCCGGTGGCGGCGGTGAGGAAGACGATCGCCGTCGCGAGGCTTGCGGTCAGGGCCACGTACCCCGTCTCGGAGAGCAGGTAGGCGCAGCCGAGGAAGGCCAGCGCCAGGACGGCGTCCGCTGCTGCGCCCGGGTGCAGGGCGACGGTGACGACGGCGGGGAGGGTGATGCCGACGGCGTTGCCGGCCACCCGGGCGAGGCAGCGTTCGACGGTGCGAGCGGTCTCCGGCCGCATGACCATCAGGGTCGTCAGGGCGATCCAGTAGCCGTGCTGCAGACCGGTGGCGCGGGCGAGGACGACGGCGGCCCCGGTGGTCCCGGCGAGCCGCAGCGCGTGGCGGAAGACGGGGGAGGCGGGTGAGAGTTGCGCTCCGACGGCCCCGGCGGCGGACCTCAGGGAGGCCGCCGGGCCCGGCCTCCGCAGGCGCTCGGCGCTCTCGCCGACGGGCAGGGCGCCGGTGCCCGCGAGGTCGACGGCGCGCGTCAACTGCTCGGCCAGCGGGCGCGCGGCCGGGAGGGGGCAGGTGGTGCGCCCGGTCTCGGCGATCAACTCCCTGAGCTGCTCCGCGGCCCGCGGATCCGTCGCGGGGCGGCCGGCGGCGACGCCGTCGAGCACCTCGCCCGCGGTACGCAGCCAGGCCTGTGCGGCGTCTCTCTCGGCCGCCGTACCGGACTCGGTGGCCCGGGCGACGGCGGTCAGTGCGGGCCGGATGCGTTCCGGCAGGCCGTAGTAGTCCCGGAAGGCCGGCGGGCGGCGCCCGGCCTGCCGCTCGGTCAGGGTGAACGCCGCCCTGGAGGTGGCCGGTGGGGCGGGGTCGAGGACGGCCCGGGGATCCGCCGCCAGGGCGCGCGCACCGTCGGCAACGGCCCGGTACGCACCGGCCAACGCCTCGCGCTGGACCCGCCACCGCCTGCCCGGCCACACGACGACGAGGACGGCCTGGACCAGCCCGCCCGCGGTGACCAGGGCCGCCCGGCCGAGCATGTGCTCCACGCTCAACGGCACCGAGGCCGCCGCGACCAGCAGCACCGACCCGGCCGCCGCGACGACCCCGGCGGCGGAACCCACCGCCCACAGCATCCCGATGGCGAAGCTCCACACCACCGCCAGGCCCACGAACAGCACGGTGTGCGGCGCGGCGAGGGCCCCGGCGAAGGTCGCGGCACCCATCACCACGGAGACGGCCACGATCGACGGGAGCCTTCCCCGCGGCCCGCCCCGCAGGCCCATCGCCCCGGCCACGGCCGCACCTCCCGCCGCCGAGGCGGCCGCGCCCGGGGTGCCCAGCGCCAGCGTCACCGTCGTCGCCGCCACCACGCCGAGCAGGCCGCGTCCGACGTCCACCAGGCGCGGCCTGCGGCCCGTCACCCGCAGCGCCCGGCGGATCGTCGCGGCGCGTGCCTCCCACCACCTCATGCGCCCACGATCGCATCCGGCGGGGCGCCGGCCGTGCAGGCCGGGCGCCGTGACGGCCCGGAGTCACCCCGACCCCGCCGGCGCCTCCGTCAACGCCTCGGCCGGCGTCTGGTCTTCACCCGTACGCGGTCGCGCGGCGAGCCCCGCCAGTGGGCCGGCTTCGCGGTTGGTTCGTTGCCGGATCGATATCCCGTCACGCCTCTGAGCAGGCGATCTCCGTGAGAACGTGTCCTCCGGCAGCAGGCGGAACGGGACGGGGAGCGGGTACGGATGACCGGGGCTCCCGTGCTCGGGCCGCTCGAGTGGAGCGGCGACCGCTGGACGATCGGCGACCCGACCGCCCGCCGCGCGCAGTACCTGACGCTGGAGCCGGAAGGCCTCGCGGCCTGGGAGGACGGCAGCCGGACGGAGGTCGTTCCCTGGCGCCGCTTCATGGAGCTGCACCTGTCCGCCGAGCCGACCCGCCTCGGCAACTCCCGTACCCTCGCGGTCTTCGCCAACATCGTCCACAGCCTCAACGGGACCAGCCAGGTCGGTGGCGGACCGGCCGGTGTGGGCGCCACCCTCCGGCACCCGTACGAGTACTGGGGCGCCGACTTCTCCCACCACGCCCGCCGCTACAGCCGCTACTCCATCGACCTCGTCTCGGAGCTGCTGGCCCAGACCGTCGCCTCCGCCCGCCCCGAACGCCTGGGCGACCCCGCCTGGGTCCGCGCGACGGTCACCGCCCTTGCCCCGCTGCGCGGCGGCTTCCGCGGCCCCCGGGCCCGGACGGTGGTGGCCGCACACCTGAACGGATCGGCATGACCGAGCGCCAACCCGAGTCCCGGGCCTCCTCCGTCGCGTCCAGGGTCTTCCTGGTTGCGGCGCCCGTCTGGTACTTCTTCGACGGCCTCTTCTCGTCCGGGCCCTGGGCCTGGCTGAAGGTCACGTTCGCCCTGGTGATGGCGGCCGGTGGCATCGCCGATCTGGTGCTGCGCCGCCGGAAGCAGCGGCCACCCGCCGGGTGACCCGCGGGGGACGTGACGGGTGCTCGCCGGGGCCTACCACCCGTCGGCCGTCGCCGGCTATCCACAAACCTGCGGTGACCCGTTCGCGAAGCGGATAGTCCCGTGATCATCGCTCGGGGATTCTGGACACCGACAGGGCCTTTTGGCATGTGGTGGTCATCAACTGCGGTGGGGGTACGGCGTGCGGAGCGACGGCCGGGATCGGCGTGGTACTCGGGGCCGGGGTGGTCGGGCCGACACCATCTGGACCCTCGACGGTGACGATCCCGGTGGCGTCGCCGGCCGCAGCGGCGACGCGTAGGACGCGGCGGCGCCGTCAACACCCCCGGCCGACCGGTCGACCGGCCGGACACGTCGGCCGCAGGGCTCCCGTTCGCGACGGTCCGCGGCCCGGACCGCCGTCACCCTGCGTAAACCGTCTCCGGCCGTTGTCCACCACCCGGTCATGTGCGCGCCATCGTGCCGATACGATGCCGCTGACCAGGGGAACTACGGCGGGGGAGCGGGATGAGGTTCGCGATACTCGGAACGGTCGCGGTCTCCCGCGACGGAGTGCCGGTCCCGCTCCGCGCGCCCATGGCACGGGGCCTGCTGGCCACCCTGCTGCTGAACGCCAACCGCCCGGTGCCAGCGCACCACCTGGTCGCCGCGCTGTGGGGCGGCAGCCCGCCCGCCACCGCCACCGCGTCACTGCACAACCACGTGATGCGGCTGCGCCGCACCCTCGGCGCGGCCGGGGCCGACCCCGAGCTCATCCAGCGGGTCCACGACGGCTACCTCATCGCCGTACCACCGGGCCGGCTCGACCTCGACGAGTTCACCGAGCACTGCCGGCTCGGACGGCAGGCGCGGGCGGACGGCCGCTGGGCCGACGCCGCCGGGAGCCTCTCCGACGCGCTCGCGCTCTGGCGCGGCGAACCGCTCGGCGACCTGCCCGGCTCCGGCGCGGAGACCGCAGGCGTCGGCCGGCTGCGCGAGGCCCGGCTGCAGGCCGTGGAAGGGCTGGCCGAGGCCCGGCTGCGGCTCGGCGAGTACAGCACGGCGATCGCCGAACTCGGGCCGGTCGTCCGCGAGCACCCCTGGGTCGAGGTGCTGCACGGGCAGCTGATGCGGGCGCTGTACGGCTCCGGGCGCCAGGCCGACGCGCTGGAGGTCTACCGCGACCTGCGCCGCGAACTCGCCACCGAACTGGGCATCGAACCCTCGCCCGCCCTCCAGCAACTGCACCAGCGGATCCTGGACTCCACCGTCGAGACCCCCGCCGCCGACCGGCTGCCCGCAGCGCCCCCGGCCCCACCGCCCGCGCCGGTCCGGCCGGACGCGCCGGTGCCGCGCCAACTGCCGATGGTCACCCGCTTCTTCGCCGGCCGCGCCCTCGAACTCAAGAAGCTCGCCGGATGCATCGCCGAAGCCGGTGATCCCGGCGCGGCCGGGATCACCACCATCTCCGGCACCGCCGGCATCGGCAAGACCACCCTCGCCCTGCACTGGGCCCACCAGGTCGCCGACCGCTTCCCCGACGGCCAGCTGTACGTGAACCTCCGCGGCTTCGACCCCACCGGGCAGCCGATGCCCGCCGAACAGGCCGTCCGCGGCTTCCTCGACGCCCTCGGCACCGCGCCCGGACGCATCCCCGCCACCCTGGAGGCCCAGACCGCGCTCTACCGCAGCCTGGTCGCCGGCCGCCGACTGCTCGTCGTCCTGGACAACGCCCGCGACGCCGAACAGGTACGCCCCCTGCTGCCCGGCAGCACCGGCTGCCTGGTCCTGGTCACCAGCCGCTCCGCCCTCACCAGCCTGGTCGCCGTCGAAGGCGCCCAACCCCTCACCCTGGACGTGCTCACCGTCCCCGAGGCGACCGAACTGCTCACCCGCCGGCTCGGCCCCGAGACCGTCGCCGCGGAACCGGACGCGGTCGCCGAACTGATCGACACCTGCGCCCGGCTGCCCCTCGCCCTCGGCGTCGCCGCCGCCCGCCTCGCCATGAACCCCGCGCTGCGCATCGCCGACATGGTCGACCGGCTCGGCGACGACCGGCACCGGCTGCCCGCACTGAACGCTGGCGACACCAGCAGCGACGTCCGGACGGTCTTCTCCTGGTCGTACGAGCAACTCGGCGAACCCGCCGCGCGCCTGTTCCGGCTGCTCAGCGTCCACCCCGGCCCCGACGTCTCCGAGACCGCCGCCGCCCGCATCGCCGACCTCCCCACCGGCCGGGCCCGCACCGCCCTCGAAGAACTCGCCACCGCCCACCTGCTCGCCGAACACGCGCCCCGCCGCCACCACTTCCACGACCTGCTGCGCGCCTACGCCGGCGACCTCGCCCGCGAACACGACGACGAGGACCGGCGCCGCGCCGCCACCGAGCGGATGCTCGACCACTACCTGCACACCGCGTACGCGGCCGAACGCCTGCTCAGCCCCGCCCGCGACCCCATCGCCCTCACCGCACCCCGCCCCGGCGCGGCACCCGACCCGATCGACACCGTCGACCGGGCCATGGCCTGGTGCGACGCCGAACGCCGCGTCCTGCTCGCCCTCGGTCCGGCCGCTGCCGCCGCCGGCTTCGACACCCACGCCTGGCAACTGCCCTGGGCGATCCTCACCTACCTGTCCCGGCGCGGCCTGCGACACGACCTGCGGGCCGGCCAGCTCGGCGCCCTCGAAGCAACCCGCCGACTCGGCGACCCGCGCGCCGAAGCCCTCGCCCACCGCCACCTCGGCCAGGCCTGCCGCGGACTCGGCGACCTCGACGCCGCCCACACCCACCTCCACCGGGCCCTCGCCCTGGAACGGGAACTCCACAACCCGAGCGGCCAGGCGACCGTCCTGCACAGCCTGGCGCTCTGGCACGAACAGCGCGCCGAACACGCCGAAGCCCTCCACCACGCCCAGCACGCCCTCGACCTCCACCGCACCGCCGGCCACCGGCCCGGCCAGGCACGCCTGCTCAACGCCGTCGGCTGGTACCAGTCCCTGCTCGGCAACCACCGGCAGGCCATCGCCGACTGCCGCGAGGCCCTCGCCCTCCTGCGCGAGAGCGGCGACCGCTACAGCGAAGCCTGCACCCTCGCCAGCCTCGGCCACGCCCACTGGCAGACCGGCGACGCCCAGCCCGCCCTCACCCACTACCGCGAGGCCCTCGCCCTCCACCGCGAACTCGGCGCCCGCCCCCAGGAAGCCCTCGCCCTCGCCGAACTCGGCGACATCCACCACGCCACCGGCGACCACCAGGCAGCCACCGACCACTGGCGCGCCGCCCTCGTCATCCACACCGAACTCGACCACCCCGACGCCGACCGCCTCCGCACCAAACTCGCCACCCACCGCCACCACCCCGACCGGTAACGGACCTGGGCCACGACCCGGAGCGGGCGGACGGCCGTGCGAGACGGCGCGCCACGGAGGCTTCACGGTCGGCTGAAGCCCGAAGGCCCAGCGGCAGATCCAGCAGCAGGCGCTACGGCCACGCGACCTCGCCGTCCTTGAGCTCCAAGCGCTCGAAGCGGTCCGACTCGTAGAACCGGGTCCAGCCCAGGCGGACCGTGCCGGTGGACGAGTGGTGGCGGTCGTCGGCCTTGGTGGCCAGCCAGGCGAGCAGTTCGCCGAGGAGGTCGAAGTCGTCGGGGTGGATCTCCTGGCGGACGGTCAGCGCCCACGGGCCGTTCCACGGCTCCTGCGGTCGGACGAGTGCCGCGACGAGCGCCCCACCGACGTGGACTGCCGCGTCGTGGCGGCCCAGGAGCGGCGCGGGGTGGTCCTCGACGACGAGTCCGTCGTGGTCGTCCTCCACCACGACCGGGAACCGGGGCACGATGCGGAGGACCTCCGGCCCGGGGCCGAGCCCCAGGTGCCACCGGAGCTCGGCCTCCTCGTGCTCGGACAGGTCCTCGGACAGGTTCAGGGCGATCGACAATTCATAGACGCTGGACACGGCGTCACGCTAGCGCCCCGGTGCGACACCGGCGGCGCGGGCGGTCAGGGGGCGGGGCGGCGGCGGAGGGCGGGGGTGTGGAGGGCGGGTGGGAGGTAGCCGGTGTCGCGGGAGGAGAGGGTTGTGCCCGGGGGGACGATCTTGTCGATGGCGTCGAGGACGTCCGGGGGCAGGGGGGTGGTGGCGGCGCCGAGTTGGTCCTCCAGTTGGGCGAGGGTGCGCGGGCCGATGATCGGCGCGGTGACGGCCGGGTGGGCGAGGACGAAGCCGAGGGCGAGCTCGACGAGGGTGAGGCCGGCTCCGTCGGCGAGGACGGCGAGGGCTTCGACGGCGGCGAGCTTGTCGGCGTTCTCGGCGCTGCCCAGGTCGAAGCGCCCGGGTTGGCGGTCGGCGCGGCTGGAGTGCGGCTGGGCCCCGCCCGCGCGGTAGCGTCCGGTCAGCCAGCCGCCGGCGAGCGGGCTCCACGGGATGACCGCGAGCCCGTACCGCTGCGCCACCGGGAGGACTTCGACCTCCACGCCGCGGGCGAGGATCGAGTACGGGGGCTGTTCGGCGACCACCCGTTCGCGGCCGCGCCGCTCCGCGGTCCACTGGCCCTCGACGATCCGGGACGCCGGGAAGGTGGAGGTGCCGATGTACCGGATCTTGCCCTGGCGGACGAGGTCGGTCAGGGCGCCGAGGGTCTCGTCGAAGTCGGTGTCCTCGTCGGGGCGGTGCACCTGGTACAGGTCGATGTGGTCGGTGCCGAGGCGTTCCAGGCTGGCCTCGACGGCGCGGTGGATCCAGCGGCGCGAGTTGCCGGACCGGTTGATGTCCTCGCCCATCCGGCCGTGGAACTTGGTGGCGAGGAAGACGTCGTCGCGCCGGCCGGCCAGCGCCTTGCCGACGATCACCTCGGACTCGCCCTGCGAGTACACGTCGGCGGTGTCGACGATGTTGATGCCGGCGTCGAGGGCGCGGTGGACGATGCGGACGCCGTCCTCGTGGCTGGGGTTGCCCAGGCCGCCGAAGTTCATCGCGCCGAGCGCGAGAGCGCTCACCTGGACGCCGGTGCGGCCGAACGGCCGGTAGGGGATGGTCATGCGGGACCTTTCGGGGGACGGGCGGGCGCACCGCCCACGGCGGGGGAGGAGGTGGCGTTCACGCGACGTTCGCGGCGAGTGCGAAGCGGTCGGCGGGGCGGGGCAGGCCGTAGTGGTCGCGCAGTGTCGTGCCCGTGTACTCGGTGCGGAAGAGGCCGCGTTCGCGCAGGATGGGCAGGACCTCGGCCACGAAGACCTCCAGGCCGGACGGCAGGACGGCGGGCATCACGTTGAAGCCGTCGGCGGCGCCGTTCTCGAACCAGTGCTGGATGGTGTCCGCCACCTGGACGGGCGTGCCGGCGAAGGTGCGGTGGCCGCGGCCGCCGCCGAGCCGGCCGATGAGCTCGCGTACCGTCAGGTGCTCGCGGCGGGCGAGTTCCACGATCAGTGTGTAGCGGCTCTTGGCGCCCTCGACCTCGTCCTCGGTGGGCAGGTCGTCGGGCAGTTGCTCGTCGAAGCGCAGTCGTTCGGGGTCCACCTTGAGGACGGTCGCCAGCTGCTCGCGCGCGTACTCGGGCTTGATCAGCCGGTCGAGTTCGGCCTCCAGTTCGCGGGCCTCGGCCTCGGTGGCGCCGATCACGGGGACGATGCCGGGCAGGATCTTGACGTGGTCGGGGTCGCGGCCGACGGCGGCCGCGCGGCGCTTGACGTCGGCGTAGAACGCCTGGCCCTCCGCGAGGGTCGGCTGCGCGGTGAACACCGCCTCGGCCCAGCGGGCAGCGAACTCCTTGCCGTCCTCCGAGGAGCCGGCCTGGACGAGCAGCGGATGCCCCTGCGGCGAGCGGCGGACGTTCAGCGCGCCCTCGACCTGGAAGAAGCGGCCGCGGTGGTCGGCCGGGCGCACCCGGTCGGGGTCGGCGTGGACGCCGGCGTCCTTGTCGGCGACCAGCGCCTCGTCGGCCCAGCTGTCCCACAGCTTGGTGGACACCTCCAGGAACTCCGCGGCCCGCTCGTAGCGGGTGCGGTGCAGCGGCTGGCCCGCCAGGCCGAAGTTGCGGGCGGCGGCGTCACCGGCGGTGGTGACGATGTTCCAGCCGGCGCGGCCGTTGGAGAGGTGGTCGAGCGAGGCGAACCGGCGGGCCAGGTTGTAGGGCTCGTTGTAGCTGGTGGAGGCGGTGGCGATGAGCCCGATGCGGGTGGTGCCGGCGGCGAGGGCGGCCAGCAGGACGGTCGGCTCCAGCTTGCCGGACGGACGGCGGCTGGGGTCGCCCCACAGGGCCGGGCTGTCGGCGAGGAACACCGAGTCGAACTTGGCGTCCTCGGCGATCTGGGTGAGCCGCTGGTGGAAGGCCAGGTCCAGGTCGGCGGCGGGGTCGGACTCCGGGAGCCGCCAGGACGCCTCGTGGTGGCCGGTGTCGTGGATGAACAGGTTGAAGTGGAGCTGCTTGCCCATGGTGGTCCTTCGGAGGGTTCAGGGGGTGGGGCGCGGGGCGCCGGGGGCGAGCGAGCGGAAGGTGCTCGCGTGGAAGACCAGCGGGTCCACGGCGGGCTCGGCGTGCAGGTCGAGCACGCGGAGCAGGACGATGTCGTGGTCGCCGGCGCGGATCTCGCGGTCGACGGCGCACTCGAACCAGGCGCTCGCGCCGTCCAGCAGCACGGCGCCGTCCGCCGTCGCCCGCCAGTCGACGCCGTCGAACCGCGCGCCGGAGGGGCCGGCGAGCTGCCGGCACAGCGATCCGTGCCCGGCGCCGAGCACGCTGATGCCCAGGCGCTCGGCGCGGCGCAGCTCGGACCACGTCCCGGAGGTGTGCGCCATGCACACCGAGACCAGGGCGGGCGTCAGCGACACCGAGGTGAACGAGCTGGCCGCCAGGCCGAGCGGCCGTCCGTCGACCAGCGCGGCGACCGCGGTGACGCCGCTGGGGAAGGCACCGTACACGGCGCGCAGGGATCCGGTGTCGGGCGCGACGAGGGTCATGCGGGCACCTCCGGCCGCAGCAGGGGAAGCAGATGGTCGCCGACCCGGGCGATCTCCTCCTTGTAGGGCGTGTCGGAGAGCACGAAGTGCGTCACCCCGAGCTCCCGGTACTTGCGCAGCGCGTCGGCGACCTCCTGCGCGGAGCCGACCAGCCAGGTCGTCCCGGCGCCCCCGCCGCCGTAGCGGCCGGGCGTGGTGTACAGGCAGCTGTCCAGCACCTCGCCGCGCTGCTGGAGGTCGAGCAGGCGGCGCTGGCCCACGGCGGCCCGGCGCTGGAACGCCTCCGGGTCGTGGGCGCCCTGCGCGGCCATCCGGGCGACCTTGTCCTCCGCGGCCCGCCACGCCTCCTCGGTGGTGTCCCGGACGACGGTGGTCACCCGCAGCCCGAACTCCAGCGGCCGGTGCCGGCGCTCGACGCGCGCACTGAGTGCGCGCAGCCGGTCGACGCGTTCGGCGACGCCGTCCAGCGGCTCGCCCCAGAACAGCTGGACGTCGGCCTCCCGGGCGGCGACCGTCTCGGCGGCCTCGCTCGCGCCGCCGAAGTACAGCCGCGGGTGGCGGCCGTCCTCGGCACCCCACGGCCGGGGCCGCAGCGAGGAGTCGTCCACCCGGTAGTGCTCGCCGTGGAACGTCACCGTCTCCTCGCTCCACAGCCGGCGGACCAGCCGGAGGAACTCCAGCGTCCGCCCGTAGCGGCGGGTCCGGTCGAACTCGCCGTCGCCGTAGGCGGCGGGGTCGTCCAGGCCGCTGACCACGTTGACCAGCACCCGGCCGCGGCTCAGCCGGTCCAGGGTGGCCGCGGCCGAGGCGAAGTTGGCGGGGTGCCAGTAGCCGGGCCGCACCGCGATCAGCGGCTTGAACGTGGTGGTGCGGGCGGCGAGCGAGGCCGCGACGGTGAAGGTGTCCGGCCGGCCCCAGCCGGTGCCGAGCAGCGCCCCGGCCCAGCCGTGCCGCTCGACCGCGAGGGCGAGGTCGGTGGAGTGGTCGAGGCTGCCCCAGCCGTCCAGGGTGTCGTCGCCGCGGTGGCCCGGCTCGACCGTGTTCGGGATGTACCAGAGGTGCTCGCCCATCAGCCCTCCCCGCCTGGCCCCGCCGACCCGGCCGCACCGGCGGCGACCGGCTCGCCGTCGGGCCGGACACCGAGCGCGGCCAGCAGCCGCTCGCGGTACTCGCCCAGTAGCGGGTCGCGGTAGGAGCGGGGATGCGGCAGGTCGATCGTCAGGTCGACGGAGATCCGGCCCCGGTCGAGGACCAGCACCCTGTCGGCGAGCGCCGCCGCCTCGTCCACGTCGTGGGTGACCAGCAGCACCGACGGGTGGTGACGCTGCCACAGCTCGCGCAGCAGGGCATGCATGCGGATCCGGGTGAGCGCGTCCAATGCCCCGAACGGCTCGTCGGCGAGCAGGAGTTCGGGCTCGCGGACCAGGGAGCGGGCCAGCGCGGCCCGCTGCTGCTCACCACCGGAGAGCTGACCGGGCCAGGCCCGCTCGCGGCCCGCCAGACCGACCTCGGCGAGCGCCGCCCGACCGCGTTCGGACGCGTCGCGCCCGTCGCCGTCCCGCCGCCCGATGCCCAGCAGCACGTTGTCCAGCACCCGGCGCCACGGCAGCAGCCGGGAGTCCTGGAAGGCCACCGACACCCGTTCGGGGATGGTGAGCTCACCGCTGCCGGCGGTGCCGCGGTCCAGTCCGGCCATGGCCCGCAGCAGGGTGCTCTTGCCCGAGCCGGAGTGGCCGAGCAGCGCGACGAACTGCCCCGCCGGGATCTCCAGGTCGATGTCGTCGAGCACGGTGCGCGGTCCGAACGAGCGGGTCAGGCCGGCGAGTCGGACGGCGGGCCGGGTCAGCTGCCCAGAGAGCTGCGCCATGCCAGGACCCTCCTTTCCAGGAGACGGACGGCGGAGTCGGAGGTGAATCCGAAGACCCCGTAGATGAGCAGTCCGAGGACGATGACCTGGGTCTGGCCGTAGTTCTGCGCCTGGAACATCATGTAGCCGAGGCCGTTGGTGGCGTTGATCTGCTCCAGGACGACCAGCGACAGCCACGAGCCCGTGACGGCCAGGCGCAGCCCGACGAAGAAGCCTGGCAACGCGCCGGGGATCACCACCTGGCGGACGAACCGCCAGCGGCCCAGCCGCAGCACCTCGGCGAGTTCGACGTAGCGGGCGTCGATGCCGGCCAGGGCGGCGTGCAGGTTCAGGTAGACCGGGATGTAGACGACGATCGCGATGATGACGACCTTGAACGCCTCCCCGATCCCCAGCCACAGGATGAACAGCGGGATCAGGCCCAGCGTCGGCACGGCGCGGTTGACCTGCACCGTGCCGTCGATCAGCGCCTCGCCGATCCGGCTCAGCCCGGCGGTCAACGCGAGCAGCACGCCGGCCGTGAGGCCGATCGCGAAGCCCTGCGCGGCGCGCCACAGGGAGGTGCCCAGGTCGGTGCGGAGCGTCCCCTCGGCCCACAGGTGGGCCCCGGTGTCCAGGACCGACCAGGGGGCGGGCAGGATCCGCGGGTCCAGCAGCCCCGCCGCACTGGCTCCGGCCCAGATCGCCAGCAGGACCAGCGGGCCGACCAGCCGGGCGTAGGGACGGCGCGGACCGGGGGCGAGCCGGCGTGTGCGGGGGCGGGCGTTGGTGGTCGCACCCGGGGCGGCGACCGGCCCGGCGGCGGTCGCCGGCCGCGCGGCGGGTTCCTGCTCGGCGGGTGGGTGCTCGGCGGGTTCCTGTACGGCGGGTGACGGTGCGGCCGGGGTGACGGGCCGCTCGGGGGCGGTCACCACGGCGGTCGACTGGTGTTCGGCCACGGTCAGCTCCGGTACTCGGCGGGAACGGCGGCCGCCGCGAGGTGCTCGAAACGGCGGTCGAAGAGGGTCTCGGCGCGGAACGACTTCACGAAGCCGCCCTCGGCCAGCAGGTCGACCGTCTGCTGTTCCCAGGCGATCGCCTCGTCCCAACTCGGCGGCAGCAGAGGCTTGTTGCTCAGATGGGTGACCTGATGGGCCTGCTCGGCGCTGATCTTCTGGCTCTTCACGTAGTACTCCTGCTCCCAGACCGCGGGGTTCTCGTACACCCAGACCAGCCCCTTGGCCCAGATCGGGACGAAGGCGGCGATCGCCGCGGCCCGGGCGGGGTCGGCGAGCACGCCGGCCGGGGCCCACAGCAGGTTGAGCAGGTCCACGACGTCGGTGGCGACGGTGTGCGCGCCGTCGGCGCCGTACTGGTTGAGGTAGGCCGGGGCCTGGGAGATGCCCAGCGGGGCCACGTCCACCTGGCCGGCCGCCAGGGCCGTCAGGAACTGGTTGCTGGTCAGCGGGACCAGCTGCACGTCCTTGTCCTTCAGGCCCGCCTGGTGCAGCGCCCGCAGCAGCACCACGCCCTGCGCCTGGCCCTGGGAGAACGCCAGCTTCTTGCCCGCGAACTGCGCCACCGACTGGATGTCGCTGTGCGGCCTGGTCGCGAACAGGTAGGACGGCTTGCGGGTCAGGTTGATGCCGACGATGCGCGCGTCGTAGCCCTGGAAGTGCGCCTGGATCGGCGGGATGCCGGCGTTGTTGGCCACATCCAGGGAGTTGGCGCGGAAGGCGTTGATGACGTCCGGTCCGGCCCCGATGTTCGGCCAGGACGAGACGGTGAAGGGGATCTTCTCGATCAGCCCGGAGAGCTGGAGCTGGAGCTGCTGCGCACCGAGGGCGGAGGCGATCCGCAGGCTGGTGCCGGAGGACACCTCGGTCGGCAGCGCCGCGCCGGTCGACAGCGCGGGGCCGCTGGCGGCGGCGCTCGCGCAGGCGCTGAGGCCGAGCGCGGCACCGGTGCCGAGCACGGTGCGGAGGAACATTCTTCGGTTCGGGGTGGGGACGCCCTGGTACGGGGACACGGAGGTGCGGTTCCTTTCGATCGGTGCAGGTCGTGCCGGGTCCGGCCGGTCCGGCCGGACCCGGTGGTGGCGGTGCGTCAGGAGGCGACGGCGACGCGGTGGTCGGCGGTGAAGGGGCGGCCGGCGAGGAGCTTGGACTCCTGCCCGTCCGGGCCGACGGGGACCTCGCCGATCAGGGTGACCCGGTGCAGGCGCCGCTCGACGTCCAGGTGCTCCAGGTCGCGGGGGGCCAGGTGGGCGGTGGCGCGGTTGTCCCAGAACGCGACGTGCCCGGCCTCCCACCGCAGGCGCACCGTGTACTCGGGCCGGGTGATCTCGGCGTAGAGCAGGTCGAGGATGCGCCGGCTCTCGACCGCGGTGACGTCGACGATGTGGCTGGTGAAGACGGGGTTGACGAACAGCGCGCGCTCCCCGGTCTCCGGGTGCACCCGCACCACGGGGTGGACCGCCACCAGCAGGTTGTCGTTGATCCGGCGGGCGTACTCGCTGTCGCCGTCCACCGGCTGGGCGCCACCGTAGCGGTGCTCGGCGCGCAGGGTGTCCACGAAGGCCCGGACCGGCGCCGACAGGCCCTCGTAGGCGGCGACGAGGTTGGTCCACTGGGTGTCGCCGCCGACCTCGGGGACGGTCTCGGCCCGCAGGATCGAGCCGGCGGGCGGGTTCACGGCGGCGGTGACGTCGGTGTGCCAGCCGTCGACGTAGCTGTACTGGCGCTTGCGGTACTCCTCGCGGAAGCTCTTGCCGTACCGCTCCTCGAAACGGCGCGGATCGACGGTGAAGATCTCCGGGTGGTCCGCCGGCGGGGCGTCGTCGTGCGGGTGGGCGTAGGTGAGCTCGCCGAACTGGCGGGCGAAGGCGATCTGGGCGGCGTGGTCGAGGGTCTGGCCGCGGAAGAAGACGACCTTGTGGCGGTGGAGGGCCTGCTTGATCGTCTCGACGGCCTCGGCGGACAGCGGCCGGGCGAGGTCGACGCCGTCGATGTCGGCGCCGATGTGGCCGGCGACGGGACGGACGGTGGGTGCGGTCATGGCAGTGAAGTCCTTTCGGGGGGAGTGCCCGGTGACGTCGAGGCGCACCGGCCCCTGGAACCCGGCGGCGTGGAGGCACGGCGGAGCCGGTACCCGGCAGCGTCGGGGTACGGGGATGTCACTCCGCCGGGCAGGTGCCCGGGGAGGAGGGAACCGCCCTCGTGGCGGCTTCACCGGGCGAGGGGGCGGGAAGGGCCGCGCGCCGGTCGGCGCCGCGCGGCGTTCGCGCGACAGGACGTCAGCGCGACAGGACGTCAGCCGATCCGACAGCGCAGACCGGCGAAGTGGTGCGCGCGGAAGGCGTTCACGGGGAGCCGCTGTGCGGCTTCCCGGATCGTGGCCTTCTGGTGCGCGTCCATGGCAGCAGTCTGCTGCCCGGACGGCCCGGCGGACAATGGTTTCCGGCGGCGTGGAAGAAACTCCTCCCGGCGGCCGCTCATCGGGCGCTCCCGACCGTGTGCAGGCCGAGCGGGTCCTGGTAGACGGCCGCGAGCACGGGCACGGCAGCGGCCACCGCGAGGGTGTCCGCACCGAAGGACCCGGCCCGCACCAGACCGTCGGCCCCGCCGAGCTCGCGACTCAGTTCAGGCAGCAGCTGCGGGAGTTGCAGGGTGGCGGCCTCGGTCAGCACCACCGCGTCCGGGCTGATCACGTCGAGCATCGGCCGCACCGCCCGGGCCACCAACCGCAGCCGGGAGCGGCACAGCTCCACGGCACGCTCATCGCCCTCGCTCGCGGCCCGGACGAGCAGATGCACGTCCGCACGCGGCACGATGCCCTCCCGGGCGGCCGCCTCCGCCAGGCCGCGGTCGCCCACGGTCACCTGGAGGCAGCCGGTGCGGCCGCACGGGCACGGGTGCTTGGAGCCGGGAACGGGCAGGTGGGCGATGCCCCCGGCGCCGTGCCGCCGGCCCCGCAGCAGGACCCCGCCGGTGGCGATCGCCGCGTCCACGGCGTTGCCCACGAACAGGTGGACCAGCACGCCCCCGCCGACCCGTCCGAACAGCATCTCCGCATGGGCGAGCGCCCGGGCGTGTCCCTCCACGTGCACCGGGAGCCGGACCGCCCGCCGCAGCGTCTCCCGCACCGGCACGTCACGCCAGCCGAGCGCGGCGTTCTCCACCACCACCCCGGCCTCCGGGTCCACCCAGCCGCCGGTGACCACGCCCAGGCCGAGCACGGAGCGCCCGAACGCGTTCCGGCGCAGGAAGCCGGGGAGCCGGGCGGCGACCTCCCCGAGCACCTCGCCCGGGCGGTCCGCCCGCGGCAGGTGCTCCGAGGCGACGACCCGCCCGCGCAGATCCGTCAGCGAGAAGGTGAGCCGCGGCACCGCGACGTGCACGCCCGCGGCGACGTGGTGCGAGGTGTCGATGTCCAGCGGAATGCGGGGGCGGCCCGGGCGGGGCGGCTGCGCGGACTCCGGCGGCTGCCAGACCAGCCCCATGCTGAGCAGGTCGGCCGTGTGCCGCGACACCGCGGCCGCGCTCAGCCCCGTCTCGCCGACGAGCGCGGTACGGGCCACCGGCCCCCGGTCCAGCACGGCCCGCAACACGGCGGCGGCATGGTCCGGTCGGTCGGCGACGGGTTGGGGGCCGGGCCTGGCAACAAGCGCTGGCAGCATGGGTGATCCTCTGTCCGGAGTCGGCCACGTGGCGGCGGGGTAGCCCGGATTCCGAGGGCTACCTGCTGCGGGGACAGTTCGACGACGTCATGCGCCGAATGCTTCCAAGCCGGGGGGAACAGGTCAATGGACCACCGTTACAGGGGCATGGCGCTTTCGCGAGCAGTCCGCCCCGGCCGGTCACACCGCGCCGGGAGCACGCACCAGCAGGAACGTCGTGCGCCGTCGCAGGGTGAAGCCGATCGACTCGTAGAGCCGGATGGCCCCGGAGTTCTCGGCGGCCGTGTGCAGGAACGGCGTCTCCCCGCGCTCCCTGATCCCGGACGCGACCGCGCGCACCAGACGGGTCGCCAGGCCCCGCCCGCGGTGGTCCGGGTCGGTGCAGACCGCGCTGATCTCGGTCCAGCCGGGCGGGTGCAGCCGCTCGCCCGCCATCGCGACCAGCCGGCCCTCCTGCCGGATGCCGAGGTAGGTGCCCAGCTCGACGGTGCGCGGCAGGAACGGGCCCGGGCGGGTGCGGGCGACCAGGTCCAGCATCTCGGGCACGTCGTCGGGGCCCAGGCGGACCGCGTCCGGGGCCGGTTCGGCCCGCAGCGCGGTGTCGACGAGCTGCACGCCCTGCCCGCACTCCACCACCTCCCACCCCTCGGGCGGCGCGAGGGCCGCCCCCGCGACGGGCGTCAGGCTGCCCGGGCCGACGAGGGCCGCGAGGTCGTCCCAGGCCCGCGGATCGGTCGGGTCGGTGAACGCGGTGAACGGCGACACGTCGACGGGGTAGCGGGCGGCCCGGCCGACCCGCTCGGCGAACCGGGCGTGCGGACCGGTGAGCGCCGCCCACGCCGGATTGTCCAGCGGATGCGGCGGGTGGGGGCTGATGGACACCACGGTGGGGATCTCCTCGCAGAAAGAAGGGAGGGCGGACCCCGGAGAGGCTCCGAGGTCCGCCCGGTGGACCGGCGTCGTGCCGACCGGTCAGGAGTTGGTGAGCGGCAGGCCCGGCGGGTTGACCTGCGAGGTGGTGACCGCCTCGTCGGACAGGTTCCAGGCGGCCAGCCACTGGCCGTACTGGCCGTTCTGGATGAGGTGGTTGATGGCGTCGGCGACCGGCTTCGCCAGGCCGCTGTCCTTCTTCGCGGTCGCCGCGATGAGCCCCTGCAGCGAGGCGCCCGCCCCGGAGTAGGTGCCCGCGCTGCGGGTCGGGTTGGGGGTCTTGGCGTCCTGGGTGATCTGGTACGCGATGGCGGGGTTCGGGCCGAAGTACGCGTCGATCTTGCCGCCGAGCAGCGCCAGGTGGGTGGCGTTGTTGTCGGGGAAGTACTTGATCGTCAGATCCTTGCCCGCGGCCTTCAGCTTGCCCTGCCACTCCAGCAGGATCTTCTCCTGGTTGGTGCCCGCGCCGACCGCGACTGTCTTGTCGGCCAGCGTGGTCCAGTCGTTGTTGAAGTTCCAGGTGCTGCTCCTGGCCACCTCGAACGCCAGGTTGTCCTCTCGGTAGGAGGCGAACTCGTACTTCTTTTTGCGCTCCTCGGTGTCGGTGATGTTGGAGAAGCCGACGTCGGTCTTGCCGCTGTCGATGCCGACGAAGAGGTTCTCCCAGGTGGAGTTCTGCACGACCGGCTTGAGGCCGAGAACGGCGGCGACCAGGCGGCCCAGGTCGGGCTCGGCCCCCGTGAGGGTCTGCTGGTCGCTGCCGACGAACGCCAGCGGCGCCGAGCCGGCGGGCAGCGCCCCGACCCCGATGACCAGCTGCCCGCTCTTGGTGACCGAGGCGGGCAGCTCGGCGCGGATGGCGGCGACCTCGGAGACCTTGATCTCGGTCTGCGTCCCGGCGCCGTTGGACAGGGCCGCGACGGTGACGGTGCCCTTCGACGCGCTGTCCGCGGCGGAGGAGGACGAGGTGTCGCTCCCGCAGGCGGCGAGGCCCGCGGTCAGCGCGGCCGCGGTGGTGCTCGCGGCCAGGATGCGGAGAAGTCTGCTGCTGCGGAAGTCGGGCATGGTCTGTCCTTGCTCGTGCGATGGTTGCGATGGTTGCGACGGGTCGGTGGAAACGGTGGAAGCGGTGGGGCTCACAGCACCCGGCTCAGGAACTCCCGGGTACGCGGATGCGTCGGACGGTCCAACACCTCGCCCGGAGTGCCCTGTTCGAGGATCCGACCGCCGTCCATGAAGACGACGCGGTCCGCGACCTCGCGGGCGAAGCCGATCTCGTGCGTCACGATCACCAGCGTGGTGCCCCCGGCGGCCAGGTCCTTGATGACGGCCAGCACCTCGCCGACCAGCTCCGGGTCGAGCGCGGACGTCGGCTCGTCGAAGAGGATCACGCCCGGGCGCAGCGCGAGTGCGCGGGCGATCGCCACCCGCTGCTGCTGCCCGCCGGACAGCTGCCGCGGATAGGCCCCGGCCTTCTCGGCCAGACCCACCCGCTCCAGCAGGTCCAGCGCCAGCCGCTGCGCCTCCGGCTTGCGCAGCAGGCCGGTCGCGACGGGGGCGGCGGCCACGTTGTCCAGGACGGTCAGGTGCGGGAAGAGGTTGAAGTTCTGGAAGACGAAGCCGATCCGGCTGCGCTGCGCCAGGATCTGACGCTCACTCAGCTCCTTCAGCCGCCCCCGGTACCGGCGGATGCCGATCGGCTCGCCGCCCAGACTGACGTGGCCGCGCTGCGGCTGCTCCAGGTGGTTGATGACGCGCAGCAGGGTCGACTTGCCCGAGCCGGACGGGCCGAGGACGACCGTCACCTCGCCCGGAGCCACCGTCAGGTCGATGCCGTCGAGGACGTGGTGCGTGCCGTACCACTTGTGGACCCCGTGGACCTCGACCCCGACGGGCGCCGTCCTCTCCGCGGCGGGTGGCAGCTCGGTGTTCAGGACGGTCATGACGCGGTCTCCCTGCGGACGCGGGCGATCAGGGCGGGCAGGCCGGCACGCAGCCGCTGCAAGGGAGTCGGCGGCAGCGTGCGCAGCGCGCCGCGCGAGTAGTGGCGCTCGACGTAGAACTGGACCACCGAGACGACGCTGGTGAGGATCACGTACCAGGCGGTGGCGACCAGCAGCAGCGGCACGATGTCGCCCGGGTAGGTGGCACCCATGCTCTGCACCGAGCCGAACAGGTCCAGCAGCGAGACGTAGAAGACCAGCGAGGTGCCCTTGACCAGGCCGATCAGCTGATTGACGTACGAGGGGACGATGGCGCGCAGCGCCTGCGGGAAGACGATCCGCGCGAACTGGTACCGCCGGGGCAGGCCGAGCGCGGCGGCGGCCTCGTGCTGGCCCTGGTCGACGGACAGGACACCGGCCCGCACCACCTCGGCGGCGTAGGCGGCCTCGTTGAGGCTCAGCCCCACGACGGCGATCACCATGTCGGTGGCCAGCTTCGACTCGTCGAAGTGGAAGAACGCCGGCCCGAACGGCACACCGAGGCTGAGCGTGCGGTACAGCGCACTGAAGTTGTAGAGGAACAGCAGCACGACGATCAGCGGCACCGAGCGGAACAACCAGACGTAGACCCAGCTGACGGCCCGCAGCACGGGGTTGCGCGACAGCCTGGCCAGCGCGAGCAGAACGCCACCGACGAGACCGAGGACGGCACTGTACGCAGTGACCTCCAGGGTGATGGCGAGCCCGTTGGCGATGACCGGCCGGGCGAACCAGTACTGGAAACGGTCCCACTGGTAGAAGGGGTTGGTCGCCAGCCCGTGGACGATCTGGGCGACGATCACCAGCGCCACCGCGCTGGTGATCCAGCGGCCCGGACGGCGTAGCGGGACCACCCGCTCCGCGTGGTCCGGGACGGCGACGGACGATGTGGCCGGCTTCGGGGGAGGGACGGCCGTGTCCGAGGGCACGGCAGGGGCAAGAGAGTCGGTCATGGCTGAGCTCCAGCGAAGGCCGGCGGCGGGGCCCGTGCCGACGGGCCGCCGCACCGGCGGGAGGAAGTCGCCCGGGGGCATGCCGGAGCACGCCGCGCCACGGGCGGGAGTCGGGGGTGCACGTCGTCGCAGGACGCGCCGCACACCTGTCGGCCGCGGGCCGAGGAGGAGGTCAGCCCCGACAGAGGGCGCTGCTGACGCGCAGCAGGTCGACGGCGCGGTCCAGGAACGCCGCAGCCCGACCGCGGTGGCGGCCGATGGCCGTCCCGGGAGCTGCGTGCATCGCCGTCACCTCTGCTCAGTCGCGCCCCGAAGGGCGTCGCGCCTGCCGATGGTCGGCAAAACTAGAAGGGTTTCCTGTCGGATGTCAACGACCCGCCACAGCGTGGGACGGCGAACGTGACGGCCGTGTTTCGCCCCAAGTCGCGCGTGGTCGTTGGCCCTTGAACGGGATTGTGCGGGACGGCGCCGCCGGGTTACGGTGCAGCAAGGTCACGAGTTGCAGCGTCAAGCCCTGGCTCGCTGCACGGCAACCCTCCTCCGCGGCGGGGTGCTCCAGGTGATGACCCGGCGGGCCCGACGACGGCACCCCGCAAGCGCGAGCTCGATCCGGTGGGTACCGGGCGGAACGGAGGTGGGGGCAGTGCGGCGGATCCAGCGGCGTCCTGCGGCCGCCACCGTGAAGGCCAGCTGCCGCGTCACCACGACGTGCGCCCGGCTCCACATCGACCTGCAGCGGGTGACCACCGCGCTGTGTCCGGCGTCCCCGCACGCCGCCGAGGCGCGCGCCGGCGCCTGACCCGCGCCGCCGCAGCCCGCGCTCCCGTCACACCGTCACCTCCGTCACACCGTCACCTCCGCGCCGCGCGGCATGCCGCCGCGCACCCCGCGTCGGACTCCGCGCGCTGCACGCCCACGCGTCCGCACCGTCAGCGACCACACCTCCTCCCACCAGGAAGCGGTCTCCCATGCCCGAAAACCCCGTCCCGCTGCACCTCGCCCCGCTGCACCTCGCCGTCGCCCTGGACGGCGCCAGCTGGCATCCCGCCGCCTGGCGCGAGCCCGACGCCCGACCACGCGAGCTGTTCACCGCCCGCTACTGGGCCGATCTCGTCGCCGAGGCCGAGCGCGGCCTGCTGGACCTGGTCACCCTGGAGGACTCGCTCAGCCTCCAGTCCACCCACCCCTTCGCCCCGGACGAGCGGACCGACCAGGTGCGCGGCCGCCTCGACGCCGTCCTCGTCGCCGCCCGGATCGCGCCGCTGACCCGGCGCATCGGGCTGGTCCCGACGGCGATCGTCACCCACACCGAGCCGTTCCACCTCTCCAAGGCCGTCGCCACCCTCGACTTCGTCAGCTCCGGCCGGGCCGGTCTGCGGGTGAAGGTGTCGGGCCGGGTCGACGAGGCCGCGCACATCGGCCGCCGGTCGGCGCCCGAGCTGAGCTTCGAGGACCTCGACACACCCGCCGGACTGGAGATCCTCCGGGACCTCTTCGGCGAGGCGGAGGACTACGTCGAGGTCGTCCGCCGGCTGTGGGACAGCTGGGAGGACGACGCGGAGATCCGCGACACCGCCACCGGCCGGTTCGTCGACCGCGAGAAGCTCCACTACATCGACTTCGAGGGCCGCCATTTCAGCGTGCGCGGACCGTCCATCACCCCGCGCCCGCCGCAGGGCCAACCCCTCGTCACCGCCCTCGCGCACCGCGGCGAGCCCTACCGCCTGGTCGGCCGCTCGGCCGACCTCGGCTTCGTCACCCCGTACGACGCCGCCGACGCCCGCACCGTCGTCGCCGAGATCCGCCGGGCCCAGGCCGACGCCGGCCGCGCGGACGAGACCGTCCACGTCTTCGGCGACCTGGTGGTCTTCCTCGACGAGACCCCCGACGCCGCCGCCGAGCGCCGCGACCGCCTCGACCGGCAGGCCGGCGCCGCCCTCACCAGCGACGCCCGCATCTTCACCGGCACGGCCGCCGAACTCGCCGACCTGCTCCAGGAGTGGCAGCACGCCGGACTCACCGGCTTCCGGCTGCGCCCCGCCGCCCTGCCCCACGACCTGGAGCAGATCACCCGCCGGCTGGTGCCCGAACTCCAGCGCCGCGGCGCCTTCCGCACCGCCTACGAGACGACCACCCTGCGCGGACACCTCGGCCTGCCACGCCCCGCCAACCGCTACGCCGGCCACGTCACCCGCACTGTCAGCGCCTGAGCCGGAAGGACCGCCCGAGCGATGAGCAAGCCCGTCAAGCAGATCCACCTCGCCGCCCACTTCCCCGGCGTGAACAACACCACGGTCTGGAGCGACCCGCAGGCCGGCAGCCAGATCGACTTCAACTCCTTCGTCCACCTCGCCCGGACCGCCGAGCGCGCCAAGTTCGACTTCCTCTTCCTCGCCGAGGGCCTGCGGCTGCGCGAGCAGAACGGCGAGATCTACGACCTGGACGTGGTCGGGCGACCCGACACCTTCACCGTCCTCGCCGCGCTCGCCGCCGTCACCGACCGGCTAGGACTCGCCGGGACCGTCAACTCCACCTTCAACGAGCCCTACGAGGTGGCCCGGCAGTTCGCCTCGCTCGACCACCTCTCCGACGGCCGCGCGGCCTGGAACGTGGTCACCTCCTGGGACGAGTTCACCGGCGAGAACTTCCGCCGCGGCGGCTTCCTCGCGCAGGAGGACCGCTACGAGCGCGCCCGGCAGTTCCTCACCGCCGCGCGGGGGCTCTTCGACTCCTGGCGCGGCGACGAGATCCTCGCCGACCGGCAGTCAGGGGCCTTCCTGCGCGAGCCCGGCCCCGGCCGGTTCGACCACCACGACGGCCAGTTCGCCATCTCCGGGCACTTCAACGTCCCGCGCAGCCCGCAGGGCCGCCCGGTGATCTTCCAGGCCGGCGACTCCGACGCGGGACGCGAGTTCGCCGCCTCCGCCGCCGACGCCATCTTCAGCCGGCACGGCACCCCGGAGGCCGGCCGGGCCTTCTACACCGACGTCAAGGACCGCCTGGCCCGCCACGGCCGCACCCGCGACGAGCTGAAGATCCTGCCCGGCGTCACCTTCGTCCTCGGCGACACCGAGGCCGACGCACACGAGAAGGCCCACCTGATCCGCCGCCAGCAGGTCAGCGGGCAGACCGCGATCCGGCTCCTCGAACAGCTGTGGAACCGCGACCTCAGCGCGTACGACCCCGACGGCCCGCTGCCCGAGGTGGACCCCCTCCTCGGCGAACACACCGTCGCCCGCGGCCGCGCCTCCGTCCGCCACCACCAGGACCCGCTCGCCGTCGCCGCCGAATGGCGCGCCCTCGCCGAGGCCAAGAAGCTCTCGATCCGCGAACTGATCATCGAGGTGACCGGACGCCAGTCCTTCATCGGCACCCCGGCCCAGGTCGCCGAACAGCTCAACGAGTCCGTCCAGACCGACGCCGCCGACGGCTTCATCCTCGTCCCGCACCTGACCCCGGGCGGACTGGACGAGTTCGCCGACACCGTCGTCCCGCTGCTCCAGGAACGCGGCGTCTTCCGCACCGAGTACGAGGGCACCACCCTGCGCGACCACCTCGGCCTCGCCACGCCCCGCCCGACTCCCCGCTAGGTCACCCGGACGCACCGATGAAGGACTCGACATGAGCAACACCCCGCTGACCGTCCTCGACCTGGTACCCGTCTCCTCCGGATCGACCGCCGCCGAGGCCCTGCGCAACAGCATCGACCTCGCCCGGCGCGCCGAGGAACTCGGCTACGCGCGCTACTGGTTCGCCGAGCACCACCTCAACCCCGGCGTCGCCGGCACCTCGCCCGCCGTCGTCCTCGCCCTGACCGCGGCCGCCACCTCGACCATCCGGCTCGGCGCCGGCGCCGTCCAGCTCGGCCACCGCACCGCCCTCGCCACCGTCGAGGAGTTCGGCCTGCTCGACGCGCTCCACCCCGGCCGCTTCGACCTGGGCCTCGGCCGCTCCGGCGGCCGCTCCACCCGGGCCGACGCCCCGCCGGCCACCGAGGAGCCGCCGGCCACCGAGGAGCCGAGCACGACCGACCCCGCCCCGGGCGGTCTGCACATACCGGCCCGGTTCAGCTACGAACACCTGCTGCGGCACCCGCGCTTCGCCCTGCACCAGCAACTGCTGCTGCTGCCGGAGGCGAAGTCGCAGCCGTACGACGAGCAGATCGCCGACATCCTCCACCTGCTGGCCGGCACCTACACCACCGCGGACGGCGTGCAGGCGCACGTCGTCCCCGGCGAAGGCGCCGACCTCCAGGTCTGGATCCTCGGCAGCAGCGCCGGCATCAGCGCCGAGGTCGCCGGCGCCCACGGCCTGCGCTTCGCCGCGAACTACCACGTCAGCCCCGCCACCGTGCTGGAAGCCGCCGAGGCCTACCGGGCGGCCTTCAAACCCTCCGCCGAACTGGAACGCCCCCACGTCAGCGTCTCCGCCGACGTCGTGGTCGCCGAGGACGAGGCCACCGCCCGCGAACTCGCCACCGGCTACGGGCTGTGGGTGCGCAGCATCCGCAGCGGCGACGGCGCGATCCCGTTCCCCACCCCCGACGAAGCCCGCGCCCACCCCTGGACCGAGGCCGACCGGGCGCTGGTGGCGGACCGCACCGAGACCCAGTTCGTCGGCACGCCCCAGCAGGTCGCCGACCAGCTGGAGACCCTCCGCGATGCCACCGGCGCGGACGAACTGATCATCACCACCATCACCCACCGGCACCGCGACCGGGTCCGCTCCTACGAGCTGCTCGCCGAGGAATGGCACTGCCGATGACCCCGCCCGACCCGCCCGCCCGACCCGCCGCCCGGCCGACCCGTACCGACCCCCGAGGAGTACTCGTGACCGTCCAGGACACCGCCCGCGACGAGTTCACCCGGCAGTGGGAGCAGTGGCACGCCGCCCACGAGCGGGCCCTCGCCGACCCGCACGGCTTCCTCGCCGTCACCGGCCTGCACTGGCTGACGGGCGAGCCCACCCGCTACCCCGACGCGCCCGGCGCCTGGTCCAGCACCGAGCAGGGCATCGCCGTCCACCTCGACGAGGGCGAGGAACTGGTCGTGGACGGCACCGCGGTGCACGGGCACCACCGGTTCGGCATCCTCGACGAACGGGCCAGCCTCTACGCCGCGGTCGGCGACGGCTCCCTCGTCGAGATCGCCAAGCGCGGCGGCCACGACATCCTGCGCCCGCGCCACCCCGACAACGAACTCCGCGTCCGCTTCACCCACACCCCGGCGTACCCGCCCGACCCGCGCTGGTCGCTGACCGGCCGCTACCTGCCCTTCGACGCGCCGCGCGCCACCACCGTCGGCGCGGCGGTCGAAGGACTGCAGCACGTCTACGACGCCCCGGGCGAGGTCGAGTTCGACCTGGACGGCCGCACCCACCGGCTCACCGTCTTCAACGGCAGCGGCCCCGGCACCCTCCAGGCCCTCTTCACGGACGCCACCTCGGGCGTCACCACCTACGCCGCCAACCGCGCCCTCTCCATCCCCGCCCCCGACTCCGAAGGCCGGGTCCTGGTCGACTTCAACCGCGCCACCAACCTCCCCTGCGCCTACACCGACCTCGCCACCTGCCCCCTCCCACCCGCCGAGAACCGCCTCCCGATCCCCATCGAGGCCGGCGAGAAGACCCCCCACGAGCGCACCACGAACCCCTGACCCACCCGCCCCGGTGACCACCCCACCGGGGCATCCCGCTTCTCGGCCGCGCCTCAGGGGTGCTCGGCCCCGTCGCGGCCCGCCGCCGGCACCCCGGGCGGGGAGGGAGGTCCGAACCGGACCGCCACCCCGGGCGAGTACAGGACGCTGACCGGGACGCCGGTCGGCCGCGGCAGGCCCGCGGCAGCCAGGAGGTCCTCCTCGCAGTGGAGGAGTTCGGCCCGGTGCAAGGGCCAGCGGGGGTGGCTGTTCGGCAGGTGGACGGGGCGGCCGAGCCAGGTGTTGTGCAGGCCCCAGCGCGCGGTGAGGAAGTTCTCGAGGTCGCTGGGCCGCTCGATGCGCTCGCCGATGCGCACGGTGACGGCCGATCGGGCGCCGCGTGGGGCGGGCCAGCGGCGGCGCGAGGTGTACGTGATGGTGTCGCCCTCACGCCGGATCGTCATCCCGGCCCAGGTGTAGGGCAGTCGGAAGGCGCTGCGGGCGACGAGCACGGGCAGCAGACGGGACGCTTCCAGGGATCGGAAGACCACTCCGCGGCGGCCGTGCCCGTCCACCGAGTAGAGGCGCACGTTGGTCTCCGGGAAGGTGCCCAGGTAGGGCAGGCCGGGCGCACCGAACCAGCCGATCCGGTGCATCCGGAAGGGCACCAGGCCGACGTAGGCGAGGCCGTCGTGGGTGTCCGGCACGGTCCCGGCGGGCAGCAGCGGTGCGACGACGGCGGGGTCGAAGGCCCAGTGGAGGAACGACAGGTCGAGCCACGACTGGGTGAGCAGCGTACGGCTGACGGCGCGCACCGGGTCGGGCGTGATCGGCTCGACGGGTGCGGGTACGGGCGGCATGACGGCAGCGTCGCACACCTTCACGGGCGCGAACCTACACGTGCGCCCTGATCGCTCATAGTGCCCGGACGGTCACTCATGGTGTGACGATGCACACAGTTATGACATGTGCACGCCGTGCAATACTCACTCCCGTCAGGCCACAAGCCTTCGACTTCCAGGGAGAAAACCGCCATGAGCGCCCGTATCGCAGCTGCTGCCCTCGCCGTCACCGCGACTCTCGCCGTACCCGCCCCCTCGTTCGCCGCCACCGGCGCCGAGGCGGGGGCGGCCACGAGCACGAGTACGGCCGTCTGTTCCACCGGATCGGCGGTCGGACGCCCGTGCGTCTGGCACGAGCGGGACGACGACGGCATCACCGGTCTCGCCCGGCTGACCCCGACCGACGCGCGGCCGGTCCTCGCGAAGGTCGAGCTGCGCACCCAGCGGGCGTGGGGCAGCCCGTGGCTGACGGTGGCCTCGGTGACGTCGATCCGGACGGGCGGGGGCGCGGCCGTCCTCGCCACGCCGAAGGTGGCGACCGGCGACCTGGGCATCGTCTGCGTCACCACGTCCCCGGTGTTCGCCCCGGCGGAGAAGGTCACCACCTGCACCAACCCGGGCTGACGGGTCGGGCCGGCCCCACCCGAACGGCTCAGCGGGCGGCGCGGCGAGCCGCCCGGCTCACCCGGGAGGGCGACCGCGCCGACCGGCGGCTGCTGCGGACCGAACTCGCGGTGCCGGCGGTGGTGGCCCTGCTGATGCCCGTCCGCCACCTCTGGCGGGTCCGAACCCGCCCGCGCGCCGCCAAGGGCTGGTCAGGCGCCGAAGACCTCGCCGAGGCCGAGGCCGTCGTCGACGGGCCGTCCGGCGTCCACCCACCGCTGGTAGACCGGGGCGGCGAGCCTGCTCGCACGGTCGACGGCTTCGCTGTCGCGGTCGGCCTCGACGAGGCCAGCCAGGTACTCGGGGACCGTCAGCCCGGCCTTGGCCGCGGTCGTCTCCACCCAGTCGGCCAGGTCGCCGTCCAGCAGCACGGGTTCGATTTGACGGAGGGTCATGCCACCAGCGTACCCGCGGCTCCGCGCTCCCATCCGCGCCGCGCACGCCTCATACCCCGGGCAGCGGCGGTTCCACGGGCTGGGTCCGGTCGACGATCATGAGAGCAGTTCATCATCCCGCGACCCGTGGCGCACGGGCGGCACTGCCCTCGGCGTCGATGCGATTTCGTACGGGTGAGCGTGTCGCCCCGAAGGGGTGAAGCCGTGGCGCGGCGGTTTCGGGCGGCCGCGGGGTTCGGGCAGGATCGCGGGGAAGAGATCAGCAGCCGGGGCCGGTGGCCTGCGGCCGGCACGCATCGCGTGCCGCGACACGGGATCGAGGACCGACCCTGATGGCGCAAGGAACAGTGAAGTGGTTCAACGGCGAGAAGGGCTTCGGCTTCATCGCGCCGGACGAGGGCGGCGCCGACGTGTTCGTCCACTTCTCCGCGGTCGTCGGCTCCGGGTACCGGAACCTGGAGGAGAACCAGCGGGTCGAGTTCGAGATCCAGCAGGGCCAGCGCGGGCCGCAGGCGGTCGAGGTCAGGCCGCTGTAGCCGCCCCGGCAGCCGCCGGCCCGCCACCCGACCGCCCGCAGGAGCCCGTCAGCCGGTGATCTCGGCGAGCGGGAAGTGGCCGCCGTGGCCGGTGCGACGCTGCGGGCGTACCCGCCCGTGGTCACCGGCGCGGCCGCCCTGGTGGGGCAGCTCGACGACGCGCGCCCCGGTGGATTCCAGGAAATCGGCGACCGCGTCGGCCGTGCGGGAGTCGAGGGAGAACACCCAGCGCCCGGGGATGAGCACGGTGGAGATCTGTCCCATCGACGCGCGGGCCAGCAGGAGCCGCAGTTGCGGCCGCAGGCCGGCGGACGGGGCGCCGTTGTCGAGGTAGGTCTGCGTGGGGCCGGCACCGAGCAGCTGGGCGTGGTCCTCCAGCGCCCTGCGGTGGGCATCCATCTGCCAGCTGTCGTAGGGATAACAGCGCAGGTAGAGAGCTGTCCCTGTGGAGGCTTCGCCGCCGTCCGGGGTGGTGGTCATCGTCGCTCCTCGTCGAGCCGGACGATGCCACTTCTTCGAGCGTCGTCCATCGACACGCCATCCATGATGGACTGGACCAATGTCGAACGTCCAGACCGATATCTGTCCTCTGCGGTGACGGAAAGTAGCGGTCGGCGGTGTCGTCGCCGGTCCTGGAGGGTCCGGACGTGGCGAAGGTCGAGCTCTGCGTGACCGCCCCGTCCGTACGAGCCGCACGAGCCCGGGTGCCGTCCGTCTGCGGCACACTGATCACCACGGCCCGGCGCGAACGCCCGGGGCGGCGGCGGTCACGGGGACTGGGGGCGGCATGGAGATTGGCAGCACGATCGGCGGCCGGTACCGGATCCAGGCACACCTCGCGGGGGAGGTGTGGGCCGCCGAGGACACCCGGTCGGGCACGCGGGTGGCGGTGAAGACGCTCTCCGGGCCGCCCGCCCCGGCCGTCCGGCTGCGGCACCCCGGCATCACCACCGTCCTCGCCGTGGGTGAGCACGACGGAACGCCGTTCCTCGCCATGGAACTGCTCGACGGGTACACCCTGGACGACCACCTGCTCGACGGCGGGTACGACACCGCCCAGGTCGCCGACTACGGCGCCCAGGTCGCGGACGCCCTCGCCGTCGCCCACCGGGCCGGAACTACCCACGGCCGGATCGAACCCGCCCAGCTGCAGCTCACCCGGGCCGGCGCCCTGAAGATCCTCGGCCTCGGCACCGTCCCCCCGCCGCACAGCCTCGACCTCGCCGCCCTCGGCGCCACACTGGACGAGCTGCTCCGCCGCCCGGCGCCACCCGGCCCGCCGGGGGAGCTCGGCACGCTGATCGCGGAGCTGCGCAGCGCGCCGGCCCAGCACGACCCGCAGCTGACCGCGGCCTACGCCGCCCGGCTGCGCCGCCTCGCCGACGGACCGGCCTCCGCGGAGCCGCCGGCCCGGCCCCGGCGACCGCCCGTGGCGCGCACCTTCTGGATCGACCGGCAGCCGGGGCGGACGCTGCTCGGCCGGGTACTGGCCGGGGTGATCCTGGCCGGGCTGATCGCGGTCACGGCGTACGCGATCACGGTGACCGCCTGACGCCGCCGCGGGCCGGCGCCGTCCGTCCGAGGTCGGGTCGGAACCGATCAGGTTCGGAGAAGCCCCGCCGGCGGTCCGGCTCCTAGCGTGGTGGTCATGGCTACCACTGCTGCTCCCACCGCATCCGACGCGTCCCTCGCCTCCGTCACCCTCGACGTGGCCGACCTGGAGGCCGCCCGCCGCTTCTACCGCGAGTTCGGCGTGGACGCGTACGTCCGCCTGCGGGCGTCCGAGGCGCCCTCCACCGGATTCCGCGGCTTCACCCTGGCCCTCACGGTGTCCGGGCCGGCCACGGTCGACGGCTTCGTCGCCGCCGCGGTCGCCGGCGGCGCCACCGTCCTGAAGCCCGCCGCGAAGTCGCTCTGGGGCTACGGCGGCGTCGTCCAGGCCCCGGACGGGACGATCTGGAAGATCGCGACCTCGGCGAAGAAGGACACCGGCCCCGCCACCCGCGAGATCGACGAGGTGGTCCTGCTGCTCGGCGTCGAGGACGTCAAGGCCACCCGGCAGTTCTACGTCGGGCGCGGCCTCGCCGTGGCCAAGAGCTTCGGCGGCAAGTACACCGAGTTCGCCACCGGCGACGCCGGCCCGGTCAAGCTCGCCCTCTACAAGCGCCGCGCCCTCGCCAAGGACCTCGGCGTCCCCGCCGACGGCACCGGCTCGCACCGGATCACGCTCGGCGGCACCGCCGACGCCTTCACCGACCCCGACGGATTCGCCTGGGAGACCGCCGCGGCACAGGCCTGAGTCCCCGCCCGTCCGGGGCCGGATCCCGTCCTACTCCCGTCCTACTCGGGCCACAGGCGCCAGATCTGGGCGGTGCGGTCGTCGGAGGCGGTGGCGAGGAGGGCCCCGTCCGGGCTGAAGGCGACTGCCTGGACCCAGTTGCCGTGCGGGATCTCCAGGAGCCGGGCACCGGTGCGCGCGTCCCACAGCCGCGCATGCTTGCCGCTGACGGTGGCCAGCAGGGAGCCGTCGGGGCTGAACACCACCCTGGTCGACGGGTCGGGGATCTGCAGCACCTCGTCGCCGGTGCCCGCGTCCCAGAGTTGGGTGGCCTGCCGGCAGGCGGTGGCGAGGAGCGTGCCGTCCGGGCTGAACGCCACCCCCTCCACCCCCAAGGTGGAGCCGGTGGGCACGGCCTGGAGTTCGAGGACGGCCTGGCCGCCGGCCAGGTCCCAGACCTCGGCGTGGCAGGTGTCGTCCGGCGGCCAGACACCGTTGCTGACGACCGCCAGCCGGGTGCCGTCGGGGCTGAACGACAGGCCGTTGACCCAGGCGACGCCGATGGTCAGCAGCTCGGCGCCGTCGGCCGCCCGCCACAGGCGGACGGTACGGGTGCCGCCGGTCGCGAGCAGCGCACCGTCGGGACTGAACGCGACCGCCCGGACCTCGCTCTCGTGGAACCCGCTGAGCAGCGCGGTGCCGCCGGCCGCGGGGAGGATCTGCCAGCGGCCCGCGAGGCGGTCGGCAGACGTGAGCCGCGGGATCGCGCCGGTGGCGGCGAACCGCCCGCCGTCGGGGCTGAAGGCGATGCCGCCGTTGGAGTAGGCCTGGGCCCACAGCGGCCAGCCGTGCCGGAAGCTGCGCACCGGCCGACCGGACAGGTCCACCAGCAGGGTCCGGCCGGGCCGGAACAGCGCCACGCCCCGGCCGTCCGGTGTGAACGCGACCTGCGCCACGAGCTTCGGTGTCGCGAGGGTGGCCAGCCGGACCGGTCGGAGCCGCGCCGGGTCGCGGCGTGGCGGCGGCGGTGCGGTGGCGACGGCCGGGGCGGCGAGGGGGAGCGGGGGCGTCGGCGCTCCGGGGGAGTGCCGCACGCCGAGGTGGTCGTGGAACTCGGCGTGCCGGAACTGGTACCACGGTCCGACGCTGCGCAGCAGCCCGAGCCGGTGCGCATCGTCGAGGAACACCATCAGCCGCCGCGGCAGCACGCCGTCGAAGGAGAGCCGGAAGACGGCGGTCAGGTAGGCGAGCCAGGCGTGCTGACGTCCGACGAGCGCTCCGTACGCCGCGCCGGCGACCGCCCCGAGGGCGGCGACCGGAAGCGTCTCGCGCAACGGGTGGCCGGTGAGGGCGGTGAGGAGCGCGCCGGTGCCGCCGGCCAGGGCGGCGGCGGTCAGGATGCGGAAGAGGTTGAGCCGGCGGTCGGCGCGCCAGTCGGTGAGCGGCGTGATCGCGTCCCAGGCGCCGCCGACCGGCTCGGCCCACGTGGTGACCGCGGCGTGCAGGCGGATCAGCAGGGCGAGTGTTCCGAGCCCGAGGCCGTAGCGGAGGCCGGCCGCGATGCCGTCGCCCTCGAAAACCTGCCCGAGCAGTCCGTAGATCAGGCCGCAGACGAGCGCCAAGAGCAGCGCACCACCGCACGCCGCGGCCAGCCGGCCGATCAGTCTCCCGAGCCGGCCGGTCAGCCGCAGGTCCGCGCGGCCTGGAAGCTGGCCGCCCCAGGAGAGGTCGTCCGCGGTCTCGTAGACGTACGAGCACCCGAGGAACCAGAGGATCATCGCGAACACGGTGCTCGGGCCGAGGAGCACCCGGCAGGTCAGCAGGGTCCAGGCCAGGCCCACCAGGGCGACTGCGAGTTTGACGGCGACGCCGGGCAGGCGGCCGTCGGGGCGGGCGGTCCGCGCCAGTGCCCACCAGGCGAACTCCCGCACCCCGTAGCTCCTCGCGCCGACCCGCCGCTCCAGGACCGGGCTGCCGTCGAGCAGGGCGGCCAGGTTGCCCAGCCACCGCTCGACGTCGGCGGCGTCGTGGGCCCGGCGGGGCCGGAACAGGTCGGCCTCGCCCTTCGCGGCCGGCGGACGGGCGTCGAGGAGCGCGGGGATCAGCCGGTCGAACAGGTGCGCCCTCAACTCCCGTGCCGTGGGGAAGCGCTCGCGGTCCAGCAGCTCGGACGGGTCGGCGGACTCGGCGCAGACGGTGCGCAGCAGCCACAGGCCGAGCGGGGTGGCGGCGACCTCCGCCGACGGCGTCGAACCCCGCCGCAGCTCCTCGAGGAAGCGCTCCCGGCCGGGATGGACGGCGCGGCCGTCGACGCTCTCGGACAGGTGGTCGGCGGCCTGCTGCGGGGTGAACGGCCGCGGCACCAGCATGCCCGCGCCGCGGATCGACCGGGCCGCGCGGACGGCGTCCGCGTACTCGTCCGGCCGGGTGGTCACGATCAGCCAACTGTCCTCGGTCAACGCCTCGTTGATCCGGTTGAGCAACAACGGGCGGGCGGTCGCGGGCGCCTCGTCGAGCCCGTCCAGGACCGGCAGCAGGCGGCCCGCACGGAAGAGCGTGCGGGCCGGGAAGGGCGAGGTCTCCCGCAGGGCTTCGTACGTCTCACCCAGGCGGACGACCAGCCACTCCTCCAGGGTCGGGAACTGGTCGACGTCCCAGTCGGAAAGGGGAAGCAGTACGGGTACCGGACCGCTCTGCCCGGCTGCCGACAGTCGGCGCACCACCTGGATGGCGAGGGTGCTCTTGCCTGCGCCCGGCCCGCCCGTGACCACCAGCCGCTGCCGCGGCAGGCGCAGGAAACGGTCGGTCAGTTCGGCCGGCCGGTCGCCGCTTCCGGACCACACCACCGGCCCGAACGACACGGCCCCACGGGCATCGCCGGACGCGCCGTCCCCGCCCGTCCCCGCAGCCACGGAGACGTCGGTGACCAGGTCCCACCGCACCGGCATGGGAGCGTCCAGGGCGAGGACCACCGCCTCCTGCTGCCACTGGACGTGCACCGTGGCGCGCAGTGCCTCGACCGCCTCGTCCAGCGTCCCGGGCGGCGCCGGGAGGCGCTCCGCCCGGAGCGGGAACCAGAGCGCCCCGAGCGCAGCGAGCCCGGTCACCGTCCACACCAGCGGTGGCCACCAACTCGCCTCCACCTGAACGGTGTTGGTCGCAAGGCTGCCTACCAGCCCGAGCGCCACGGCGGCCAGCGCCGCCGAAACCGTCCACCCCCGACGTCCCATGCCGCACAGAATGCCCGCCGCATCGCCGCGCCGACAACAGACCTGCGCAATGTCCCGACCTGTTCCCCGGCGCGTCCGGGGCCGGGGAGGTGGCCGCGTTTCAGCGGCGGACCTTCAGGGTCCACTTCTCGGCGGTGCGGACCGCGACGAGCCCCGGCGGCACCGGGTAGACCCCGGGCTTCGCGCAGAGCTGCCGCTCGGGGCGCAGGTACGCGTCCAGCGTCGCCAGCACGACGGAGTCCGATTCGGCCCTGCGGTCGAGCCGGACGCGCACCTTCGTGCCGGTGCCGGTCATCTCCAGCAGCTCCCAGCCGTGACCGGACAGCTCCTCCCGCAGCTCGCGGACCCGGTCCAGGGGGAGGACCTCCAGGCGCCACGAGGCCACGGGGTCCAGCTTGACCACCACGTGGCACCAGCCCTCCGGGCCCACGGCGAGCGGGCCGGTCGTCGGCATCCCGGTGCCGAACCGCCCGACGCGCTGGCCGGTGCCGTCGGACTGGACGGTGTGGACGTAGCCCGTGGTGCCCTCCGGCCCGTCACAGGTGGCCCGGAGCAGGGCGGGCGGGCCCGCGTAGCGCAGCACGGCCTGGCCCTTCCCCTCGGCGTACCCGTCCAGGACCTCCGCCGTGTCGATCGGACGGACCCGCAGCCGCCAGTCGCCGGAGCCCTCCACCCGCAGCCGGACCTCCGGCTCGCCCTTGGCGAACGCCAGCAGCTGCCCCCGCGCGTCCCTGGTGGTGGCGAAGGCGGTCAGCTCGGTCACGCCGCCCTGCTCGTCCAGCCGCCAGACGTAGAACCAGCTGTGCCGGCTCGGCCCGTCGAGCCGCTCGTACTCCACGATGGCCGGCCGACCCGGTGCGGGGTTCACGACGGTCAGCTCCTGCTTGCCCCTCCCCTCCTGGACGGTGGCGGCGTGGACCGGGCCTGCCTCGCCGGAGGTCTTCCGGAACAGCTCGTCCGCGCGTGGGGGAGCCGTCGCAGGCTCCGCCCCGACCGCGGGGCCCGGCACCTTCACCAGGGACGACACCCGGTCGGCGGTCGCGTCGGACGCCGGCCCGGGAAGCGGTTCCGCCGGGTCGGCCCCGACCGCGGGACCGGGCACCGGAAGTGCCTCGACGGGGAAGCCGAAGTCCGCGGCGAGCGCGGCCGGTCCGGCGGCGTAGCCCTGGCCCACGGCCCGGAAACGCCACGCCCCGTTGCGCCGGTAGCACTCCCCGAGCACCAGCGCGCCCTCCCCGCCGCCGTCCACGACCTCGTACCGCGCCACGGCCGCGCCCTCGCCACCGGCCACCTCCACCGACAGCCCGGCGACCGCAGCGGACGTCCCGCCGGCGGCCACCACGGCGATCAGCACCCGCTGGACGTCGGCCTCCACCGCCTCCTCGTCCACCTCCACCCACTCGACGAGGAGCTCGCCCTCCACCCCTCCACCCAGGTGCCGGACCGCGCCCGACGGATGCGCCCGCCGCCCGCCGTGGACCACGTCGGCCTCGCCCCGCACCCGGCCCGCCGCGTCCACCAGCACTGCCACGGCGGCCACCGCGGCGGCTACCGCGGCGGTCCCCGGCCGGGCCTCGCGGGCCACGGTGACACGGAACGGGCCTGCGGGCAGCAGGGTGTTGGCCCCCTTGAGGATGATCGTCATACCGTCATCCTGGCACTGTCCGTGATCCGAGGACATCGAAATCCGCGCGGTCGACAGCCCGGCGGAAAGGGAGGAGTTCGACCTGCTGACGGTCGGTGGTTCGGCCGCCGACCATCAGGATCCGGTCAACTCGGGGACGCCCGCGGGCGAGTTGACCGGGATCACCGGCAGCCGCCCGGTGGGCGCTCCTACGATCGGCGAACACCGGGGAACGACCGTGGTTCGAGGGGGCACCGTGGCGCGCAGACCCGCACGACGACGCCGGAGTTCCGCACGCCGCGCCAGGCAGGCCCGCGACAACTCCGTCCTGGCCCTCGGCCTCGCGCTCGGGCTGATCGTCCTGGTGGCGTCCGCCCTGGTCTGGCTCGTCCACCACCTGCTCGTCCTGCTGGCGCTGCTGACCGTCGCCCTGGCCGTCACCGCCGCCATGGTCCGCCGCCGGGTGCTGGCCGGCCGCCGCGCGTACGAGTCCCGGGTCGCACAACTGCGGCACATCGGGCCGTTCCTGTCGATGTCGCCGAAAGACTTCGAACACGCCCTGGCGGTGCTCTGCCGACGCGACGGCTGCACGAACGTCACCGTCGTCGGCGGCGCCGGCGACCTCGCGGCCGACGTCCTCGCCACCACCCCGGCCGGGCAGCGGATCCTCATCCAGGCCAAGCGCTACGGACCCCGCACCTTCGTCGGCTCCCAGGACGTGCAGCAGGTCAACGGGACCTACCGCGACGTCCACGGCTGCGACCTGGCCGCAGTCGTGACCACCAACACGTTCACCAAGGCCGCCTCCGCGTTCTGCGCCCAGGTCGGCATCCGCACCGTCGACCGGAAGGCCCTCGCCCTCTGGGCGGAGGGCACCGGCGCACCGCCCTGGAACTGACGGTAGACCGGCAGTGCGTTGTCGGAGGTCACCGGCAGGATCATGCGCATGGACACGGATGCCTTCTGGAACGTCATCGAGAACTGCCGACAGCAGGCCAACGGGCCGGGCGAACGGCTCGCCCACCTGCACGCCGAGCTGTCGCGGCGCCCGGAGACCGACGCCGTGGGCTTCCAGGCGCGTCTCGAAGAGGCGACCGACGACGCCTACAGCTGGGAACTGTGGGCCGCCGCGGAGAGGATCTTCGGCGGCTGGTGCTCGGACGACGGGTTCTTCTACTTCCGGCTCTGGCTGGTCGGCCTCGGCCGGGCCGCCTTCGAACGGGCCCTCGCCGAGCCCGACACCCTGGCCGAAGCCCCGGAAGTGCGCCGACTGGCCGGCCGCCCCCGGCGCGCCTGGGACGACGACTGGCCCGAGTGGGAACCGCTCGACTACGTCGCGGCCGAGGTCCACGAGGCACTGACCGGGACACACGACGAGGCAGCCACCTTCTACACCCTCGTCCAGGAGGAGGAACGCCCCAGCGCCCACCCGGGCGCGGACCCCGCCGGCACCCGGTGGGACGTCCGCGACGAAGCCGCCGCCGCCCGCCGCCTCCCGAAGCTGAGCGCGCTGTTCCCGATCGACCACACCCACGGCTGACGCCCGCGCACACACCGCTGTGGCACGGCGGAGACGCGCTCCACATGGGGCGCACACACAACGGCGGAACGCTGCAGGCATGCTGATCGAACGAGGAGAGGGGGCGGACATGGCACGCGTGCTGGTCGTCGAGGACGACCACGGGCTGCGGGAGGCACTGCGGTTGGCGCTGATCGGCCTCGGCCACGACGTCCACGTGGCGCCGGACGGGCCGACCGGGCTGGCCGCGCTGACCGCACCGGACGGACCGCCGGCGGAGTGCGTGGTGCTCGACGTGATGATGCCGGGCATGGACGGCTTCGAGGTGTGCCGCGAGATCCGCAGGGCCGGCCGCACCCCCGTCATCATGCTCACCGCCCGCTCGGAACCCATCGACATCGTCGCCGGACTGGAGTGCGGCGCGGACGACTACGTGGCCAAGCCGGTCGAACCGCGCGTCCTGGACGCCAGGATCAAGGCCGTGCTGCGCCGCGCGGCCCCGATCGAGCGGGAGAACGACACGTCCGGAGCGGTCCACCTCGGATCGGTCCGGGTCGACACCCGGGCCATGACCGTCACCAAGGACGGGGCACCGGTCGACCTCACCCCCACCGAGCTGCGCCTGCTGCTGGAATTCGTCACCAACCCGGGCCAGGTGCTGACCCGACAGGTCCTGCTCGACCGGGTCTGGGACTACGGGTACCTCGGAGACTCGCGGATCGTCGACGCGTGCGTCTGGCGGCTGCGCGCGAAGACCGAGGACGACCCGGCCCGGCCCACCCTGATCGCCACCGTGCGCGGCGTCGGCTACCGGCTGGACCTCCCGTGAGCGCCCGGCGGACGACCATCCGTACCCGGGCCTCCGTGCACCGTCTCGGACTGCGCGGACGGATCGCGGCGAGCGTGCTGCTCGCCCTCCTGCTGCCCTCGGTCCTGCTCTCGGCGCTCTCCTACCGCGCCGAACGTGAACGCCTCCAGCACGACTTCCGGGCCCGGATGCTCTCCAGCGCGCTCTCCGACCTCACCTCCGCGGCCAACGCGGTCCGCACCGGCAACGGCCCCAACGCCGTGGCCGCGGCCCACGAGGCACTGTCCGTACGGAAGTTCAACACCTACACGGTCTACGCACTGACCCCCCAAGGAGCCGCGGCCGCACCGGAAGGACCGCCCGGACCCCCCGAGGACTGGCCGGGCCCGAGACCGGCCCTGATCTCCGACGCGAGCGACGCGCAGATCACCACCACACCCGTGGCCGCGTTCCTGGCCGCAGACTTCCGGCGCCTCGCCCTGAGCGAGCGGGACCTGGTCGTCCTGCGCACACCCGGCGCCGCGTGGCTGACCGTCGGCGCGGTGGTCGGCGTGCAGGGCCCGAACGACCGCTTCCCCGGAGAGCCGGTCGTCGCGGTCGAGTACCACCTCCCGAGCGTGGTGGACAAGCAGGCCGGCGCGTACCTGCGCAGCCTGCTGCTGGTCACCGGCATCACCGTGCTGGTGGGTGCGGCGTTCGCCTGGCTGGTGGCCGGGCGGATCCAGCGGCCGGTACGCGCCGCCGGCGCGGCGGCGCGGGCCTTCGGCGGCGGGGACTTCTCCGTCCGCCTGCCGGTGGCCGGACAGGACGAACTCGCCGACCTCAGCCGCGAGTTCAACCACATGTCCGACCAACTCGCCGAGGCCGTAGGACAGCTCACCGCCCACGAGGCACGTCACCGCCGCTTCGTCGCCGACGTCAGCCACGAACTGCGGACCCCGACCGCCTCCCTGCTCGCCGCCGCCACGGCCCTGGAACACCCGGACACCCGCGACGCGGCCGTGGAACTGGTGGCGCCGCAACTGCGCCGCCTCGCACGGCTCACCGAGGAGCTCCTGGAGATCTCCCGGATGGGCGCCGGCGAGGTGGTCCTCGACCGCCGCCCGGTCGACCTCGCCGACCTGGCCGCCGACGTCGCCGCCCACAGCGCCGACCCGTCCGGGGTGACCGTGGAACGCCACGGTGACACCGTGGTCGCGGTGGACGCCCGCCGACTGCACGGCGTGCTCTCGAACCTGGTCGGCAACGCCCTCCGGCACGGCGCCCCGCCGGTCCGGGTGACGGTGGAGGGCACCGCGCACACGGTGACCGTCCGGGTGACCGACGCCGGACCGGGCGTACCGGCAGAGCTGCGGGACCGGATCTTCGACCGCTTCGCCCGCGGCGACGCGTCCCGCACCGGCGGCGAAGGACACGGGCTGGGCCTGGCCATCGCCCGCGAGAACGCCCGCCTGCACGGCGCGAACCTCGACCTCGGACCGGAGCCGCGGGACGGGGGCGGCGTGTTCGTCCTGACGGTACCGAAGCCACCGGTCGGCGACGACTGATCACCCGCGCTCGGCGCTACAAGGCCACGGCCGCCGCGAAAGGCAGGGCCGCGCTGACCACCCCTCGGGGTGGTCAGCCGCCTTCGGGAGCCCCGGCCCGCTCCGCCACATCGGCAGCGACCTGACGCAGCAGCACCGTGGGCGACGGCATCACGGCGTACCAGGTGTTCGCACACGCCTCCGCGACCGCGACCGGAGCCCACGCGGCGACCACGGGAAGCTCGCAGTGGTCGCCGGCCTCCAACGGAGGCAACTGCTCGAAACAGCTCGTCGGGCACCGGCGGAAGATCGACGCCCCCCGCACCCGTGGCAAAGGTCAACGCACCGAACGGCGTCTCCACCGCTGGCCGGATGGCGGACGGCACACGGATACGCGGAACACCGGGCAGCAGCATCGCCCCAGCGTAATCGGCCCCCGAATCCACCTCGTCGAACGGCAGGCCCGACCTCTGCCGGATGGCCACTCAGGACCCACCGGCCGCCGCAGGGGTGACGGAGTCCAGATGCGCGGACACGACGACGTTGTCCTGGTACCCGCCGCGAGCGCGGTCGTACGGGCCGCCGCAGGTGATGACGCGGAGTTCGGGGCGGGGCGCGGGGGAGTAGACGAGGTCGCTGGGGAAGGTGCTCCTGGGATAGGCGACGACGGAGTCCACGGCAAATCGGACGACGGTGCGATCGGCCCGTTCGACGGCGATCTCCGCGCCGGGCTCGAGCTCGACGAGACGGAAGAAGGTGGCCGGGCCCCGGGCCGTGTCAACGTGCCCGGTGACGACGGCCGTTCCCACCTCGCCGGGACTGGTGCCCTCGGCGTACCAGCCCGCGAGGTTGCCCTCCGACGCGGGTGGCGGCTGGAGAGACCCGTCGGCAGCCAGGTGCAGCCCGATCAGCGGCGCGTCCACGGCCAGGGACGCGATGCGAATCCGCTGCGGCACACCGCGACCGAGCGCCGGTACCGCCCCGGTGGCGACGGGCGTGTTTGCGGGAGCTCTGTGCGGCGCCGAGGCGGGGCGGGCACGGTGCGGCAACGGTGAGCCGGCAGTGGAGGTCGACCAGGCTCCGCCCGCCAGCAACGCGGACACCACCAGGAGAACCCCCGACGTCCAGGCGCCTTCCCGAGCCCTGTCGGCCGACGTCGCACCGGCGGCCCGGTTGCCCGCACGTTCCACGCTCCCACCCTTCCTCTCTGGCCCGACGGCCGACGAGCACGCACCACGCCGGGCCCTCGGCGGAAACTGCACACACGCCCCGCCGAGGGCCCGCAGAAGATGGAACGTCAGTGGATCAACGCCCGCTGCGCCGAACGTGGCGCCGCGCGATGAACGCGCCGCCGGCCGCGAGCACCGAACCACCCGCAAGGGAGATGACGACGGCCGACTTCCCGCCTCCTGAGTCCCGACCCACACCCGCTGCGACCGGACCGGTCGGAGCGACGACCGCCGCGGCACCGCTGCTCGCCGAAGCGCTCGCCGAGGTGCTCGGCGCGGCACTGGCTGCGGCACTCGGCGCGGCGGAGGCCGCGCTGCTTCCGGTGGTGCCGGCGGTGGCCGTGCCGCCGGTTCCGCTGGGCAGATCCTCGCAGGCGATGTTGTCGTGATCGGCGTCGAGGTTGTTCGGATCGGAGGGGTCGGCGTTCAGTACCGCCTGGGCCTCCTGCTGAGTGGAGAAGCTGGGGCAGTCCACGTCGGCAGCCTGCGCGCTGCCCGCGAGCGGCAGGCTCCAGGCGGAGGCGATCAGTACGGTGGTGCCGACGGCGAGGCGCATACGCATGAGGAAGATCCTTAACTGTTTGTGAGCGATCTACTACTCATGGTGCCGACGCGGTGCGGGCCCGCCACTCGGCGGCGGTAAATGTGTTGTGGTGTCCGGCGGCCGCGAGGCACTCTGGACCCATCGCGCCGAACAGGCCCAGGGACAACAGGAAGGAGCGCGAGACATGAACACCGTGATCCGTGTCCAGTCGTATCAGCGCTCCTCGCGTTCCCAGTATCGGGGGACGTCCTCGTAGCGCGCTGACCGGCTAAGTGTCGGGTCGCCCTCGGGGATCGTGTCCCCGCCCGGGCGGCCTTTTTTCGTGCCGCCCCGCAGTGCCGGATGGTGCAACTGGCAGCACACCTGACTCTGGATCAGGCGATCGGGGTTCGAATCCTCGTCCGGCAGCGCAGTACCACTGCAGTACCACGTGTGGAGGGGCCAGCCGATGGGCGCCGGCCGCGGCTCGGAAAGCCGTTGGGGTGCGTGAGCACCCGTGTGGGTTCGACTCCCACCTCCTCCGCCAAGGGCGAGCTGGGCACAGGAGAGCCCAAGGGCCTGTAAAGCCCCCGCTTCGGCTGTGACGGTTCGAATCCGTCCTCGCCCACCATCCGCCCGCTGCCGTCAGGGTGTGCCCGTCGGGGGCGGTGCCGCATGGCGGGCGATGGGAAAGACGGCCTTGGCGTGGTCGCCCATGCGGTCGAAGAGCTGGTGGAGCTGCTGGTCGCTCCAGGGTGTGGCGCTGATTGCGGTGAGCTGCACGGTGAGGACGAGGTTGCTGCTGCGCGAGACGAGGAAGAGGGTGACGGCGCCGTCGGCGGACTGCTTGAGGGTGTACCGGTAGGCCTCGGTGCCCACGCCCGTCACCGCGGTGGTGGCGCCTTCCTTGGCGGGCCGCCCGTCGTTGTCCTGGGTCGTCGCGAACAGGCTCTTGGCGGTGTCGACGTCCTTCCAGTACGTCAGCAGGGTGGTGATGTCGCCCTGGGGTGCGGCGGGATCGAGGGAGCCGCCCGGCTGGTGGCCGATGTTCTGGGCGCAGGCCGTCGTCCGGCTGACGTCGGTGCGGGAGGTGCGGTCCATGGTGATGGTCGTCGGCCTCGGCGTCCCGAGGAGTTCGGCGAACGGCTGGTAGCCGAGCTTCGGGCAGATGCCGGTGACGCCGGTGGTCGCCCCGTACACCCCGGGCCCGCTGGTGTCGGCGACCTCCGCGGAGGACGGACCGGTGCCGCTGCAGGCCGTGCCGGTGGCGGCGACGGCCACCACCACTGCGACGGAGAGTATGTGACGCATCATCATGCGCTGCAGCGCAGCCGGGGCCGACGACAGCCCGGCGGGGGCTACGGGCGGTTGCCGAGGTAGTTCTGCGGCCCGGTGGAGTACGAGGCGGACAGTGAGGCGGAGTCGAGCCACGGCTTGATGGACTGGTCCTGGGTCAGCGAGATGTAGAGGGCCTTGGCCTCGGTGACGTACCGGTGGGTGCTGTTGAGGTAGCTGGCCTGGGTGGCGCGGTTGATCGTCGCCGTGGAGTTGGTGCAGACCGCTGCGGCAGGGCCGTTCGGTGGGCACCAGATCGCCCATTCGCCGCTGGCGGCCTCCGTGAGGTCCGCGCGGGCGGCGCCGGCGGCGTTGGCGTCGGGCATGGCGGCCACGGTGACGACGACCAGGATGTGTTCGGCGGTGTCGGTGTAGGTCGCGGCCACGGTGCCGCGGCAGCCGTTGCGGGTGAGGGCGGTACGGACCCGGCTGGATTCGCGGCCGTCGACGCAGGGCTCCACTCCGCCGCTTCTCATGGTGTAGAGCACGCCCTTGGCGTCGGTGAAGTTCTCGGGGAGCAGTGCCTGGGTGGTGAGCGGGGTGCGGTCGGTGTCTGCGGAGTCGAGCGATCCGGGGTCGAAGGTGGCCCGGCTCGGGACGACGGCCGGTGACGTGAACGAGGACGGGGGTGCGTAAGGGGACGGGGTGGTCCTGGTCGGGCTGGGTGATGCGGCGGTGCTGCGGGCCGGTGAGGGTGTGAGGTGCGTGGTCGACCCGGTCGTTGCCGTGCTGTGTCCGCTGGATGCGGTGCCGCGGCCGGCGTCGCGGCTCGCGGAGACGGCCCAGGCGACCGCGCCGACGGCCAGGACGGACGCGCAGACCACGGCGACGCTCCGCTCGCGGCGGCCGTGCGGCGTCGGGTGCCCCGGCTGCGGTGGCAGCGGCGTTCGGTCGCCGACGGGGGGCAGTGGCACGTGGTCGGCGGGTGGCCGCGGTGGTGGCGGGGGGAGAGGGGTCGGGACGGCGGTGGTGAGGGCGGCGGCGACGGCGGTGGCGTCCGGCCGTCGGGTCGGGTCCTTGGCGAGGAGGGAGGCGACGAGCCGGTCGAGTTCGGCGGGGACGTCCGCGCGGATCGTGCTCGGCGGCGGCGGTACCTCGTCGAGGTGGCGGCGCATCAGCGACCACGCCTGCTCCCGCTCGGGGAACGGCGGACGGCCGGTCAGCAGCGCGTACAGCACGCAGCCCAGGGCGTACAGGTCGCAGCGTGCGTCGACGTGCTCGCCGCGCCACTGCTCGGGTGCCATGTACGCCGGGGTTCCGAACGGTCGGCCGGTGCGGGTCAGCCCCTGGGTGGCCTGCGCGGTCCGGGCGATCCCGAAGTCGCAGAGCTTCAGGCGGCCGTCGGAGAGCAGGAAGAGGTTGGCCGGCTTCAGGTCGCGGTGCACCACCTGCTGCGCGTGGGCCGCGGCGAGCGCGCCGGCGGCCTGCGCCGCGAGGTCGACGGCCTGGGACAGCGGAAGGCCGTCCGCGTTGCGGGCGAGGAGCTGACCGAGGTCCGTCCCGCGGAGCAGCTCCATGACGATGAACAGGCGCGTGCCGTGCCGGCCGATGTCGTGCACCACCGTGATGCCGGGGTGCTGGAGCCGGGCTCCGATGGACGCCTCGCGTCGGAACCGGCGCAGCCACTCCTCGCCGGTCTCGAACTCCAGCAGGACCTTCAGCGCGACCGGCCGGCCCAGCTCGACGTCGAACGCCTGCCAGACCTCGCCCATGCCGCCCTGGCCGATCCGCGCGTCGATCCGGTACCTGCCGCCGAGAACGTCCCCCGCCCGCACACCGCCCCCTCGTCAACTTCCCCTGCGGAAGTGACCATTGTCCAGCACGGGGATCTCCGGGGCCAGGCGATTGCACGGCACCGGAGGAACGGGGCGGGCGGCACCGGCCGTGGACCGGCGCCGCGGCAGTGGCGGTGTGTCAGCCGTCGAGGGTCTTGGCGGCCGCGCGGATGACGTCGAGGACGACGTCGGGGTGGGACAGCATGGGGACGTGGCTGCTGTCGACGGCGTGGGTCGTGGCGCCGATGCGTTCGGCGGTCGCCCGCTGCAGGTCGGGGTTGACGGTGCGGTCGTTGTTGGCGACGACGTACCAGCTCGGGGTCGTGCGCCAGGCGGTGCCGGGCACCTGCTGGGCGAACAGGTCCGGGACCGGTACGGCGCCGGTGGCGAGGACGAGCTTCTGCTCGGCGGCGGGCAGGTCGCCGCAGAAGTCGCCGATGCCGGATTCGAGGAGCCAGATCCGCCCGTCGGTGACGTCGAGGTGCCCGAAGACCGGCATGGTGGGGAACTTGTCCTGCTGGTCCTGCGTCGTCTCGCCCTCGTCCGGGGCGAGCGCGGCGAGGTAGACCAGGGCGCCGACGCGGTCGTGGGTGCCGGCCTTGGTGATGAGCGTCCCACCGTACGAGTGGCCGACCAGGACGACCGGGCCGGGCACGTGGTTGATCGCCCGGGTGACGCAGGCGACGTCGCCCTCGAGCGAGTCGAGGCCGTGCTGCGAGGCGTACACCTCGCGGCCCTCGGCCTGGAGCGCGGGAATGAGCTTGTTGAAGCACGACCCGTCGGCCCAGAGCCCGTGGGCGAAGACGATGCTGGCCTTGGTGGCCATGGTTTCCTCCTCTGTCGGTTTCACGCGGTGCGGCCACCCTACGTTGCGTGGTCGTTCGGTGACTCTCGGCTCGCGCGGCTGTCGGCCCGTCATGCGGTCGAAGATTTCTTTCCGAGGGCCGATGAGTCCGGGCGTTCGCGTCCGTCAGAGCTGTGAAAGCACCGACAGCCCCAGGGAGACCCAGATGTCCAGCACCGACAGCAGCACCGCCGCCGTCACCGCCGTCACCGCCCCGAAGCAGGGCAAGGCCGTCGTCCGGACGGTCTGGACGCTGCGGATCGTCCTCGCGCTGTTCTTCGCGCTGGCGAGCGCGCTGCCCAAGCTGCTCGCGATCCCCGCCGCCACCACCGTCTTCGACGCCATCGGGGTGGGCCACTGGTTCATGTACGTGACGGGGCTGGTGGAGCTGGCCGGCGCGGTCGGCCTGCTGCTGCCGCGCCTGGCCGGGCCGGCCGCGACGGCGCTGATCGTCTTCCTGGTGTTCGCCTTCGTCACCCAGCTCACCGCGATGCACGGCGAGAACGCCGGCACGCCGTTCCTCTTCATGGTGCCGCTCGCCGTCATCGCGTGGAACCGGCGCGCGGAGACGGCCGAGCTGCTTCGCCGCCGGCGCTGACCGGATGCCGGGGCGGGGCGCGTGCGTCGCGGTTTCGGGGGTAGCCGAATCCCGTTGTCTGCCAGAGGAGTGGAGAGAATGGGTATCGGAGGCTGTGTCCTGCTGTTCGCCCTCGGTGCGGTACTGGCGTTCGGGGTCGACTGGCACCTGTCGGGCGTGAACGTCCACGTCGTCGGCTGGATCGTGATGGTCGCGGGCCTGCTGGGGCTGTTCACCTACGCGAGCATCTACAAGCGCCGGCGGTACGGGAGCCGCGCAGGAGCCGACGAGGTCGTCGAGGAGCGGCGGTACTACGACCAGCCCTGACGCCCCGTCCGCACCGGGCAGCGCGAGCACGTGCACCGATCACCGCCGGGTGGCCGGTGCACGCGCCGTCTCCGCCTCGGTCCAGGACGCCGACGGCGTGGCGCCAGAAGTCGAGCACCGTCGCGCCGTCCGCGCCCCGGAACGCCTCCGTACCCGCGAGTGGTGTCGGCGGGGACGGGATGTGCCGACCAGGGGGAGTGGCGAGGTCGAAGGACATGCGGCCGGCCTGCCACCCGGCCGGAGGGCCGCCTGACGGTCCGCCGCCGCCCGATGCGGCGATGCCTTCGCCGGACGGGACCGAAAGCGGTGGCCCGAGCGCTGCGCGCCGGAACCGGCCGGCGTGCGAGCGTTCACCCGAACGGGACGGCGGGCACCCAGCGCCACAGGCCACCGGGTACCCGCCGGGACCGGGTCGGTCAGCCGCCGCCGTAGGTGGCCTGGGTGACGGCGAAGACGTTGCGCCCGCCCGTGGTCTCCTGCAGGGACCACAGCAGGTCGGGGTCGGTGGTGTCCTCCCAGTACGAGATGCTCTCGCCGCCACCGACCCAGGCGAAGGTCGAGGGGCCCGCCGTCGGCGTCCAGTAGTAGAGCTTCTTCTGGCCCGAGGAGTTGAACCACCACCGGCCGTTGTGCGAGGCGACGCCGTTGAGGTTGTACCAGGGCAGTTGCAGCGCCTGGCTCGCGGTCGTCGCCGCGGCGAAGGTCGTCGCCCCCGACGCGAACGGGAAGCGGACGGCCCGCGGCGGCCGGTTGGGGTAGTCCGTGCAGGACGACTGGCAGGTGTACTCGGTCATCACGATCGACTTGCTCACCCGGTCGAGGGAGATCGACGACCACGCGAGCTTGTCGGCGGAGGTGGTCTGCGCGGTGACCGTGCCGATCTGCGGCAGCACGTACGCGTAGTTGTGCGCGTAGTACACGGAACCCGACTGGCGGCCGATCTGCTCGGCGGTGCCGCCCGTGTCGGTGTTGAGGATCTTGCGCATGTCGAAGACGCGCATGCCGCGTCCCGTGTCCGCGACGTACAGGTAGTTGCCGTACCAGGACACGCCGCCCGCGTGGATCGGGATGTCCTTGAAGCTCGGCGCCGCCGCCGTCCCGGTCGGCTCCACCAGGAGGATCTTGCGGTACTTGTTGGGGAAGGTGGCGTCCCAGTCGGCCAGGGTGATCCGGCTGCGCTGCTGCACGCCGCCGCAACCGTCCTTGGTGTACCAGCTCACCAGCACCAGCTGGTGGCCGTCGTAGTTGCCGCTGTCGGCGGTCCCCACGGCGTCCCGGCTGGTCGTGATGCCCTGCGGGAAGCTCTGGCAGTCGGAGTTGTCGCCGTCGTCGAACCGGAAGCCCGTGGACAGGCCGGCGACCGAGAAGGACGAGGGCAGCGGCTGCCGGTCGTGGTTGGCGTTCTCCATCACCGTGTGGACGGCGGAGGTCCCCAGCGTCGTGACGAGGGCCGAGTTGAGGGAGTCGAACTGGTGGTAGTCCGCGGCCAGCGTGAACTGGGATGCGGGCAGGGCGGTCGGGGCCGCGGCGGCCGCCGCCGGCGACGCGCCGACGAGCGCACCGCTGACGGCCAGACCCGCCGCGAGCACCGCGCTTGCCACGCTCCGGACTTGACGAATCATCAATGCTGACCTCTCCGCGCGATTCGATCAACGGCTCCTCACGCTAGGCGCGGTCTGAGCATGTCCGCAACACTCCGGCCCCGCGGCGGCGGGCTTCCACGACTTCCGCACCGTCAAACCACCGTCCGGGCACAGGGGTCGAGTCCCGGCCAACCTCCGTCCGTCGACGGCTGGACGCGGTGGGCCGGGGCAGACGACGGCCGGGGCCGCAGTGGCCCCGACCGTCGAAGGAGACCACCATGAACACACCGGTGAACCTGTCCACCGCGGAGCTCGCCGCCGAGGCCGCCGAGCTGATCCGATCCGCCGCGCTCGCCACCGGCCCCGACGGCCGGCCCGGCCTCGTGCACTCGGCGGACGCCGCCGAGACCGTGGCGGCACTCGCCGGGCTGACCGCCCGGCTGCCCGAACTCCTCGACCAGCTCGCCTCGTTCCTCAGCAGCGAACAGGCCGCCGGACGCATCGGCCCGGCCCGCGGCGCCACCGAGGGCGCGGCCCACGACGCGCTCCGGGCGGCCCGGGACGCCCGCGAGCAGCTCTACGAGGCCGGCCGGACCGCCGCGCTGCTCGCGGAGTCGGTGGCGTCGGCCGCGTCCGTGCTCGCCCCGCTCGGAGCCGCCGCCCACCCGGTGGGGAAGCCCGCCACCCCGCACGTGTGACACCTCCGGGAGCGCCCCGCCGCACTCGGCCCGCCCACCCACCGCGGCCGGGGGCGGCCCCACAAGGAACCCACAGGATCGCCTACTACCTTCCTTCCCGCGGACCCCAACGGCTCGGGTGGGCGGCGACGCGGCCGCACCCACCGCCCGGCCTCCGACTCCGACGGGTCCCGGACGATCGGGAAGGCCCGGTGGGATGCCCAAGGAAGGACTCGCGAGCGGAGCGAGAGTTGTGAACTACCGAGACGTGAGCCGGGTCGGGACGATCCTGTACGTACGGCGCTGGTGGTGCCCGCCGGGACTGCGGCTGTGCTCCGTGCGCTGGGACGGGGCCGAGAAGCCGGAGCCCGTCCGGGCCGGCACCTGGAGAGTGGACGGGCCCCGTCCCCGGAGCGCGGACTGACGGGTCGCCAGGGGCGGGTCCGTCGCGTCGGATATCTCCACGGCACCACCCGGCGACGGCGCTACGCTCACCGAGGACGGGGAGGTGAACCATGGGACGCGGCAGGTCGCCCCAGGAGAAGAAGCAGCTGAGCTACGCCAAGGACCGGCGCAACTTCTACGGCGAGAACGACAAGAGCTCCCGGCGGAACATCCGCCGCAGCAAGCAGGCCGTCAACAGCGCCAACCGGCGGCTCGCCCGCACCGTGCTGGTCACGGCCACCGGGCCGCTCGGGCCGGACGACACCTCGGCCGACGCCGTCGAACAGGACCTGCTCCGCCGACGCCCCAAGACCTGGCGGAAGTGCCCCGACACGCCCCTGGGCCCGGCCGTGATCCGGGCCCTTGGCCGCCGGGCACGGCTCGGGATCGACGAGCCCGAACGGGCCGAGCAGCGGATCCGCCGGGTCCGCGTACGCCTGCGCGGGCCGGCCCGGAGCGCCCCTGACGGTCTGTGAACGGCGACTCCGGCCGACGGGCCGGACAGCCCGACCAGAGCCAGGACCCGGGCCCGGCCGCCGGCCCGGACGGCTGCCGTCAGGCGTCGAGCACCTGGCCGCCGCGCCTGACCACCGGCGGTTCCGTCGACCACGGGAAGTTGATCCAGCCGTCGGTCCGCTTCCAGACGTACTCGCACTTCACCAGCGACTGCGTCTTCTCGTAGAGGACGGCCGACCGCACTTCGGCGACGTGGCTGAGACAGAAGTCGTGGACCAGCTGCAGCGTCTTGCCGGTGTCGGCCACGTCGTCGGCGATCAGGACCTTCTTGTCGGTGAAGTCGACCTCCTGGGGGACGGGCGCGAGCATGACCGGGAACTCGAGCGTGGTGCCGACACCGGTGTAGAACTCGACGTTCACCAGGTGCAGGTTCTTGCAGTCCAGGGCGTACGCCAGACCGCCGGCCACGAACACGCCGCCGCGGGCGATGCTCAGGATCAGATCGGGCTCGTACCCGTCGTCGGCGATCGTCTGCGCGAGCTCGCGCATCGCCCGGCCGAAGGTCTGGTAGTCCAGCGTCTCGCGGAAGTCAGTCACAGTACCCAGTCTCCCCGGCCGCCCGCCCGGCGGCGAGTACCGCCGCGCCCTGCGCCGGCGGGAGGCCCGGGACGCCCGGGCCTCCCGCCGGCGCGGGGTCAGCAGATCCGCGGGAGCTGCTCGCCCACGGGCAGGTCCACCACCCGGGTGGCGCCGAACGCCGTCCGGGCCACGACCATGCCGGGGTGGTCGGCGACGCATTCGCCGATCACCGTCGCGCGGGCGCCGAGCGGGTGGGCGCGCATCGCCGCCAGCACCGCGTCGGCCTCCTGCCGGGGGACGAAGGCGACCAGCTTGCCCTCGTTGGCGACGTACATCGGGTCGAGGCCCAGCACGGCGCAGGCGTTCGCGACCTGCGGCGGAATCGGCACGGACCGCTCGTTCACCACGACGCCGACGCCGGCCGCCGCGGCGATCTCGTTGAGCGCGGCGGCGAGCCCGCCGCGGGTGGGGTCGCGCAGGACGTGCAGGTCCGGCGTGGCGGCGAGCATCGCCTCGACCAGGCCGCCGAGCGCCGCGCAGTCGCTCTCGATCTCGACGCCGAACTCCAGGCCCTCGCGGACGCTCATGATGGCGACGCCGTGCAGTCCGATCTCCCCGCTGACGATCACCACGTCGCCGGGGACCGCGCGCTGCGGCCTGATGTCCACGCCGGCCGGGACGAGCCCGATGCCGGCGGTGTTCAGGTAGATGCCGTCGCCGTGGCCCGACTCGACCACCTTGGTGTCCCCGGTGGCGACCTCCACCCCGGCCGCCCGTGCGGCGGCGCCGAGTGCGCGGGCCACCCGGTCGACCACGGCCATCTCGACCCCTTCCTCCAGGACGAAGCCGCAGGAGAGGTAGGCGGGCCGGGCGCCGCTCATCGCGAGGTCGTTGACCGTGCCGTTGACGGCGAGGTCGCCGATGCTGCCGCCGGGGAAGAACAGCGGCCGCACGACGTAGGTGTCGGTGGAGAACGCGAGCCTGGCGCCGCCGAGTTCCAGGACGGCGCAGTCGCCGAGGCCGGCGAGGGCCGGGCCGCCGAACGCGGGGACGAACAGGTTGGCCACCAGCTCGGCGGACATCGCCCCGCCGCCGCCGTGGCCCATCACCACCCGGGGGTGGTCGCGCAGGGGCAGGGGACAGGACCACCCGGAGAAGTCGGGCTCCGCGGGCCGGGTCGAGGTGGGCGCGTCGAGGATCTCGGTGTCAGCCAACGGGGCTCGCCTCCCGGGGGACGGCCGGCGCGCTGAGCCGCCGGTAGAGGTAGTAGGCCGCGCACGCGCCTTCGCTGGACACCATGGTGGCGCCGAGCGGCGTGCGCGGGGTGCAGAGGGTGCCGAAGGCCTCGCACTCGTTGGGCTTGAGCTGGCCCTGCAGCACCTCGCCGGCCCGGCACTGCGCGGGCTCGCAGGTGGTGATCCCGGTGACGTCGAAGCGGTGCTCGGCGTCGTGGTCGCGGTAGCGCGGGGAGAGGCGCCAGCCGCTCTGCGGGATGACGCCGATGCCGCGCCAGGCCCGGTCGGTCACCTCGAAGACGTCCTCCAGCATGGCCCGCGCCGCCGGATTGCCCTCCGGCCGGACGGCTCGCGGGTAGGCGTTGTCGACGGTGTGCTCGCCGCGCTCCAACTGCCGTACGGTGCGCCGGATCCCTTCCAGGATGTCGAGCGGCTCGAAGCCGGTGACCACGATCGGCACCCGGTGGCGATCGGCCAGCGCCGGGTACTCGTCGGTGCCCATCACGCTGCACACGTGCCCGGCGGCCAGGAAGCCCTGCACGCGGCAGTCGGGCGAGTTCATGATGGCCTCGATGGCCGGGGGGACCCGGACGTGCGAGACCAGCATGCTGAAGTTGCGCACGCCCTGCTTGCGGGCCAGGTGGACGGCCATGGCGTTGGGCGGGGCGGTGGTCTCGAAGCCGATGCCGAAGAAGACCACCTCGCGGTCCGGGTTCTCCCGGGCGATCCTCAGCGCGTCGAGCGGCGAGTAGACCACCCGGACGTCGCCGCCCTCGCCGCGGACCCGGAACAGGTCGCGGTCGGTGCCGGGCACCCGCAGCATGTCACCGAAGGAGCAGAAGATCACCCCGGGCCGGGCGGCGATGGCCAGTGCCCGGTCGATCATCTCGAGCGGGGTGACGCACACCGGACAGCCCGGCCCGTGGATCAACTCCAGTCCCTCCGGGAGAAGTTGGTCGATCCCGTGCCGGATGATGGTGTGCGTCTGGCCGCCGCAGACCTCCATCAGCGCCCACGGCCGGGTGACCGCCGCGCGGAGGTCGGCCAGCAGCCCGCCCGCCAACTCCGGGTTCTGGAACTCCTCCAGGTACCTCACTGCCGCTCCTCCGTCGCAACCGTTCCCGCCGCGGCCTCCCACGGGTCGCCGAACTCCTCCTGCAACAGACCGAGTTCGGCGAAGAGGTCGAGGGTTCGCCGGGCCGACTCCTCGTCCAGGCGCTGCAGCGCGAACCCGACGTGCACGATGGCGTACTCGCCGACCTGCAGATCCGGCAGGTACTCCAGGCACACGTCCTTGACCACCCCGCCGAAATCGACGACCGCCATCCGCGTCCCGTCCCGCTCAGCGATCTCCATCACCCTGCCGGGCACAGCCAGGCACATCCGCTCTCTCCTCTCAACCCGCGCCCGGGCCGCCGGCCCGGGCCGCCACCATCAGCTGGCCCAGCGCCAGCCCGCCGTCATTGGGGGGCACCCGGCGGTGCCGCAGCACGGTGAAGCCGTCCGCCCGAAGCCCGTGCGCACAGGCCGAGGAGAGCAGCGCGTTGGCGAACACGCCGCCGCTCAGCGCGACCGTCTCCAGGCCGCTCTCCTCCCGCGCCGCCCGGCACTGGGCGCGCACCAGCTCGGCCACCGCGGCGTGGAACCGGGAGGCGACCAGGCCGCCCGACGCGCCGCCGGCGAGGTCGGCGACCACTGCGGCCAGCACCGGCGCGGGGTCGCCGAGCAGCACGCCGTCCTCCCGCCGGAGGCCGAAGGCGTAGCCCTCGGCCGGCCCGTGGGCCAGCGCCGCGGCCTCCAGCTCGATCGCCGCCTGCGCCTCGTACCCGGCCAGCTGGCACACACCGGCCAGCGAGGACACCGCGTCGAACAGGCGCCCCATGCTGGACGTCGGCACGCAGTTCACCGAGCGCCGCAACTGCTGCTCCAACAACCCGAGTTCGTCCGCAGGGCAGGCCCCGACCGGTGCCAGCCCGGCCGCCCAGGGCAGCCCCGCCGCCCACAGGTGGGCCAGTGCCATCCGGTACGGGCGGAGCACCGCCGCGTCACCGCCCGGCAGCGGCACGTACGCCAGGTGCCCGAAGCGGCGGAAACCGTCGTAGTCGGCGACCAGCACCTCGCCGCCCCACACCGCGCCGTCCTCGCCGTACCCGGTGCCGTCGAACGCGACGCCGATCACGGGACACCGGCCGTCCAGTCCGTGCTCCGCCATGACGGACGCGATGTGCGCGTGGTGGTGCTGCACCGGCCGCAGCTCCGCGTCCGCGAAGGACCGCCGCGCGTGCCGGGCCGAGCGGTAGCCGGGGTGGCGGTCGACCGCCAGCACCTCGGGCCGCACACCGGTGACGGACCCCAGGTGCGCCGCCGCCCGGTCGAAGGCGTCCAGCGTCGCGAGGTCGTCCATGTCCCCGATGTGGCCGGACAGCCAGGCGCAGCCGTCGCGGGCCAGCGCGAAGGTGTTCTTCAGGTCGCCGCCGACCGCCAGGACCGGCCGGACCGGTACGGGCAGCGGCAGCGGCAGCGGGGCGTGCCCGCGGGAGCGGCGCACCGGCAGCTGCTCCCCGTCGACCACCCGCACCACCGAGTCCTCGCAGGGGACGTGGATGACCCGGTCGTGCGTCAGCCAGCCGTCCACCAGCGCGGCGAGCCGGTCGAAGGCGTCCCGGTCGTCGGTGACGATCGGCTCGCCGGAGAGGTTCGCACTGGTCATCACCAGCAGCCCGGGGCCCGGCGGCGCCAGCAGCAGGTGGTGCAGCGGGGTGTACGGCAGCATGACCCCGAGATCGGGGCTGCCCGGCGCGACGGCCTCCAGGGCCGGCGGCGACGGCTGCCCCGAGCGCCGGAGCAGCACGATCGGCCGGGCGGCGCCGGTGAGCAGCTCCTCCTCCACCGGGCCCAGCTCCACCAGCGGGGCGAGCTCGGCGAGGTCCCGGGCCATCAGCGCGAACGGCTTCGCGCCGCGCCGCTTGCGCAGGCGCAGCAGGGCGACGCTCTCCCGGTTCAGCGCGTCGCACGCCAGGTGGTACCCGCCGATGCCCTTGACGGCCAGCACCGCCCCGTCGCGCAGCAGCCGACGGGCGCCGTCGAGGGCGGCCTCGCGCCGGACGGTCGGCAGCCCGGGTACGACGAGGGCGAGTTCGGGCCCGCAGGCGTGGCAGCAGACCGGCTGGGCGTGGAAGCGCCGGTCGGCCGGGTCGGTGTACTCCCGTGCGCAGTCCCGGCACATCGGGAAGTCCGCCATGGTGGTGTTGGCGCGGTCGTACGGCAGGCCGGTGACGATGGTGTGGCGCGGCCCGCAGTTGGTGCAGCTGATGAACGGGTGCCGGTGGCGCCGGTCGGCGGGGTCGGCCAGCTCGGCGAGGCAGTCCGCGCAGGTGGCGGTGTCCGGCGGGACGGCGGCCCGCCGCCGGCCGTCGTCCCGGGACGGGGTGATCACGAAACCGGTCGCGCCGGTGGGCGCCAGCGGCGTGTGCTCGACGCCGTCGACCCGGGCCAACGGCGGCGCGTCGCCCACGACGCGCCGGCAGAACGCCTCCACCGCCCCGCCCGGGCCCTCGACCTCGGCGAGGACGCCCTCGCCGGTGTTGGTGACGGTGCCGGCCAGGCCGAGCTCGGCGGCCAGCGCGAAGACGAACGGACGGAAGCCGACGCCCTGCACGACCCCGTGGACGGCCACCCGCCGCCGCTGCAACGCGACCGCGTCCGCCTGACGGACCGTCATCGCTGCTCCGCCGCCACGCCGCCACCGGAGCGGGCGGGCGCCTCGACCGCCTGGTGGCCGTGGCCGTGGCCGTGCCCGTGCACCGGTGCGGTCGCCATCACCGGGCGGTGCGGCTGCGCGCCGTCCAGCACCGCGCACGCCCGGTCCAGCAGGCCGCCCACACCCTGCCCGGTCCGGGCCGAGGTGAACACCACCTCCACCCCCGGGTTCACGCGCGCCACGTTCGCCAGGAACAGCGCCTCGTCGAACTCCACCGCCGCGGCGAGGTCCGTCTTGGTCACCAGGACCAGGTTGGCGAGTCCGAACGCCGTCGGGTACTTGAGGGGCTTGTCCTCGCCCTCGGTGACGGAGGCCAGTGCGACCCGCAGCGACTCGCCGAGGTCGTAGGAGGCCGGGCAGACCAGGTTGCCGACGTTCTCCACGAACAGCAGCCGGGTGTCGGGCGGCAGCCAGCCGTCCAGTTCCCGGCCGAGCATCGCGGTCTCCAGGTGGCACAGCCCGTCGGTGAGCACCTGCTTCACCGGCACGCCCGAACGGGCCAGCCGCACCGCGTCGTTCTCCGTCGCGAGGTCGGCGGTGAGCGCCGCGACGGGGATCCCGCGCTCCCTCGCCAGGCCGAGTTCGGCCTCCAGCAGTGCGGTCTTGCCACTGCCGGGGCTGGAGAGCAGGTTCACCGCGACGGTGCCCCGGGCGGCCAGCCGGGCGCGCAGCTCGCGGGCGCCGTCGTCGTTCCTGGCGAGGACCGCCTGCCGGAGTTCCACCTGCGGGGTTCCAACCGTGCGACACATGGGAGTTCAGCCTTCCTGTCGGGCCGCGGCGCCCGCCGGGCGCTCCGCCCAGTCGACGCCGAGGATCTGCAGCTCGCGGCCGGCCAGCAGTTCGACGCTGCCGCCGCCGCAGCGCGGGCAGCCGAGATCGGGCGGCATCCCGACGGCCCATTCCGTCGCGCACGGCAGACACCTCGCGCGGGCCGCCACCGACTCGGTCTCCAGCACGGCGCCCTCCAGCAGCGTTCCGGCACAGGCCAGTTCGAAGCAGAAGTCGAGCGCCGACGGCACCACCCCGGCCAGCTCGCCGACCTGCAGGCGCACCCGCGCCACCGCGTCCATCCCGTGCTCGCGCGCCGCGGCGTCCACCTGCTCGACCACCGCCGTCGCGATCGACATCTCGTGCATCGGCCCGCTCCGACCGCTGGGAGACAACAAGGCCCCATTACAGGGCGCGGCGGCGGCAGCGGCAGGAAGCCGCGCCGCCGCCGCACCCGGGACTACGCCGTTCGCAGCAGTCCGCGGGTCACATCCGGCTGATCCGCAGATAGCGCCGGATGTCGTCCAGGTTCTGCCAGACCAGGACCGCGACGGTGGTCACGACGGCCACGCCGAACAGTTTGCTCATGATGCCGATGCCTCTCTCTCCGTTTGCACGTCCGCCCGCTCCGGCGGCACGTCCGCGCCGACGGCCCGCAGGACCACCCGGACCGCCTCCGGGACGGCGGCGGCCACCGGCGCGCTCAGCCCGATCCCCTCGTCCAGCGACGCCGGTTCGCAGCCCACCACGACGATCTGCTCGGGCGCGGTGCCACCGGTGCCGGCGGCCAGCGTGCCGAGCAGCGCGAGCACGGCGTCCGGCCCCATCCGGTGCCCGTCCAGCACGGGCGCCTCCACGGGCCCGGCGTCCGGTTCGATCAGGTAGACCGTGCCCGGTTCGCCGCCGCGCGCGGTCGCGTCGACCAGGACCAGCATCCGGTAGCCGTCCAGCACCTGGTACGCCAGGTGGACGCCGCGCACGCCGACGTCGAGCAGTTCGACGTCGGCCGGCAGCGGGTGCTCGCGCAGTCGCCGGACGGTCTCCACGCCGAACCCGTCGTCGCCGAGGAAGATGTTGCCGACCCCGGCGACCAGCACCCGGCCGGCGCTCATGACTCCTCCAGCGGGGTGATCTCGTCCGGCTGGAAGTACCGGAACCGGCCCTGGGCCCGCCACAGGTCCGCGCCGGGGTCGTCCTCGACCGTCACCGCGAGGTGCACCGAGCCGTCCACGTCGTGCAGGACGGCCTCGACCACGGCGGTGCGCCCGTCGAGGAACAGGTCCTGCGCGTCGGTGCGCCGCCGACCGGGCCGCAGTACGACCCGGCTGCCCGCGCCGACCTGGCGGCCCGCGACGAGCACCCGGTCCCGCTCCGGGTCGACTTCGGGGTCGTCGCCCGGGTCCCACCAGGGTTGGTCGGGCGCGTTGCCGGTGATCTCGCGCAGGCCCCGGACCGCACCGTGCAGCCGCTCCAGCACCTCCGGCGGCATCGAGTCGGCGAGGTCGATCACCGCGCCGGCCCGCTCGTCGGTGCCACGGGCCTCGCGCTTCTCACGGTCGGTCAGGGCGGCGGTCCGCAGCGCCAGGATCTCGTCGATCTCGGTCGCGTCGTACAGCGCGCCGGGGCTCTCGGGGGCGACGCTCGGGTGGTCCTCCAGGATGATCGGCGAGGAGAGCAGCACCCGGCAGCGCCCGGGCGGCCCGGCGAGGACCGGCCAGGTGTGCTCGTTGCGGCACTCCGCGACGGCCGCCCTGGCCCATTCGGGAGGGTCGGTGACCGACAGGAAGGAACCGCGGTCGAGGCCGAGCAGCAGGTGCGCCGAGACCAGCGAGTGCGGCAGCGCCGCGTCCCGCCCGTCCTGCGGCGCCGGCGTCCACCCGGTGGTGTTCTCCACCACCACGGTCAGCCGCTGGGCCGCGTACGGGCCCGGCACCTCGCGGGCGGTCAGCCGCAGCACCCCGTCGACCTGCTCGCGCCGGCGCAGCAGCCTGCCGACCGGTGTGCTGCCGTCCAGGACCGCCTCGGTCTCCGAGCGGGCCGGCAGCCGGAAGGGGTGCGCCACCTCCTCGGTCAACTCCTCGACCGGGAGCAGGAGTTCGATGCGCTCCTCGACGCCCTCGTCCCACGGGACGAGGACCCGGTCGGCGAGCTCCAGCTCCTCGACCGGCTCGAAGCCACCGCCGGGCACGGCCCGTTCGACGGTACGGCGCTGCGCCCGCAGGAAGCGCAGCTCCACGGCCAGCCGGTCGCCGGGGCGCGGCTCCATCAGGCACTCGGTGCGCTGGTGGGAGTGCTCGCCGCTGTCCTCGCCCCAGCCGGACGGGACGAGCACGCCGAACTGCCAGCGCAGCCGGTTCTTGGCGGCGGAGGCGCGGTACGGGTACAGCACGTACCCCTCGAAGAGGACGGCGTCGGCGATCTGCCGGGCCTGGGCGAACCTGCTGTCGAGCTCCTCGGGGAGGGTGTCGGCGGCGGTCACCGGGCGGCCTCCTGGAGCTCGGTGGCGGCGAGCAGTTCACGCACGGTGGCCTCCCAGGAGGGCAGGGCGCGGCTGGACCGGTAGGCGAGCAGCGCGTCCATCAGGTCCTCGGGCAGCCGCAGCCAGCCGCAGCCGGGGAAGTGCCGGTCGATGGCCTCCCGCCACACCGCGACGGGCATCCGCACCGCGGCCTCCCGGTCCCAGGGCACCGGGGCGACCTGGAACCCGCCGGGCCCGGCGAACGCGGTGCCGGAGAACAGCAGCAGCAGGGGGACGTCCCCGCCGCCCAGCGCCTTGAGGTAGCGGGCGGAGGCGACGTCCATGTCGTAGGTGCACGGGACGGGCAGGTCCACCTCGGTCTCGCCGGTGAAGCCGGGGACCATCAGCGGCACCTGGGCGAGCTGGACCGGGTTGAGCGTGGTGCCCCAGCGGGAGCGCTCGCCGAACAGGTCGGCGAGCCGCTCGCCCTCCGCCTCGTCGTAGCCGCGGCGGGCGGGTTCGATGCGCAGTTGGCAGCGGAGCGCGAGGGCGTGCACCCGGGTGCCGGCCGGTGCGGTGATCCGCAGCCGGAACAGCAGGGTGGGACCGGCAGCGTGCGGATCGGTCGTCACGCCGGTGCAGGCGAAGGCGAGTTCGGTCACGACGCGGCCTCCACCCGCAGCGGCCTGGCGCGCTCGGCGAGCCCGGCGAAGAAGGCGTCGAGCTCGGCGCGGGCCTCGGCGCCGCCGTCGAAGCCGCGCCAGCAGCGCCGCAGCCGGCCGACCAGTTCGTAGCAGGCGTCGATCGGGACCAGGTGGCACCGGACGCCGTCCTCGCCGTGCCGCAGCAGCAGTGCCTCCACGTCGGGCTCCAGGACGGCGGCGAGCGGGCTGTCGCCGAGGACGGTCCGCCAGGCGGCCTCGTCCGGTTCGCTCTCGGTGGCGCCGCCCGGGCCGGGGTAGAGCACCACGAGCCGGTCCTGCCGGGAGTTGCGGAAGAGGAACGCGGTGCCGACCGGGATGCCCAGCGCGGCCCAGGCCTCCTCGCCGATCCGCAGGTCCGGGTCGACCAGGTGGCGGTCGGGGACGCCGCGGTAGCGGCCGCCGGCCGCGCCGGGCTGCTGGAAGAGCAGCCCGCACGCGGTGCAGACGCAGGTCAGCGCCTGTTCCTCGGTGTCCACCAGGTGCCGGTGCTGCTGCGGGACGCGCTGCCCGCAGAAGGCGCAGCGCTCGGGCTGCGGCGGAGCCGGTTCGCGCAGCCGGCGCAGCAGCGCGGTCCCGGGCCGGTCGAGTCGGCGGGCGCTCACCGTGCCTCCGCCGGGGTGGGCGGGCGGGTGGAGATCTGCAGCAACTGCGGGGCCTGTTCCAGTTCCACGGCCGTGACTTCGGGCGCGTGGCAGGCGAGGACGTCCTCGAGGTCCTGCTCGGAGCAGCCGCAGCCACCGCGGGTGCGGCGCAGCCGGACGGTGCCGGTGCCTTCGTCGTAGCCGGCCAGTTCGACCGGCTCGGGGAGGGTGGCGAGCGCGCGGCGGATCCGGGCGGTGGCGTCCTCGGGGTGCAGGTCGTGCAGGACCAGCAGCCCGGCCACCGCCGGGTCGTCCAGCAGCCGGTCCAGCGCCGGCGCCGGCACGGCCCGGACCAGCCGGGCGAGGCCGTCGCCGTACAGCTCCATCAGGTCGCGCACCAGCTGCTCGCCGGCTTCCTGCGCGCCCCCGTCGGCGAGCCGGTCGAGCGCCTCCTGGATCCGCAGCCCGGTCTGTTCGGCCGTCATGCGAGCCCGCTCAGGCCGGTGGGCACGTGCATCTTCTGCACGGTCTTCCCGCCGCCCACGTACATGTGTACGCCGCAGGGCAGGCAGGGGTCGAAGCTGCGGACGGCCCGCATGATGTCGATGCCCTTGAAGTTCTCCGGGGAGTTCTCCTCGAAGATCGGGGTGTTCTGCACCGCGTCCTCGTACGGTCCGGGCGTGCCGTAGCTGTCGCGGACGCTGGCGTTCCACGGGGTCGGCGGGTACGGGTGGTAGTTGGCGATCTTCCCGTCGCGGATCACCATGTGGTGCGAGAGGACGCCGCGGACGGCCTCGGTGAAGCCGCAGCCGATCGACTCGTCGGGCACCTCGAACCGCTCCCAGGTCTGGCTGCGGCCGGCCCGGACCTCCTCCAGCGCCTTCTCGGCGAAGTGCAGGGCGGCCGCCGCCGCGTAGGCCTGGAAGTAGGTGCGGGCGCGGTTGCGCTCGATGGCGTTGCTCCACTGCGGGATCTTCCACTCGAAGGTGGTCTCCGGCTTGGTCATCGAGCGGGGCAGGTTGATGACCACGCTGTGCCCGGTGGCCTTGACGTAGCCGATGTCGACCAGCCCCGACAGCGCCGTGGACCACAGCCGGGCGATCGGGCCGCCGCCGGTGTCGAGCGCCAGGTGGTCCTTGCCGTCGAACCAGCGGGGGGACATCACCCAGCTGTATTTGTCGTCGAAGTTCCGCTTCTGCGGCTGCGGGACGGTGTGCTGGTTCCACGGGTGCCGCGGGTCGACCGGGTTGCCGAGCGGGTCGTGGGTGACGAACATCTCCTTGCCCTGCCAGTCCTCGTAGTACGAGCTGCCGAGCAGGATCCGGATGCCGAGGTTGATCTCGGTGAGGTCGTTGGTGACCAGCTTGCCGTCGACCACGACGCCCGGGGTGACGAACATCCGCCGGCCCCAGTCCGTCATGTTGCGGTAGGTGAAGTCGCAGTGGTCGGGGTCGTTGAGGCTGCCCCAGCAGCCGAGCAGGACGCGGCGGCGGCCGACCTCCTCGTACCCGGGCAGCGCCTCGTAGAAGAAGTCGAAGAGGTCGTCGTGGAGCGGCACGACCTTCTTCATGAACTCCACGTAGCGCATCAGCCGGGTGAGGTAGTCGGTGAACAGCTGCACCGTCGCGACCGTGCCGACACCGCCCGGGTAGAGCGTGGAGGGGTGCACGTGGCGGCCCTCCATCAGGCAGAACATCTCCCGGGTGTAGCGGCTGACCTGCAGCGCCTCGCGGTAGAACTCGCCCTCGATCGGGTTGAGCGACCGCATGATGTCGGCGATGGTCTTGTAGCCGTGGTCGCCGGCATGCGGCGCCTGGGTGCGCTCGGCCAGCTCCAGCACGCCGGGGTTGGTCTCGCGGACCATCTTCTCGCAGTAGTCGACCCCGACCAGGTTCTCCTGGAAGATGTTGTGGTCGAACATGTACTCGGCGGCCTCGCCGAGGTTGATGATCCACTCACCGAGGTGCGGGGGCTTCACGCCGTACGCCATGTTCTGCGCGTAGACCGAACAGGTGGCGTGGTTGTCGCCGCAGATGCCGCAGATCCGGCTGGTGATGAAGTGCGCGTCGCGCGGGTCCTTGCCCCGCATGAAGACGCTGTAGCCGCGGAAGACCGACGAGGTGCTGTAGCACTCCGCGACCCGCTTCTGCTTGAAGTCGATCTTCGTGTGGATGCCCAGGCTGCCCACGATCCGGGTGATCGGGTCCCAGGACATCTCCACCAGGCCGCTGCCGTCTCCGGCCGCCTTGGTCGTCGGTGCCATCGTGTCTGTCGTGCCCTTCTGGAAGCGGGGGTGGGAGTGCGACGGGGGGGGGGGGGGCCCCCCCCCCCCCCCCCCCCCCCCCGCCCCCCCCCCCCCCCCCCCCCCGCGCCCCCCCCCCCCCCCCCCCCCCCACCCCAGCACCTCCGCACCCCGCTCCCGAGGATGACGCCGCCGATGCGCCGATGGCTCCTGGTACCACTGACCGCCCTGCTCCTGCTGCTCGG